>JAHQVP010000126.1 GCA_019634275.1 Saprospiraceae bacterium
AATCCATTGATAGAAATCTAAGAGATATTGAAAGAGAAACTATATTTTGAACACTGTCCTAAAAGTGGGAAGGCTACATTTATGGGGAAGGCTACAAAAGTGGGAAGGCTACAGCTTACTTAAACCATGAAAATGAAATTAAATTGATCTTGAGATTCGGGCATATAATGCTGCTGACTTCCCTCATGGCCTTTGTGTTTTGCCATGGACAAGCAGACAAGAATGGGGGCTCGCCAACTGTACATGGAACTTCTGAAGTAGGCGAAATTGAAGTTCCTGAAAATGGATTTTGCAGCGGCTTTCTTGACCAGGACGGTTCGATTTGGTTTTGCAGCAATGGTGGTGGAGTTTATCATTACGATGGCAATGCATTCCAAAATTTCACAGTGGAAGATGGATTGAGTAGTAATCAAGTTTTTGCGATCGCGGGTGATCAAAAGGGTAATCTTTGGTTTGGAACACAGAACGGCCTGACCAAGTACGATAGAAGCCAATTTGAACATATCGCGCTGCCCTATCAGGATACCACCAGTGGATGGATTGGAACAGTTTATCCAGTGCTCAACCCCAATGCAGTTCATTCATTAGTGACCGACAATGAAAACAATCTGTGGATTGGAACGGGTGGTGGGGGTGCTTATAGGTATGATGGAAATCAATTCCAACCTTATCTAACGGAGATTGGTTGGAAGTACGAAGGTTCTTATCAAAATTGGATTCCATGTATTGAAAAGGATCATAATGGGAATCTATGGTTTGCTTCAATGTCAAATGGAGGGGTAACTCATTTTAATGGGAAGGCGTTTACTAATTATTTAGTGGATGATGGACTGAGTGATAATCAAGTAAGGACGATCTACTGCGATGGATTGGGAAGGATATGGATGGGCTTTAATGGAAATAGAAATTCTGGATTGACGGTCTTTGACGGCAAATCTTTTGAAACGTATGGCATTAAGGATGGTCTTTGCAATCAGCGAATCCGCTACATTCATGAAGACAACCAGGGCAGCCTGTGGTTAGGTGCAGATTTGGCTAATCTATGTGTCTTTGATGGTGAGCATTTCTCTGAATTCAACTATAATGGTCAGACTTTTTCAGATATTCTCTTCATACTTGGCGATTTGGAGGACAACATTTGGTTTGGAGGCAGAAGCGGAATTTGGAAGTATGGAGGAGGGGTTCTGCAGGAAATGGTGAGTGAATAACCCATAAAAAAACAGAACTTGATGCCAACCCGCTGAGAGAAGCATGCGAAACCAAGACCAACGAAGTATGCCAAAGTTTACCTGCCATTTCTTAGACAATGTGACGTGGCGTGCCTCTGGTCAAAATAAACCAAACAGACATGACAGCAGACAACAATTTTGCCCAAGCCGAATTGGGCATCCGAAAGCCGGTAAATGCCGTTTTCGAGGCTTTTATTGATCCCGAAATCACCGCTAAGTTTTGGTTTACTCATGGTACCGGAAGATTGGTATCCGGTGCTAAGGTGGAGTGGAAGTGGGACATGTACCATCTGGTTGTACCCGTAACCGTGAAGGAAATCATCGAGCACCAGAAAATCCACATTGAATGGGGAGAAGGCATGCACCGATCGGAGGTGGTTTGGGAGTTTAAGGCCGTCAATGACCAGCTGACCTTTGTGACCATTCGAAATTTCAACTTTCTAGGCAACGATGACGAACAGGTAAGCCAAGTGAGAGATTCGACCAAGGGTTTTACCTTCGTACTGTCGGGGCTAAAGGCCTGGCTGGAACATGGCATACGATTGCGCCTGGTGGAGGATGGATTTCCCCAAGAAATGATGGGGGAGTAGAGGGGAAAGCCTGGAAGCGATTTGACCCCAGGTTGTGGTCAGACGGCCTTACCACCATCCCCTCTCGGACGTAGCGACGTCCGCAATGTGATGGACTCGGAATGCATGACCATAGAAATCATACGGAAATGAAGAAACGGATATACGTATACCTCTTTGATGGCTACTCTGATTGGGAGATCGCATACCTGACCCCTGAACTGACCAGAAGCGACGATCACGAACTGATCTATTTCTCTGAGCAGGGCGTACCGGTGAAGTCCATGGGAGGCCTGCACGTACATCCCGATTGCTCACTTAGTGAGGTGGAATTGGAAGCATTGCAGCTGTTAGTCCTGCCCGGGGGAACCATGTGGGAACGAGAGAACCCGACCGCCATTGGGGAGCTCGTGCTCCGGGTACGCGGGTCAAAGAAAGCGATTGCTGCCATTTGTGCCGCTACCACATTTTTGGCCAAGGCAGGAGTCTTGGATGACATCCGGCACACCAGCAATGACCTTGGATACCTAAAAGCAATGGTGCCAGAATACCAAGGAGAAGATCAATATCAAAATGCTTTGGCGACTACGGATCAGCAGGTCATCACCGCCAACGGAATTGCACCCATTGAGTTTGCCCGCGAAGTTTTTAAGGTGGTGGACCTGCATGATGAAGTGGGACGTGAAAAGTGGTTTCAGCTCTTTAAAAATGGAATCTGGCAGGCATGATACAGGCACGATAAGCATAAGCGCACCTCCTTTACCATTCGCCAGATAGAACAAGCTGAAACACAAAGCATGAAAAGCAAATACTTAGCCGGTCGGTTGCAAGAGGTGTTACTCGATGGCACCTGGATAGCACAAACCAACCTGCAGGAACAATTGAATAATACCTCGTGGGAGCAGGCCAACAGCAAGATGGGAAATCACCATTCCTTAGCAGAACTGGTCTTTCATGTTGACTACTATGTCGGTGGCATTCTCAACGTGTTTAATGGGGGAGACTTAGAGATACGCGACCAATACAGCTGGGACACCGAACCTTTGCGTTCAGAAGAAGACTGGCTCCAGCGCGTCCGTGCCTTCGTGATGCATGCGCAAGCGCTGGTGGATAAGATTATGCATACTCCGGATAGCCAATGGAGCAGACCCTTTGTCAAGGAAGCCTATGGGACATACGAGCGAAACATAGACGGCCTCATAGAACACAGCTACTATCACTTTGGGCAGATCTCGCTATTGCGCAAACTGCTGCAAGGCAGTGCTCATCAGTCGCCTGCTGCGGCATAGTCCAGCACCCTTTCCGCTTATCGAGGTATCTGCAAATAGATGATGTACCCTCCACCTTTTAATACCGGTCGATTTGTCCTTAAGGCATATCGAAATCAGGATGAAGATAGGTTCGTCGAAATGGCCGTTGATAAAATGTCGACCCAATTTATGGCTCTCTCTCTATCGCTTTTACAGAAATAGGGCATTGAACGACAGGAAACCCTCTTTGATCCGAAGGGATAAGTACTATTTCAATGGGCTGGCACCAGAACGATATAGCGGAGTAAGTGGATAATACTTTTTGTCGTTCCTTATGATCGGAGTGTGAAATCGGCCTTAAGCATTTTAGGTTATGAGGTGAGTGATTGTCGATGAGCGCAAAATGCTGTATGAGCTAAATGTGAGGCCAGAGGGAGGAATAAACAATGCGGATCCTTAGCGTATTCGCCTGAAAATCAGAAACTAACAGCGAGTTTATTTTGTGCCGACAATCGCCAGCTTATGACCGTTAAGAAATGCTTACAGTCGCGGTTTTTGACACCCTTTTGCCGTCAAAAGGGTGCCGCCGGAGGCAAATTATATGCCATAGAACTCATTCCCCTTCCTGATACTAGATAGAATTGATTCAGTCAGACTATCAAAATGAGATAGAGTCATCCGCAGACAGGAGTGCCTTATTATAAGATCACCTTGAGCATGTGAACGTAAGCCGCTATTTTCGGAATGAAAAAGAACGGCATAAGACTCCGGTAAAATGGGGTGGTAGAAAGGGCAGTTGATGAAAAGTGATTTGGTTATAATCCTCTTGGGGTGCACATGTCTGTGTGCGTGTGGCCTGAGCCGCAGCTCGAGCGAACAGAAGGAGTCCATGACCATCGAAGGACAAAGGGAACTCATTCATGAGTTGGAAAGCGCAAGCGGCCATCGTTATCTCCATACAGATACTACCTACGACTTAGCGCATGGACAATGGATGACCATCCAAAATAGTTTGCCGAAGGGAGGAAACATAGAACCGGGCTTGCCATATGTGGATTCGACCGGACAGGAGTTCTTTTTTGTGGGATTTTGGACTCGAATCATAAACGGAACCAATGCAAGCATCGGTGTGGAAGTCCATTTTCCTGGCGATGATTTTCCCCTGTCTGCGGGCTCCGACGCTTATTTAAAATTGTTCGTTCCACCCGATACGATGACCATGGATAAGTTGCCATTGCATAACTATGGGTTGACCGGTATGCGGTCCTTTGTGAGGACCAATTGGAACCAGACATCGGCATCGCACAGAACCATCGATAAGCATGAATCGCATATGTTTTACGTCGTGGCGCTTGCGTGTCATGCCGGCGGACCAGCGCGATCGGCAGTGAAGATGAAGGGCGATGACCTATTCTATCACATTGCCATGGGCCCCCACGGAAGGGTGGAGATTCCCTGTGGAAAAATCGTAGTCTACAAAGAAGATGAACAGTAGATCAGCCGATGCTGCACAACCGTGGGATCTGGCGCACCACCCAGCCTGGTATGTCACCCGGACGATTGCACCAGCCCAGCTTCGGCAAAGCATCCTCTATGGTAGCCGGATGATGCCAAGTCCAAAGCTGATCTTGTGCCTGCTTGTCCTTGTGACAGCCTCCGGGTGCAACAGGGATTTGCGGGAGCCACCGGCTAGAGAGTTGCTCTTGACCGATGCGCAATACCTGGACAGGACCAGAACGCTCCTTGCCGTGGAAGATCCGCATGTTTTACCTGCCTTTAAGGAGCTTGTGAAGGAGGCGGATCAGGCCCTAGCAGAGGGCCCCTTCAGTGTGATGCAAAAGGAGGCGATGCCGCCAAGTGGAGATAGACATGACTATGTGAGTTACAGCCGCTATTGGTGGCCCGATTCGACCAAGTCAGACGGCTTGCCCTACATCCGACGAGATGGAATCACTAATCCGGAGAGCCAGAGCCCCCGAGCGTCAGATCGATCGCGCATTGGTGCCTTGGGGCGAAATTGCGAAACGCTGGCATTGGCGTATGCACTGACTGGAGAAGGAAAGTATGCTGATAAAGTAGCAGACTTGCTCCGTACCTGGTTCTTAGAAGATGAAACCCGGATGAATCCGAACCTTAACCATGCCCAGTGTAGACCGGGACATAATGACGGCAGCAAATCTGGAGTTTTGGATGGCCGAGTCCTCATCCGGGCTCTCGAGGCCCTCCCTGCTGATCGAGAAGTCGTCCGCCCTAAGGGTTGCTGAGATGCAAGCATTGCAAGCCTGGGCGGCCTCCTATCTGGAGTGGCTTACCACAGACGAGCTGGCCCTCGCTGAGGCGGCTTCTAAGAACAACCATGGGACGTTTTATGACGTGCAGGTGTTGTACTTTGCCCTCTACACAGACAATCACAAGAAGGCCATCCAGATCGCAAACGGCTTTTGGCAAAACCGGATACGGGAGCAGATCAGACCGGATGGTACAATGCCGGAAGAGTTGGCAAGGACTCGTCCACTTTTCTATAGCATTTTTAACCTCCACGCCATGTATCTGGCTGCACATCTAGCAGAGTCAGTGGGCGTGGATCTGTGGCAAGCCGAGCAGCCGACTTCTCGACTCCGAGCGGCACTCGACAACTTGCTTCCCTATGCGGATCCCCAGAAAGCGTGGCCAACGGCTACTGTAAGCGAGGTCAACAGAATGGAATTGTATGCCCTTTTGCAGCTGGCTGATCGAGCCTATCCGGATGGGGCCTATTTGGAGCATAGCCAATTGCTCCCGTCGGAGGATCGCAGTGTCGATCGCAGTCACTTGGTCCTGCCATTTATGCGATAATAGCGGATCGGTCACTACGGCATGCACCTGATCTCACCATTGTTCCGACGATCCCAAAAAGGATTCTTCAAAATTAATGATGAAGTCGTGCATGTACTTTTTATTGCGATGCTGCTTTCTGACCACCAGATGGTGTTGACGCTTTAGTCCTTCTTTTCCGATGCGCTTGAAGATCAGATCGTCTGGCATCTTGAAAGGATGAAGTTGCCACTTGGGGGCGCACATGATTCCCATGTTGGCATTGATCATCGACAACGTGACTTCTGTAAACGGAATGGCGGAGATCTTGCTTGGATGTATGAGGTGCGGTTTTAAGAACTGTGTGTAGATGGCCACACCTTCCAAGGGGAAGGAGTTAATCAAGAGGTGTACGTCGGCAAAGTGCTCGGCATCCAGGTACTCCCGCTGGTTTAAGGGGTGCTCACGATGCATCAGGGCATAGATCTCGTCTTTAAAAACCAATATGCTGGAGAGCTCATCAGAGGTCGGGGGAGTAGTCACGATGGCCACATCGATCTCTCCGCTGAGGACCTGGGAGGCTGTCTTGTGCGTCGCTCCTAGGGCTATCTCGATGTCGATTTCCGGATAGAGTATGCCCATTTTCTGGATGAATGCCGGGATGGAGTGGAAGAAGGATTGGCATTCGGCTCTAAATTTGATGGATCCCTTCGATCCTGCCCGGATATGCTCAATGGCATGGAAGCCGTCGTCGATCGTGGCAAAAAGCTTGTTGGCCAGCTTATACAGTTCCACGCCTTCTTGCGTCAATTGCCACTGGTTGCGTGTGCGCAGAAATACTTTGTATCCCAGGCGTTCTTCGAGATCGCGCAATTGATGGCTGAGGGCAGATTGAGTGAGGAAGAGTCGTTGACTGGAGTTGGCGATGCTCCCTTCTTCCTGAATGGTCTTGATCAGTCTAAAGTACTTGAGTTCCATGCCATTGAAGATAGCCTACATACCACAGAGACCGTAGCTGAGGATATTTCAATGAGGTCATCAAAAATGCTCAAACTGGAGGCTGGATATATAGGGTAGTGGAGACCTAGCTTTGTCTATGGTTTGAGGTTCTGACCGATGTGGATAGGGCAAAGGCAGATCCTCGTGATGCAGAAAATCAAATTGATGACAGATATGGCAGGTGCATTTAGCAGGATAACAGGTATCCTTTTCTTTGTGGCGTGGCTGGCTTGTGCCCAGCAACCCACCCTGGAAGACCACGTAATATTTTTCTGTTCGTTTGACCAGGGGGCCGTTGCGGAGGTGTCTCTCGGAGATTCGCTTTTTTACACGGCAAAAAATTTCCAGGAGACAGAGGAAGCCAAAGTGGGCTTGCACGACCCCGCTGTAGTGCTGGCCACAGGCAAGGGGCGGGTGGGCGATGCATTGCATTTTACAGAACCGCACTCCTCTGCCGTCTATTTTCAAGGATTCAGAAATCTGGGATACAGTTCACGGTCCTGGAGTGGCAGCTGTTCGTTTTGGCTCAAGGTAGATCCCGAAAAGGAGCTTGCCGCGGGGTACTGCGATCCCATTAATCTGACGGATGCCCGCTTTGATGATGCGGCGCTGTGGGTGGACTTTACCGATGATGAGCCCAGGGCATTTCGCATGGGGGTTTTGGGAGATTTGCAGGCGTGGTATCATGATGATGACGAGGGCGACACAGCCTTGGCCCAGCGAGTGGTTAAGGTAAATAATCCTCCCTTCGATGGGGAAAGCTGGACACACATCGTCCTGGTCTATCATGCGCTGAACACAAAACATTCCTCCTGCACATTATACCTAAACGGAGAAGCTAGAGGAGTGGTGGAGCATGTGCATAACCCTTTCTCATGGAATGAGGAAGAGGCAAAGATCATGCTCGGCTTGGGGTACGTGGGGATGATGGATGAACTTTCGATCTTTGATAAGGCACTAGACGCCCAGGAAGTGATGCAACTGTATCGGGGAAAAGCGGGCTTAAACAATCTATAGTATAGGGATGAAGACGATCGGACTGATCGGAGGCATGAGCTGGGAGTCCTCCAGATGGTACTATACTCATCTAAATGTTCGGGCCAAGGAGATTTTAGGAGGTGCACATTCCGCGAAATGCATCATGATTTCGGTGGACTTTGCAGAAATCGAGCGTTTAACCTTCGAAGGGGAGTGGGATGCAATCGGACTGCTGATGAAAGATGCAGCACTGCAGTTGGAAAGAGCAGGTGCGGACTTAATCGTACTCTGCACGAATACAATTCATCTGGTCAGCGACTACATCACCCGCCACGTGACCATTCCGTTTCTCCACATTGCCGAGGCCACTGGACAGTCGATCGTGCAGTCTGGTTTACAAAGGGTAGCCCTGTTGGGGACTAAATTTACCATGGAAAAGGACTTCTACATCCACACATTGACGCTTAATTTTGGCCTGGACGTTTTAGTACCTGGGGAGCAGGAGCGGGAGGTGGTCCATGACATCATCTATCATGAATTGGTGCACGGAAAATTTACGGAGGCATCGCGAAACAAGATTATCCAGATCATGGACGCGTTGGTGGGTCAAGGAGCGCAAGGGATCATCTTAGGATGCACCGAATTGCCGCTGCTGGTTAGGGAGAGTGATGTCGTCATGCCCATCTTTGACACCGCCCGCTTGCATGCCGATCACGCGATGCGATGGAGCGTGGAAGGTTTAGATATACCGGTCAGAACTGATCCAGATGGATGATTTTCAATAAACCATGGCTCCACATCAAAGCACCTCTCTTAGCTCAAGCGCCTCGATGCTTCCTTAGCCAGAAAAAAAGCAGTAGAACACTAACATAAACGATGGTGGTGCTTATTCCGACAGTATCTCACTGGGATTGACGCGACTCGTACGCTGAACCAGTGCATAAATCACGAAGCCGGAGATGAGGGCGCAAAGAAGAATGGCGATGGCGGGTGATACTCCGCTAAGTCTTATGCGATAGGTATAGTCGGTCAGCCAAAGATTCATAAAATAGAGTGCCACCGGAACAGCCAATAGAATGGCTAGGGCGAAAACCCGTACAAACTCCTTGCTGAGCAATTGGATAACCTCCATCTGAGAGGCACCAAAAACACGACGTAGGCTGATCTCTTTCAGTTTGTATTGGATGGTAAATAAGATCAGACCAAAGAGTCCAATAACGGATATAACGATGGCTATGAAAGAGAACGATCCAATAAGGTGACTGAACCGCTGCTCATTCTGATAGGCCGCAGCAAAAGCATCGTCCACAAAATTGTAGGTAAAGGGATCTGGAGAGAATTGCTCCCAGGTCTTTTGCATCTGACCAATGAGAATGGGGATTTGACTGGGTGCTGCCTTGATCAAGAGGTTGTCTGGACTCACCCGGAAACCCGTAGGGAAGACAAAATAGGCGATGGGCACCAGTTTGGAGTGGAGTGTCAGGTTATGGTGGTCTTGTACAATGCCCACCACGGTCCGGTCTCGCTGGCCTATCTGAATCCTCTTGCCGATAAGGTCGTCCGTGCCGATCAGTGCAGCTGCTTGCTCATTGAGCACAACACTGTGAGCGGAATCGATGTCAAAATCATATTGAAAATTCTGGCCTTGTACAAAGTCCACGCCGACTACCCCAAAATAGTCGCGATCGACCCCCACAACGTCGATTCCTCTGGGCTCTGCTGGATTGATGCCACTCCAACTAAGGTCCCACGTATTTTGCAACCGACTCGGCAGATCCTCGCCCGTAGCAGTTACGGAAATGACACTGGGCAGTGCTTTGATTTCATTCTTCAGTTTGCCCAGACGAGCCTGAAGTTGGCGATCCTCGATCGGGACATGTATGAGCTGCTCGGCATCAAAGCCCAAATCAAAGTTGCGCAGAAACTGATACTGCTGGTAAATGATGCCCGTGGAAACAAGCAATATGAGGGTGACGGTATACTGCAATCCAATAAAGAGTTTTCTCGACAGTGTCCAATTGTGTACCCGAAAATGCAAGGCGGCATGATCGCTGTGCAGCGAGGGCAATTTTGCCGTCAGCAGAGAGGGAAGCAAGCCGGCAAGGATACCGATGCCCACAAAGCACAAGAAAACCAAGCCCCAATCCCTAGGTGTCACCACACCAAGTGACAGCTGCAGATCGAAGAGTCCATTGAGTCCCCGATAACCCAGGATGACAATTAGGGAAGCCAGCACACCGGAAAGCACGGAAAAGAAGACGGATTCCAAAAGGAACTGTGAGACGATGTGCTTTTTTCTGGATCCCAGTACGCGCCGGATGCCGACTTCGGTCACCCTTGTTGAGGTTCGTGCAGAGGATAGATTAACATAGTTTAGAATGGACAGCAGTAGGATGGCTAAACCAATGGAGCCAAAAATATAGAGATTGCGCAGGCTGCCTGCGAAGGTGTTTTTGGGAATGTCGTTGGATTGCAGGTAGACTTCATGGAGTGGCTGGAAGGCGATGCCAAAGTTGTCCGGGGGCTGGTCTCCCAGGTACTTCGTGATCAATTGCGGTATGCCGGCTTCGACCTGTTGGATGGATTGGTTGGGAGCGTACACGTACGTTCTGAGCCACGAAAATCCCCAACTGGAGACCAACTGCTCGTACATCATCTCCGCATTGCCCATCGAACCCAGTGCGCGAAATTGAATGTGGGAGTGCCGTGGTGGATCTTCCACTACTGCAGATACCTCCATATGGAATTCACGATCGGCATCGTACACCTTGACGGGCAGTGATTTACCTACCGATTGCACCGTACCAAAAAGTTGTTCGCTCAGCGATCGGGTGATCACGAGTCGGTTGACCCCGGTCAAGGCGGTGCTTGGATCTCCCTGTAGCACCGGAAAGGTAAAAACATCAAAAAAAGTAGAGTCGGTCCAGAAGAACTGCTCCACCAGAGTGGTGGATTGTTCTCCGAGTTTTACGGGGTCATTGCCCAATCGACAGACGGTCAGGAAGGGGAATTCCGCGTGCAGCGTTTGACCATGTCGGGAAGAAGTGGCGTGGCCTCGCGCTCCCGTGATGGGATCAAATCGCAGTACCCGATAGATGTCGTCTCCCTGGGCATGGAAGGCATCATAAGCCAGTTCGTTTTTTACAAAGAGCGCGATGTAGAGCACCGCAGCTAAACCCAGTGTAAGTCCGGCGATCTGGATGAAGGAAGCTTCTTTGTATCGGCGGGCTGATCGGACCGCTACCTTAAAGTAGTTCCTGTACATCAAGGATGGGCCAAAAGATGGCAGCGAGGGCAAACGGTAGAGGCGAGGGGATAACAGCACCCTCCAGATCAATTTTCTTTGAGCGCGGCGATGGCCAACGGAGGCAACGTCTCGTTCGTAAAACTCCAGAAGGTCGCCTTCCAATTCGTCGAGATGCCGAGCGGAGCAGGTGATGCGCAGAAAGTGAAATACCCAATTCGGTGGTGCTTTACCCATAGCCTAAGGTGTGTTTGGGCATCAACTGCCAGAGCTTCTCGCGCTGCTCACGGACTTTGGCCAGGGCTTTTTCACCCGCGCCGTTGATCGTATAGATTCGTTTGCTCCGTCCTCCTCGCTTGTCGGTCGCCCCTCCTCTGTGGGAAGAAATAAATCCCTTTTCTTCTAGTCGGTTGAGGGTAGAATGAATCGTACTGATGCTGCAAGTACGCCCCGTTTGTTCCCTTATTTCATCATAGATGCGGACGCCATACCCTGCTCCATTAAGGACACCCACTGCCAACAATACGAGCTCTTCAAACTCTCCCAAATGCGTCCCTTTCATGATATGATTCGTAAATGCCGATTAAATCTAGTTAATATCTTCCGTAAATGCCAATTAAATTGACGATTCACTTAAGTATGGTGTGCATATGGTGTATGGCGCACAGTGGGGCATTTTGTGCTATCTTTTCATTGGGCCGTCTACATGTAACGCCGTTGGTCTCTTGGCAGGCCCACTGAAACCTACAGTGCCCCAAGCAAAATGATTACGTATGAAACTAGCCGTTGCTCAATTCGAACCTGCTGACGGAGATAAGCAGACCAATCTGGCCACCATGGAACGTTTGGCTAGAAAAGCAAAAGTGCAAGGCGCGAATGCCATTTGCTTTCACGAAATGTGCGTGACGGCATACACCTTCACCCGAGACTTGAGCCATCGCCAGATCATGGAATTGGCCGAAGAGGTGCCCGGTGGAAAGAGCACCCGAGAGCTGATCAGGATGTCGCAAGATCTCGAAATGGCCATACTTGCCGGACTGGTAGAAAGGGAGGGTACGGAAATCTTCAATACCTATCTCTGCGTGCATCGTGGAGAGGTGATTGCCCGTTTTAGAAAACTCCATCCCTTCATCAGCTCCCACATGAGCCCCGGAAATGGATATGTGGTTTTTGATCTCTTGGGTTGGAAATGCGGAATATTGATTTGCTACGACAACAACATCATTGAGAATGTACGTGCCACTACGCTGCTGGGAGCCGAGTTGATTTTTGCACCTCACGTGACGGGGTGTACCCCGTCAGCGATGCCGGGAAGAGGCTATGTCGACGATCGATTGTGGCAGGAGCGGGCCCGGGATCCCGTACCCTTGCGTTTGGAGTTTGATGGCCCCAAAGGCCGCAGTTGGTTGATGCGATGGTTGCCTGCTCGGGCGTATGACAATGCCGTGTACTATGCCTTTGCCAATCCCATTGGATACGATGGCGAGCATCTGAAAAATGGCAATTCAATGATCATCGACCCCTATGGCGAAGTCATGAGCGAAGTGAGGTCTTTTGACAACGATATTGCTTTGGCCATGCTCACGAAGGACAAGATACACAAGGCGGGTGGGTACCGTTATCGCAATGCACGCCGTCCTGAACTATATGCAGACATCATCAGCAAGCCACATGCTTCCACATTTAAGCCGGTCTGGATGAAGGATAAGTAGATGCTGCCCTTCGCTCTAGACCGACCATGCCTTTGGCTTTATCCCATCAATAGCCCGGATTTTGGACCAGAAATCCTTCGAGATTAGAAGCTCCATCAATGGCACTTTGAGGGATAGGAAACAGTCGCTTCTGAGGGGAAGTGCTACTCTTTTCCGTCCAGGTGTCTTCAAATTTTCCGAATCGTATCTGATCGTTTCTTCGGTGTCCCTCCCAGTAGAGTTCGAAACCCCGTTCGTCATAGAGTCTTTCGAGGTCGATGCTGGCCAATGCGGCAGGTGTCTGATCGGGTCTTGCATTCCGTGAGGTCCGTAAGGTATTGATGTCTGCGAGTGCTCCACCAGTGTCTCCTATTCGCATCTTAGCTTCTGCTCGATTGAGGTACACCTCACCGAGACGTAACAATACCAAGTCGACACTGCTCCTGGCGGTACCGTTAGAAGACGTTTTGCTGAATTGATGTTTAGCGTATCGATAACCCGTATTGTGGAAGCTTCCTTCTGTCGTGAAATCAATCTTAGGGACGTGCGTCACATACACCTCCTCTTCGCCCTCTCTGATGGAGCTCGTGGCTCCCTCGCGAACCGGATAGATCCGGGCTGCTCCGTCGTCGCATGCAACGAAGTTTCCGTCTGCCCCTTCTCTAGGACCCCACTGTACGCCGCGCAATATGCCTCGATCCATCTGAAACTCGAGCGGCGGTACACAGAAGAAATTGTCGTCATCATTGGCGGGTGAGAGTCCCGTCAGATCGCTTATCTCCTCTGGTATGATGACATTGCGCTTAAAGAAGCGGGCGTCTGCTTCGGCGGGATCCACATCACCGTACGCATCAAGCCAGGTTTGGTAGAAATCGGGGGTCATGGCAGGGCCATTGGTGCCGTCGGGATTGCCATCGGCGATCCATTCAGGTCTGGCCAGCATGTCACCAGAAACCGACCAATAGGCCCAGCGGCCATGTTCGTTAGACAATTGTCCTCGTTGGTCCAGCGCAAAGATGAGTTCGGAGTTACCATTGTTGTCGTCATTAAACAGATCGAAGTATTCTGGGGATAGTCGATAGTTTCCAGAATTGATGATCAGATCACAGTACTCGATGGCTTTACTCATATCGGCTTGTTCAAAACTTGGGGTGCCATAGGGATCTCGATAGACCCCGGCGTTGAGGTGCAGCCTTGCCAAGAGGCCCCACACGGCACCTTGGGTAAATCTGCCGGGTCCGCGATCCGTGTTGATGACGTTGACGACCGACTCAAACTCACTTTGGATGTAGTCGATGGCTTCCTGTCCCCTCAGGATGGTAGACGTCTCGACCGAACTCTCCTTACGAAAAGCCAATCCCCAGCTGTCCATCATGAGCATGTTTAGGTAGGCCCGCATGGCGATCATCTCATAGAGCGCACTTTGTGCTTCTGAGTCTCCCCCTTCTGCCAGAGGGCGCAACACTTCGATGGCGCTCAGCGCTCGGGATATGTTAGTGGTGACGCCGTTCCAGGCATCTCGCACCACGCCATTGCCAGGGGTCATTTGATGCGTATGGAGGGCAATGTACTTGCCTCCATCAAACCAATCCGTGCCTCCTCTGGCAGGAAGTATGGCCTCGTCAGAAGTGACTTCCTGCAGACCAAAATAGATGGTGTGTCTCCATACTCCGCGGCGCATGTATCCATAGGCGGGAGCGATGGCACCACTAATGGCTTCTGCCTGCCCTGTACCTCGGAAGGATTCGTCCAGCACATTTTCTTCTAAATCGGTACATCCCCAGGGCGCTCCAAACAGCGCAAATAAGCAGATGATCCCGGTTCTTAGCTTGTATTTTAATTGCTTTGCCATTGTCTTTCGAAATTTTTGGTGAGGGGTAATCATTAGAACGTGATGTCTAAGGCCAACAAAATCGTTCGCGCGGATGGGTAACTAAACCTGTCGATGCCAAAGGTTTGAATGCCTCCCGCGGTATTGCCTGTATTTACTTCAGGATCAAATCCACTGTATTGCGTCAGCACGAAAAGGTTTTGGCCAGTGAGCGAAACACGGGCCCGCTTAATTACATCGTTGATGGCCATGCTCTCCGTGTTTATGTTGTACCCTAAGGTCAGGTTGTTGAGCCGGAGGAAGTCCGCATCCTCCAGAAAGCGTGTAGAGACCTCATTAAAGTTGGTGATTTCCTCATTGGGGAACTCCACTGCAAAGTCGGTCGTATTCGACGATACGGCCAGCTTGCCCTTTATAAAACTCGTCATGGCCGTGTGATTGTAGACCTTGTTTCCCGCTACGCCATTGAAATTGAGTCCCAGGTCAAATCCCCCATACTCGAGATTGATATGGAAGGCGTAGAGCGTGTTGGGCAAGGCAGAGCCGACTACGGTTCGGTCGTTGTCCAGTATGGCATCGTCTCCATTGGTATCGGCAAATAAGTTGAGCCCATCTGATCCAATGCCATTGAAGGTCTGCATGTAGAAGGCTCCAATCGCTTCATCATTGATATAGCCATTGATCGTAGCCCCGGTTTGTCCTGCTCCCTGTGCCACTCCCGTTGCAAGAACCGAAAAGGGAGAATCTTTGATCTTGTTGTTGATCAGGGAGATGTTTCCTCCAATGCTCCACTGCAGGTCCGTGGTGGGATTGCTGCTATAGTCCAGCGCCAATTCAAGTCCATTGTTTCGAATCTCCATGTTGGGGATATTGGTCCAGAACGTGGCCGTAGGCTGGATGGGGTCAGCAGGGGAGATCTCCAGCAGGATGTTGTCTGACACCTTACTGAAGTAGTCAATCGTTCCGGTCAAACGATAATCCAAAAGGGCAAAATCCAGACCGACGTTCGTTTGGGTTGATACCTCCCACTGAATGTCTGGATTGGCCAGTCGGCTAAAGGTCACCCCAAACGGATACTGATCTAAAGTCAGCTGACCGGGCTCCAGAGGATAGGTGTTGTTGGATGCACCACCACTCGGAGATCGTGTCTCATTAAAGCTTTCCTGGGTTATTTTAGAGGGAATTTCCTGATTGCCAGTCTGCCCCCAACTTGCTCTAAATTTCAGATTGTCAAATAAAGAACTGGAGAAAAAATCTTCCTTCGTAATGTTCCAACCAACGGCTACGGAGGGGAAATATCCGTACTTGTTATTGCCCCCAAATTTGGAAGAACCATCTGCCCGCATGGTGGCCGTCAGGAGGTACTTTCCATCATAGCCGTAGTTAATCCTGCCGAAAAAGGATTGGAGCTCGTTTTCTTCCGCCTGGCTGTTGACGATGGTACGTTGATCATCAGGACTGGTATGGTCTTGAAAGATGGGATCAATGCCATTGTCTGCAAATCGCTCAAAGTTGGTGGATCGCAATTGGTCGATAAACTTTTGGTAGGAATGTCCCACCAGAACATTTATCTGATGGAGGTCAACGGAGGTCTCATAGGTCAGTGTGTTTTCGACCAGCCGGTTCTCATTTTGTACTTCAATGGTATTCAGCGATCCAAAGGCGAGATCCGCCAGTTGGGCATATGGTCTCCACTGGATGTCTCGAGAAGTGGAGGAGTAGTCCACGCCAAAATTCAATTTGTAGGTAAGTCCGCGAACGATTTCGAGCGATGGTGCGATATTGGCCAGGATTCTGTTGTTGGCCGCCATATCCGAATAGATTTCATTGCGCGCCAGTGGATTTATTCTGTTCTCATCAAGGAGCGTGGGTTCTCCCTGACTATCTCTGGCTGCTAGGGTAGGGTTAAACTCAAGCATATCGACCAGAGTCGAAGCGATATTGGGGCGTAAGTTTTCCGTATGGGCTGCGGTCAAATTGAGGTCCAGATTGAAGCGGCCATTCCAACCGGTCTGATTGATGTTGAGCTTTCCGGAATAGCGCTTGAGGTTGCTGTTCTTTAGGATGCCCTCCTGGTCTTGATAGCCAGCGGAGGCATAGTAAGAAAATCGCTCATTGGCAGCACCGCTCATGGAGAGGTTGAGGTTATTCGATATCCCTGTCTGCGTGAGCTCATCTTGCCAATCGGTACTACCCCCGAAATCTTCCAACCTCCCGCCGATGGCACCGACTTGCCGTTTGAATTCATCGGCACCGAAAACGGGTATTGTTTTGGCTATGTTCGAGAAGGCCGTCGAAGCGGACACATTGGTTTCTGTCGTTCCGACTTTGCCTTTCTTGGTAGTAATGACTACCACCCCATTGGATGCACGAGCGCCATAAATGGCAGCTGCCGAGGCGTCCTTAAGTACATCGATGCTTGCAATGTCACTGGGGTTTAGAAAGTTAAGGGGATTGCTTGCGAGGCCCCCAGAAGAATTGTCCAGGACAAAACCATCCACGACAAAGAGCGGGGTGGTACCAGAGCGTAAACTCCCTATGCCTCGGATGATCACGTTCTGAGCGGCACCTGGTTCGCCACTTACGTTGGAGACATTGACTCCAGCCACCTTGCCTTGCAGCAATTGACCGGGATTGGTGACAACTCCTCGGTTAAATTCCTCCTCGTCTACACCGGCTATTGATCCGGTGATGTCCGATCTCTTTTGCGTACCATAGGCCACTACGACCACGTCTTCAAGAATCGTCGTACCCGAGAGTCGCACATCGAGAATGGGATCGGTTCCCACGGTAATTTCTTGGGCAGCATATCCCAGATATGAAAAGACCAACACGTCACCGACCTCAGCATCAATGCGGTAGGAGCCATCAGGATCGGTGACGGTACCCACGTTGGATCCTTTTACGGTGACCGTGGCACCAATCAGCGGATCTCCATTTTCGTCCGTGACCGTACCGGTGATTTCAGCCATGAGCAATTCGAAAGGCACTTCGGCATGTACGGCCATGATGCCTGCGCTGGAGATAAGTCCTATCACCAGCAAGAGCTTGAGTATAAGTTGTTTCATTTGTCTGGGTTTTGTGAAAAAGCCTTTTATAAATTAGACAATATAAATGGGAACCAAACACAAGTTGGGATAAATCAGTGATCGCGGCACCCTCAAGCCACTTACGGATCGGGAAAATTAGGCCTGGCCATTTTGTCCAATGCGTAGTTGTGCGTAATTTGAATGTAGCGTACTTCAATCCTGTAATTAAGCAGATGCTCCCGAGATCATGATAAGCCTCTTCGTACACCTGACATCCACCAATTAGCAAAGAGCACTATGATAAGATATAGTCTACTGGTGCTGTTTTTGATTTCGGTCCTAGGCGCCCATGCACAGTTTTTAACTCCCCATTTTATTGAAGGATCTCCCCAGACGTATACCGCCAGCTTTGTTGCTGAATGGGGATCCGACACGGCAAGTGTCGAGACCTTCACCATAGCGGGACGTCATCTTTATGGTCGCGCCATACATCTCTATCCTGAACCACATCTGCGCCATTTCTCCTACTACTTTAATGAAGATGGCTCGATTAGGAACATGGATGTTCAATTTTTTGATCTCGCCAATACCTCGTTGCCCCTGGTTTCCCAGACGGGCTTACCTATGCGCATCACCATGCATGCTTACCCAGAAACTGTTGATTTCCGCGTGCTGGATCAAGAGGGAGAAAAGCAATTTCTACATCACGTGAACAGCATGGATTTCTTTGGCGGTTGGATCCCGGTAATTGGCCAGTGGCAATGGCTGATAAATAGAATGGAGGACGAGTCCACGCTTCAGGATTTAACGTTCTTAAACTACATCATAGGAGACTATGAGATGGTATTGGAACGTAAAGCTCGCGACAAGGTGGAGTTTAGGAGCGGGATCACCGCTGCCATTACCCTGATGCTGGACGACGATGGGCTGATCTCATACATCGATGCCATGGGGTCACCCTGGAATTACACGATTGCGAAAGTCCCTGTGGTAAACCTGGAAGATTTTACGGAGCGATTTTCCAGTAAGAAGATCGTTGGTGATCCCTCGCCACATGAGCAATTTGAAGCGAAGATATCAGGGTGCACGGTTGCGATGGACTATGGTCGTCCTTCCATGCGCGGAAGAGAAATTTTTGGCAATGTTGTTCCATATGACAAAGTCTGGCGGACGGGAGCAGGTACACCAACAAGGATCACCCTGGATTGTGGCCTGGAGATAGCGGGTGTGAAGATTCCCAGGGGTACCTATAATTTATTTACCATTCCTTCACGCGCTAGCTGGCAGTTGATTTTCAATTCGGAAGAGGGAGCGTGGGGGAGTGCTTACCGAGAAGAATACGATTTTGCCCGTGTCCCGATGCAGTCCTCGACCTCCCCTCATTCACGCGAGAAATTTTCGATTCAAATTCGGGACTTGGGCAATCAGGAAGGATTGCTCACTATGCAATGGGATAAGACGATCGCAGAGACCCGATTTCGAATAATGGAATGAGTAAACGATCTACCATATGCGAGGTAATCATTCTACCTGCAGGTCCGGGCAGGCCTAAGAGCTGCCTTGGTTTTGGGAAGAAGCAGAATCCAGTGTCTGTTTCCGAATAGGGAGCACCCAAGAAATCTGAGGACCAGACACTCTCATGGCTTTCCGACATAGACCGAAAGCCGGTTGTTTCCCAAAGTGACTGGATTTATGGGTAGACGAGCACTGAGCTGTCTCTTCGACGTCTCAATTATGCATTACCCAGGGTTGTCCACTTCACATGGACATCCCCTCGCGATTCTATGCCAGAACAATAAATGCATCAAGCAGGAGACGCGCTGAATGCAAAATGGAGCAGTATCAAAGTAGATAGTTATTTGATCTAATGAAATAGTAAAAATACCTATAAGTATAATTTGATAATATAGATGAAAGTATTACTTTCGTAAAAGGAAGAGAAACCTTTGACGTATTTATTGACTTAAATGATGTACCAATGAAAAAGAACATTATGGTTCTCGTGAAGCAACTGAATGCGTTCTTAAGTGCCAAGAAGACGACCAACAAAACGTCTTTAAGACGAAGAGAACCGTCTTGGATGTATCGAAACGAGTAACGAGGCATTTAGAATTAATCAACGATTGATTGCACCCCAAATCCCTCTACCCTAAATCCCACAGCGCTTCCCACGCATCAGAGATGTATCGCTTTCCGGATTGCAGGGACACTTGCATACTGGCGATTTTCTTATTAGATCTCTGCCATCCGTTACCAAGCACCATTGAAGTGCCGAAAAAAGAAGATCTTGATGTGGTCCATGATTGTCATGCCACATCAGCGCTCGCTCCAGCTGGGTGAGCGAATTATTCCGTCAAACGCTGTCTTAGATCTGGCGTTTCTCTATACCATAGATGGTGGTTTACCAGATGTGCCTGATGTCCTCAGTAGGAGAGACGGATTATCGAGTATCTGCCATTCGAGAGCAATGACGCAGTGCTTCCCATCTAGTATGTCCCTAGGGGACATCGTTTGGCAGATGGCTAGGTGCTTCTATCGGCTTAGAATAGAGTGCAGAATCTTGGTAAATAGGAGCAATGGATAGGAATGCCATAGTGGCCATAGCTAAGAAGTATTTCAAAAGCGCACCTCGGGAAATACTCCATAAGACCATTGGCCTGTGCAATGAGGTGTATGAGCTGCGTTTTGATGCCTCCGCTTGCATCCTCAGAATGAATGCACAAAAAGACCAAATCTATGGGACTCATCTTCATCTTCCCTTGTTTCAGCAGCTGCAGATTCGTACTCCAGAGATCATTGCGGAGGACTACAGTAAAGTCGACTTTCCGTTTTGTTATCAAGTGCAAACAAAGCTGGAGGGACAAGATCTGGGCCTGGTCATCGATGGTCTAGAGGATGGGCAGTTGACTGCCATTGCAGAATCAGTATCAACGGTTCTTCGGAAATTCAATGCCCTGCCGAAGGACGCCACTTTTCTGAAACAGAAGGGCCTTCCATATTCCTTCGATGTGGACATTTGGAAGCGTGTCGTAGAGCGGAAGAACAATTTGACCGAGACGAATCAGAAGGTGGGAATCTTAAATGAAGAAGTCCTCAACATCTACGATGCGATAATTGATGACCATCAAGAGTATTTTCGACAAGTGAAGCCTGGCCTTTTCTATGACGACATCAACTATAAAAACGTCATGGTTCACGAAGGAAGGTTTAACGGCATTGTGGATCTTGATTTTTTGTCTATTGGCGACTACGTCGATGCGATTGGAGCTATGCAAGCATGCTGGTTTGGTCAAGAGGCTGGCGGATTCTATGTATCCGAAATGGTGCGACTGCTGCAGTTGACTCCAAAGGAAGCGGAAATGGTGCACGTGTATGCCATTTTGCATCTCATCTTGTGGTCGATGGAAGAGGGCAGGCAATTCAATTCGAACAGCAGCGCCGAAATCAATTGGGGGAAAGTGCGGGAGAAAAGAGACAAAATTCTTAACCTGCATACACTGCTTCGGAAAGCATAATAGTGGACCGGTCTGCCAACGCAAACATGAAGCGGTAGGTCGGTACATGCATAAAAAGTGATCAACATGAGTATGTCAAAATATATCGCGGTGGTGCTGCTGCTATGCGTTGCGGCCAATGTGGCCTTTAGTCAGTCACCAAGAGCTCGAGACCTCGGAATTCCTCTGGATGGAGAACCGGGAAAATGGAATGCCATCACCGATGTTGAGGGACTTCAGGTGGGCCATCTGACCTTGATTTCGGGTGAAGGTAGACTGATGGTTGGTAAGGGGCCGGTGCGGACTGGGGTTACG
This sequence comes from Saprospiraceae bacterium, assembly GCA_019634275.1. Taxonomy (GTDB): domain Bacteria; phylum Bacteroidota; class Bacteroidia; order Chitinophagales; family Saprospiraceae; genus CAJQNM01. The sequence goes on from JAHQVP010000126.1 coordinate 21,423, forward strand.
GCCATCCTGCCAAGAGGAAGAACATACGACCCCGTTTTTGCCGGCTGGTACAGTCTCAACGGCAATGGCGAAATGACGGGTACCACTTGGGTGGAAGAATCAGGATTTTTGGAAGGGCCCGTGATGATCACCAACACCCACAGCGTCGGTGTGGTGCGCGATGCGGTTGTGGAGTGGCAGTTTACCAATGGTCATTTCGATCCTTTGCCCAATGAACCCGATATTTTTTGGGCGTTGCCGGTTGTTGCCGAAACCTACGACGGAGACCTGAATGACATCAACGGGTTTCACGTAAAGAAAGAACATGCCTTTGCTGCTCTGGACAGTGCTCAGGGAGGTCCCATCGCTGAAGGGAACGTGGGGGGAGGAACAGGAATGATCTGCCATTTGTTTAAGGGCGGCATTGGAACATCCTCGCGACAAATCCGGGTGGATTCCAGTACGTATACAATAGGCGTGCTGGTACAGGCCAACTACGGAGGCCGTCGATCCCTGACGATCGCAGGGGTGCCGGTAGGAAAAGAGATCAAAGACCTGATGCCGAAATGGGATCCCTTGAGATCCGATGAGGACCGTGGTTCGATCATTGTGGTAGTGGCAACTGATGCCCCCATGCTTCCTCATCAGCTAAAACGTTTAGCGCGCCGGGTACCGATCGGCATCAGCCGATTAGGAGGATACGGAGGCAATGGTTCTGGAGACATCTTTATCGCCTTTTCCACGGCCAATCCTGGAGCCGCAAGTCGTGACGAAGACCAGCTGATTCAGATGATTCCAAATGATAAAATGTCTCCTTTCTTTGAAGCTACGGCGCAGGCCACAGAAGAGTCCATTTTGAATGCCCTGGTCGCCGCCGAGACCATGATCGGCAAGAATGGTACGACGGTCTACGAGCTTCCAGAGGATAGGGTAATGGAGATCCTGAAGGAATACGGTCGCGGCGTAAAGGAACCCTGATGATCGTTTTAGAAGATACTGACAACCTTGTGCCGATAAGTGCATGTCCCCCGCAGAGGCGCACCTGGAGATGGTCCGTTCTCCAGCTTGGTTGGGGACTGGTAAGCATCGCATTGTTGCTCACTGCTTGTAGTCAAGAGACTGCTTTAACCATTGAGGTGGATGGTCGGCAGAGGACCTACTTTCTGCATTTACCGGAGTCCCTTGATCCACAAAGTCCCTTGGTGTTTGTTGTGCATGGGTATTCCGGTAGTGCGCAAGGCACCAGACAAGGACTTAACTTTGATGCCGTAGCAGACAAGTATGGATTTGGGGTGTGCTATCCACAGGGGATTCTCGATGATGAGGGCAATGCCTTTTGGCAAGTTGGATATACGATGCATCAGGATTTTGACGTGGATGATGTCCGCTTTATAAAGGCTTTGGCCGTGAAGCTTCAAGAGCAGCATCGATTTAACGAAGAGCAAACCTTTATCGTGGGATTTTCTAATGGAGGAGACCTATGTCATCGCTTGCTTTGCGAGACATCGGGCGTCTTCCGGGCAGCCGCACCCATCATTAGCTGCATGATGAAAGAAGTCTACGATGGATGTCAGCAATCCGATCCTGTGCCTCTGCTATTACTCAATGGAACCAAAGACGACATCACCTATTGGGCAGGAGACATGGAGGACCAGCAGGGATATGGCCCTTACTTGCCAACGGACTCCATGGTGGCATTTAGGGTAAATCAAAACGGGGCAAAATGGACCTCCGAGCGGACGGTGCCGAGTGAGCGAGACGATGACAGCACCTATGTGCGCATTGATGCGTATGAGGACCATCTCGATGGCAACGACCTATGGATGTATACGGTGGTAAACGGTGACCATGGTCACCCTGCATACCTCGACCTTGAAGAAGAAATATGGCAGTTTTTTAATCAATATGTTCAATGACATGTGTGCCTCAGTGGTGCAGGTGAATGGGTTGTTCAGAAACCAAAGCGGAATATGATATTGAAAACGGCGAGACGATTTATCAAGCACCTCAATCAGAAAGGATATCACGCTTATCAACGCAGGACAGCACGCAGCATACTGCATCAGATTGAGTCCAAGGAAGGCAGAACGGATCCGAAGCTGGTGGCCAAGGCGAACTAGTATGCACGGGAGGTCCTCGGTTGGAGTGGCTATGCTCCTTGGCTACATGTGTATTGTGCCATCAGCAAATCCTTTAAAGAAGGGTGGATACCAGACAACTATTATGGAACCTGGGTAGCCACCAGATCTCAATCGGGACGGGTGTCAAGCATTCAATCGTTCAATACAGCGGTCTTTGGGCATGGTCACTTCCCTGATCTTCTCTATCGGGCAAACCATTTATGGCTTACCCCTGATCGGGTGATCGTCGCCCCCGATCGAGTAAAAGACCTTATTTTCTCCCACACCGACCGGGTCGTGTTTAAGCGGGATGGTTCTGGCAGTGGGAGAGGAGTATTTGCAATCGATAAGGATCAGTTTGACCATGCGTCTGTAGAATCCCTTGGCGATGGCGTGGTGCAAACCTACATCAAACAGCATCCTGCTTTGCGCAGACTTAGTCCGGAGGCAGTGGCTACGATCCGGATTACCACTGTGGTAGACCACCATGGTCGGATGTCCCTGCGGGGCTCTTACCTCCGGCTGGGTCGAGAAGGAGATGCTCATGTCCGATCAAGTAGTCATATCCGTGTTCCCGTCAATCAAGACACCGGGATGCTGGAAGAGCGGGGATTTACCCCTGCCTGGCAACGCATTGCCGAACATCCGGATACCAAAGCGTCTTTTGTGGATCAACAGATCCCAAGCTATGCATCATGCCGATCCCTCGTCCTCAAGTTGCACGCCCAGGTTCCCATGGTACCGCTCATCGGTTGGGATATGGCCATTGATGAGGAAGGGCAGGTCCACCTTATGGAGTGGAATGGCATCAAGACCGACATCAAGATTTTGGAAGCTACGCAAGGACCCTGGTATGCAGATTTGGGCTGGGAGTCCTGGTGGAAGGACAAAGAGCGGTGGTTGACTTCCCAGTCAAGGTGATTCCCACCGATGCCTTCATAGACGAGTGCAAAAGAGAAGAAAGGATCTGTGAGTGATTGGCTCGATGCCGCAATGCACCAGCATGATTTAGAAATGGTGATTTGTTACGAGTCTATCCATCAAGACACCTGGGTGAGTACAGGCGCAGAAGCCAGAGTAGCTCTGTACCGCTAAGGGTGTGCTCCAGTCCGGAGCCGAGCATATAATCCAGGTGTACGAGCAGCTTCCGATGCGCGATCATGGTGTCAAGGTATATGGGTCGCACAAAAATGCCATCTTCCTGTTATGCCGGAGCTACTCACTGCGTTATCCAAATAGACGATGACCAGAAAGACTTTTAAGGATGAGATTTTTACACTTTCGGATCGGCTCTACCCGATGGCAAAACGAATGCTCCACAGTGAGGAAGATACGCGTGATGCCATCCAAGAGGTGATGATCAAGTTGTGGAGAAAGCGGGATCAGCTGCAAGACCATCCCAACCGTACAGGATATGTTTTTCTCACCGCCCGAAATCATTGCCGGGATGTTTTGCGAAGAAAGCGATTGCAAGTAGTCGAAGATCCTCACGAATCTGACTATGGTGCCTCACCAGGTCATGAAGATTATGCCTTGCGCGAACTGGTTGGGGTTATTGAAAACCTGCTCCGTGAACATCCGGAAAGGGATCGCGAGATCCTGCTAATGAGAGATCTTGATGGCATGGAGTATCGTGAGATTGCCTCGGTCACGGGACTCAAAGTGGAGCACATCCGGGTGATTATCTCGCGCACAAGGTCTTTCGTTCAACAGCATTTGAAGAAGAATTACAATTATGAATAAATCGGAGCACGAGCGATTGATGCAAAAGTACCTCGAAGGCCGTACTACACGAAGTGAGGAGAAGTCCCTATTCGAGGAGGCGGATTCTCATGGCGAGGAATTTCAAACGTGGGTGCAATTTGTGCAGCATAAACGACAAGAAGCTCCGGCGGGTCTGTCCGAGGTACTTTGGCAGGACTCTCCGCTTAAACGCGACGGCAGGAGGAAGCGACTGACCTGGTGGTCGGCAGCCGCATGCGTGCTGCTGTTGCTGGCGGTAGGAGTGCCTCGGCTCATGACTTCTGACTCAAACGAAGCGGAGGACTCGGCTACTTCCATAACCCTCGAAGAAGCGCTGGCATGGATCGAAGAAACACAACCTGCCGAGGCACCAAAAGAAGTGTTTTATCAGGATGAAGTCATTACTATTTATGTGACTTATGATTAGATAAACAGCTAAATACACATTTAAATAAAATTATATATTATGAAAAACGCATTATTGGTAGTCGTCCTTTTGATGATGGGACTGGGCTCTGCAGTGGGGCAGGAGAAGCCGGAGACCAACGAAAAACACAAAGAACCCAAATTGTCGATGCTCATCAATAATGGAGTCAAGCCGGACCTCTATATCGATGGCAAAGCATACGATGCAGATGTTTTTGATTTGCTTGATTTTGATAAAATTTCATCAGTGGATGTACTGAAGGATGAGATGGCCATGCAGAAGTACAATGCCCCAAGAGATGTTATTGTGATCACTTCTAAGAAAGCGTACGCATCAGGCCTGGTAGATCCCGATGCCTTAAAGGAGGGCAGCATCAAAATTCAGGGAAATGCTGCCGAAAGTTTGGAACCAATGATCATCATTGATGGTGTAGTGGTTCCAAGAGACAGCATCGATCACCTTTCACCTGATCAAATCGAAAGCATCAAGGTAGTCAAGGGTGAAGAAGCCACGAAGAAGTACAATGCACCCAATGGAGTCATCAAGGTCAAAACCAAGAAAAAATAGCCACCCTCCCGAGATGAGGCTTGATGCATTCATCTCGGGAGACTGCTATGTCTTCCTGCTCAGGATTCCATATTTTGAGGTACCTAAAAATGAAAAATTATGAATGGCATGAAGACATTGTGCGTGCTGCTCCTGGTCGGAGCTGCACCGCTTTTATCCGCTCAGGAAGCATCCGAGAAAACGGAAATAGAGCAGATCACGGAAACCTTGATGGACTACATTGAAGGATCTACAAAAGGTCAACCACAACGCCTCAAGAAGGCTTTTCACCCCGATCTCAATCTGTACTACGTAAAGGACAATGAGGTGAAGGTCTGGAGTGGAGCAGATTACATCACCGACACAAAAGAAGGACAGCCGACGGGAGAACTCGGAAAAATCATCAACATTGACTTCGAGAACGACATAGCCGTGGCCAAGGTGCAGATTGCGCACCCGGATGCAAAGACGCCTTACATCGACTACTTCATGTTGGCTAAGGCAGCAGGGCATTGGACCATCATTCACAAGATGTTTACCAAGCGGGTTAACCAATAGCAGCTGGCTTTAGAGAGCTAAGTCGGCGGCGTTGAGCTGCCTCGGGGAGTTGACCGTCTGAAGGAACTGCATCACCTGCGGACTCCGTGTGCAGGGGGGCACTGGTCAAAATCATTACTTTGTCGATCCATTCTACAAGTGGTATAGGGCGCATGAAGAAGAATCGGCCATTGTATCTATTGCTCGTGGTGTATGCCA
>JAHQVP010000127.1 GCA_019634275.1 Saprospiraceae bacterium
ATGAGGAGACCAGCGATAATTGAAACCTACTATGATAGGGTGAGCAGCATCGGCCTCCGCATCGATAATGGCTTGACACTTTACTTCATCGGTGGTTAATGGTTTTTCGGTGATGACTTCAATACCTGCTTCCAGACCCTTGATGATGAATTCATGGTGAGTCGAGTCCATTGTTGTTACGATCAAGAGATCCGGCGATACGGTCCGCATCATTTCATCAAAATCGGTGAAAACCGGGCAGTTGACACCCATGTGTTGAGAGGCTAAGGCCAGCCGGCCCTCATTACGATCAGCAAGTCCGACAAATTCAATCAGATCGCTGTAGCGGTCCACCAGGTTCTTGCCCCAAAATGAAATGCCCCTAACTCCGGTACCCACCAGCGCAACTCTGCGTTTCGCCATGAATGATTTGGCCATGATGCTTTGGTTGGGTACGGTCAGCAAAGAGGCCCCGGCAGCCACACTAGAATTTTTGATAAACGTTCTTCTTTTCATTTGACAGCAATTTTGTCCAGTTCTATTACAGTTCTATAAAAGGCTAAGAATGCGAGGTAGAAAATAGCAGTTTTTTAGCAAATGCATCGAGCATGGACAAAAAGAGATTGCGCTTTCTAGATCGGCGATCAAGCTACCTTGGAGGACATTGTCGGGAGTACTGTTTCGAGATTCGGCTCGGATGCTGCGAGGGACGCCAGAAACCCTATATTTGCAGATAGTTTCTGAATGGAGATGTCTTCCAATTGTAGTGAAAGTGGTACCGTATTTGTACCATTTTTGAGGTAAATCTTTGATGATACCACTGAATTTGCACTAACGCATACGTTTGAACTCTGCAACAACCATAGATCGTAGGGCTTTTAAGGAACTCTTTGAGGAGCACTATAACCTTATCTGCAACTATCTGCATGGTCAGACGCGTGATTGGGACCTTGCTCAGGAGGTGGCCCAAAAGACGTTTGTTAAGTTATGGGAGAAGAGAGAGGACATTGAGCTGACCTCCTCGGCCAAAAGCTATCTTTTCCAATCGGCACGAAATACCCTCATCGATCACTTTCGGTCACAGAAGAGCAAAACCAACCACACGGAGCGCTACTCAAAGGGGCAGGAGCTCGAAACAACCATAAAATCAGGGGATGACGGTGGGGCCGAGATCGCTGCCCAGATCAGCTGGGCGGTAGATCAACTAAAGCCCAGGACGCGGGAAATTTTTATCCTTAGCAAGAAGGAGGGACTCACCTATGAGGAGATCGCCGAGTTCTTGGGTGTTTCAAAACGTACGGTGGAGTACAATATGAAAAATGCCCTCCTGAAGCTGAGGGATTTGCTGAAAGATAAAGTCGATTTGACCCGCAATGGATAAGTTAGATCGCATATTAAATTTTGTCATATCTGAGGAAAGACAGCAGGAAGTCCCTCAGGAATTTGTCGATGACAAAGACTTTCAAGAATTGTCCTATCTGTGGGAGCTCTCCGATGTCCTGAAAGCTTCGAAAGATGCTGATGCAGACTCCGGCTGGCAAAGCATTGATCTTCTTATTGGAGGTAGTGAAGTTCAGGAGAGCGTATCCGAGCCAAAGATTGTGGGACTCTATCCTTGGCGTCTTGGAGTGGCAGCGAGTTTTTTACTCGTCTTGGGATTTGCACTCTACTTTCTTCAGCCTCAGAACCCCTACATTACCATAGTTGCTCAGTCTGAGCATGAGGAGGTCGTTCTGCCCGATGACAGCAGGGTGACACTTCGCGATGGCGCTACGATTCGATATCTGAGTGAAGAAGCTTTTTCTGAATCTGAGAGGATTGTCTTTTTGGATGGTGCAGCCATCTTCGATGTCGAAAGAGATGAAGATCATCCCTTTAAAGTTGTCACTTCTGGCACGACCGTCGATGTTCTGGGGACTGAGTTTAGTTATCGAGCGGAGGGAGTTTACTCAGAATCAGAAAACATTAGCGGTCTTGTCAATTTTGTAGTGAATGAGGATCCATCCCAAGCTCAGCTGCTCAATCCAGGGGACAAAGTATCGTACGATGGGAATGAATTGGCATTCACCCCTGCATTTGTTCCACCGCCTCCTACACCAAGAAATCGTGTGATGCTCGTTGATCTCATTGATATTTTGGGTGATCGATATCCAGCCTCTCTTATTCTCTCTCCTGGGCTTTCTCCGGGTAGGACGGTAATTGAAGTGGACTTGCGAGGAAGCCTGTCGGAAATTTTAGCGGATTTATCGCAAAACGAAACCGTAAGGTTGGATTTTGTGGACACCAGAGGTACTTTCTATTTAAATCGCATAGAGGCAATTGATCAGGGATTGACGCCAGATTACCGTTTCCAAGATTACTTGATCGGACGTCCACTCGCTCAGTAGGTTAAAGCCCGATTGTAATATCGCTCAGGAGGTTGCGACTTCTTGTTTTTCATACGTCTTATAGCTGTAATGTCCGTGGTCAAATGAGTAGTTTCGAGTCTAGGCTGCTGGATTATCTCGTTTCGGTGAGTGATCCAGATTTCAGTGCCATCCGAGCAACACTTGCTTCGGACCGAGATTACGATGCCCAGCTGATACTTTTTTACGAGAAGATTTGGTCCACCGCAAGTACTCTCTATGGCAACCAGCCGGTGGATCTGGAGGCAGCCTGGAGCAGCATCGAAAGGCAGATCGAGAGTAGCGCCACAGCAGACTCGTCTCAAGTGCGACCACCTGCCGTACCTCTTCAAAATGGTGTTCAATCCTCCGCAAATGGAGTTGACAATGGTGTAGGGAAGGGGAGAAGTGCCCTGCTGCGTCGATTGCAACAAGTAGTAACTGTGGCCGCTATGTTAGGCGCCATTGCCGTGCTGACCATGCTCTTTTTCGAAAATCGTACAATCAGCAAAGCGGCATCAATTGATACAGTCTACATCCTTCCAGATGGATCAAAGGTTGACCTAAAAGCAGGCTCATCTGTTCGACACTTAAGGAACGAGTTCTTTCTTATGGGAGAGCACAGAGAGGTCTATATCGAGGGTGATGGAACTTTTGATGTTGTCAGCATGCCGGAGAAACCCTTTTATGTGCTGTCCGACCTCACCCGTGTAGAGGTTCTCGGTACGATCTTTAAGTTCTCTGCCGAGGCTCATCTTTCAAGCGCAGAAAATATTGAAGGTCTTGTTGATTTTCAAGTCATTGATGATACCCTTCATGCAGAACTTAGCCCTGGAGATAGTGCTTCTTATGATGGAAGTGAGTTCTTAGTACACAAATTTGAACCACCCGTAACTCCTATTCCGCCTCCTCCACCTGCTCATACGATTGGTACTGCCGATCTGGTGGATGTATTGGGACACCAATATCCCATCCGACTAGAAATGGCCCCCTACATGCATTTTGAGGGTACAGTACAGTGTGATCTAGCAGAACCATTGGACACGTTGCTACAGGTCTTGGAGCAGGATTCCACGGTGCAGATTCAATACCTGCCTTTGAGTCAAGGTCGATACCTCTTACAGTCCTTGCAAGGTAGTGTGCAGGACAAAGCGCCTAACTACAGCTACGAGGATTTATTGGAGGGTAAGCCGTTCGATCCGTAGAGAAAGGAAATGGAATGTCTCTAGAGATAGTGTAAGAAGGATGGACTGATGAGCCATCCAAACAACACTCCCAATGGCTGTAGCTGCTTGAAATCATGTTTCACGATTTCAAATGAAATGGGGCGAGCGGGTCCAGTGCTGCCTAAAGAGATTTACTACTATGCTAAAAGTGCACAAGGGATCCTCCAGTAGAGACTTGGTCCTGCCGAAATCGATAGTAGTACATGCCTGCTGGCATCTCTGGTACAGCTATTTCGAGACGGTGTGGTCCTGCTTGATATGCTCCATCAACCAAGCGACTGACTTCCCGACCGTCCGCACCGAGAAGCACCATTTCCGCATGCCCACCCATCGAGTGGAATTCAAGCACGAGCCGATCGATGAATGGATTTGGATATGCCTTGAGGGTTGTGATTCGTTCCTGGGCAGCGCGCGCTGGTGTTGTAGCATCGCAGGGGTTGACGATGTCCAGATGCTGATAATCGTGTGAGAAAATTTGAGCAATGTCCGATTCACTTGCTCCCAGCCAGTCGACCAGAATGCTTGCGAACACGTTCTTAAAGTCCATTTGCATCGCTACGCCATCTCTGGGATCCACTTGATCACCAATGATGGGGTTCTCTCCTATTATTCCGCCATTCACGCATTCACCGAAGACCATTAGAGGAGCTGCATCACCATGATCGGTCCCAAAGCTACCGTTGGAAACGATCTTTCGTCCAAATTCAGACCGCGTTGCAGCGATGACTCTTTTGCTCAACCCTAGCTTTTGTACATCGTCCATAAATGCTTCCATGGCCTCTGACAACCAGCCCAGCAAAGTGGAATGATCTCCAATGGTGGTGTCGCCATCTTCTACCTGATTGGCATGCGTGTCGAAGCCATTGATGTTGACCACATAGATTTTAGTCTCGAGCCCACCTGCTATCAATGAAGCCACGATCCTTAATTGATCGGCTAGTTGATTGTTTCCGGGGTCTGGATATAGGCTGGACTGATTAACTCCTTTTTCGGAAGCCTCCACCAGCAAATCTGCATACTGGTTGGTCTGCCTCTTGATCTGACGTATGTATTCCAACTCCAGTCCATAAGGGCCTTCAGGCATATGTTGTCCATCCTGACCAGGGATTTCGCGAAGAGAGTCGGCACTCTGTATGGCAATAGAAAAATTGGCCGCCATGCCTTGGCATGTCTCACTTACGGTGGGGCCCAATGTAATGGCAATGGGATGTGGATTCGCTTCGTTGGGATATCCCTCTGGGTATCCTGCATGTCGCTGATCCATAAATCTACCGATCCAACCCGAGGTAAGTACTTCTTCCGCACGTGAGCCTGTATCCCAGATGTCTGTCGATCGAAAGTGGGACCGGTTTTGATTTTCGTACCCCACGTTCTGGACAATGTTAAGCCGACCATCGTCAAACAGCGATTTCATGCCCGTCATCCTTGGATGGAAGCCCAGCGTATCGGTAAGTGACAAGATGTCTGCTTCGGGAAGCATAATGTTTGAGCGTACATTCATCAGCTTATCGTATTGATCGAGTGGGATGACCATGTTTAGGCCGTCGTTTCCACCATTCATCTGGATTAAGACAAATACCCGGTCAGTTTCATCGGAAAGCAGTTGATCAAAGATGGTGTTGCGGAAGGCACCAATCTTAATGCCCTGGAAGGCAAGCGGCAAGGAAAGGATCGAAGAGGATCCGGCACGTAAAAACTGTCTGCGTTTCATTTCTTTTAGTACTTCTTGGTGGGAAATTAGCTTAGTTGATATTCTGGCATGCTAACAAAGCCATTCATGACTGCTCTTAGCCGATTTTCGATGCTGCCTTTGAGTTCGCTATTTGATGGATCACTCAGGAACTCTTCGTACTCTACCGTCCATTCATAGTCCGGTAAACCTGGGATTAGTGCCGATTTTAGATCCTGAAGCTGCTCTTCGGTGATGCCTCCCGGTAAAATGTAGGAAGCAATGCCCTCAATGAGTTTGTTGGGATCGATGGCATCCTCAATGTCCGCTACCAGGTCAAGAAGATTGGCACTGAGTGTACGATCTCCTACTCGGACCCCGTTGATCAAGGTCTGATTGATCACATACCTAAAACTCAAGGTGCTTGAGTTTATCCAGGAGCGATAATAGAGCGGTTCTTGATAATATGCTTTCCAACCCGCCACGGTGGGAGGATCGTAGTATCTCATCTCTAGTAGAAATGGGAGGCGAGCAATCCGATTCCACCAGCCATATTGCTCTAGGATCTCGGTTCCAAGATCTATCCGAAGTTCTTTGAATAAGCTAATCGTAAAGTCAAGTGGATTCTTGATCATGGCTCCCTGGGCGTATGCATCATAAAAATGGGTGCTGCTGAGCAGTGCTTTTACCATCGGATACATCTCATAGTCCGCCGCGATGAGTATGTCAGCCATGGGCTGTATGACCCCGGCCTCCACCTCACTTGATATTTCGTAGTAGACAAACCACCGGTAGATCTTTCTGGCAATAAACCTGGCCACCTCATCTTTGGTGAAGATGATGTCGATGAGATGAGCGTATTCTTCTTCCCCCATATCCTCAATCTCAATATTGTCAAAACGATGGCTAAGGGTCTTAGTCCCGGTGTCATGCCGAAAAGGAATGAATGCAGCAGTTGGCTCTTCTCCATTTCTTGAATAAAACCCGATATCTCTCCAGCCGGTAAGTACTCTGGCAATGGCAGCAACATCCTGTTCTGTGTAGTTTGTATAGTCACCTTCTCCTACTTGAGGCCCTTTGCCGATGGTAAATAGTTCAAGTAACTCGCGGGCATAGTTTTCGTTGGGTTGCTGATTGGAATTTTGACGGCCATTGAGATAAATCAGCATAGCGGGGTCGATGGTCGTCTCCTTGGTGAGGGATCGGAAGTTGCCCAGAAAGTGGGTCCTATACAACGTGACGTTCTTGTACACATAAGAGGCATCTCGAATATCTGATGTGACAAAATGATTGTGCCAGAAGAGCACCATTTTTTCACGGATGGACAACCCTTCTCCTAGCATGTTGCCGATGGTCCATGCGTTCAGCGAACGCAGGCGTTCTCCAATTTGATTCTGAATACTGCGGTCGTATGGCTGATTTACCCAGGCGTCACCAATCGCCACTGTATCATCTGGATTTCGGTAATTGATGGGCAAGGCAGGCAGGGGCGCATCCGAAAGCAACTGTTCCATTGCGGATTCCATGCCCATTTGAGCGACCAGATTAATGTCGTCCGGAGTGGAGCCGTAGGTTGTACGACGCAACAAATGTGCTGCATGTACGATTGTCCATTCTCCAGAATAGGGCGCAAGGCTAAATGTCGAAAATCCTCCCATCTCGTCGATATTAATGTCACTAATGTTAATGTTTGATCGTTGTTCAGTTGAACGTAAACACCTTTAGGACTATCTGCGGTGCAAGAGGTTTAACCGCGATAGGAAAAAAAAGCTAGAATTCCAGCTGATCAACAATATAACTGCCGACTTGCCGCCCTTGATCTACTCCGTTTTCAATTGCAGGCATGTAATGTATGCCTCCATATAACCTGGAAACGGCTGCCTCAGAAGAGGCTTCCAAAAAGGAAGAGAATGAGCGCATGGGCAACCCATATTCAACTTCAACATCATCGTCGTACGCAAAATTATCTCCGTACAATTCGGTCAACATCACTGCCGCAGCAGAAGAAATGACACTATGACCACTAGTGTACTCAGGAAATGGAGGGGTTTGCAAGGGAGGCACCCAGTCTTCGTCAATATATTGATTGATGATTGTTTCGGGTCTTATCAGGTTGCTCCTGTACTTTTCGTCCCAGCAGCTGATGAAAGCATCCGCTAGTGCTATCGAGGTCAGGGCAAACGTTTGCACAGTGCGCATGATGTTTGCAGAATCTTGCCTCGCAGCGATTTGCGCTATGCCCATCCAATGCCCCCCCGGAGTGATTTTCTTGGTGGCAAACATCACATGTCCTTTGTGGTGTGATACATAAGGGTTGCAATCCCAGAAACTGGCGATTTCAGTCTGCTCCTCATCCAAATTATTTACCGTCTCATACACTTCCATCACTTCCTTATGGAAAGCACTATTTTCCGTCAAGTCAAAGGGAGACGGAGGCTTCGGAACAAATTGATCCGGGCCCTCAATGACAAAGGGTCGGATTTTATTCCAATGGGGCTCAATGGCTTCCATATAGTCGGGAGGAGTGGGTTGCCAACGGCTGGAATCATCTCGTATCTCAAATTTGGGGAAAGTCCGGGTTTGTTTGTAGTTGTCAGCATCTGCCCAACTAAGAATATGTTTCGCAACGTCCTCACCATAAGCAATAGAGCTGCGCAGGATGCGTGAAGGAACCCCAGCGGCTCGATATTCCTCATGCACCGTCTGGATAAAGTCATCCATCTTAGGTTCGGAGAAGATCAGGGCTCGCCCAACCACGCAAAAGGCCTGGAAGCCCGCAATGTCATAATTGATGGAGACAGATGTTGTATCCGGATGGGGAATAGGGGTGAGATCGGTCAGTTGTCCTGCAAAAGAAGGGTATTCGAGATGCCCTGGTCGCATTGCCTCGTAGGCCGCAATACTTGGGTAGGCATAAATGCGACTGGCCACTGGGGGAGAAAAAATGTCGTACACAATGATATCCGTCAGCTGCTTTAGGGACCTTTGCAGGAAGGCAGGATCGGAGACAGCCTTCCGATATGAATCATCCGTGCTGCAATTGACCAACAAGAGTATGGAGATACCCAGCAGTCCGGCAGTTTTGCGCATCATAGTCTTGCTTTTAACATTGCGACACAAAGTTACGTTGAATAATTTCGGTTCACAGAGTATGGATCACGGTTCTTGGATCCCTGTTCTTAGATCACGGATCACAGGTTGGGACTGCTTGGTGGTCTAGTGCTTACTTGCTATCATCGTACTCATCTCTTTATCTCGACCTCTCATCATCTATTGATCTCGAAATCTCAACCTCTCAAACCTCTGGGTACACCCAGGGCGCCCGATAGGGGCGGCGCATGAGGGCGGCAGCCTCTGGATCAGCCAGCACTTCGCTGCCATTCCATTCAATGCTTCGACCTGTGCGGTAGCTGATCATTGCCAGAAGACTCATGTTGCTGGCATGATATCCTGTTTCAATGTCACAAATAGGGAGAGTCTTGGATTCGATGCAGGACAGGAAGTTTGACCAAAGCTCTTTGATGTTTTGTCCATCGGGATCGTTCAGTGAAGCAGCTTGTTTAATGGGGGCATGTCCTTTTGCTTTCGGGTAGAATGTCCAACCATCTCTCCATCCCATGTGAAAGGTGCCTTTTGATCCATAAAAATAACACCCGACGTTGGCACTCTCGTTTGCATTTGGTGCGCAAAGTTTATGTTCCCAATGCAATACGAACTCCTCGAATTCAAATATGGCCAACTGCGTATCGGGAGCATCGGAGTGATCCTCCTTTACAAATCGACCGCCCGAACTAAAGACTTTTCGGGGATGGGTCTCCTCTGACCACCATAGGACCTGATCAAACCAGTGTATGCCCCAGTCACCAATCGTTCCGTTGGCATAGTCAAGAAATTGTCGGAACCCTCTTGGGTGGATTCTTGGGTTGTACTTTCGATAGGGTGCTGGACCTAACCACATGTCCCAATCAAGCCCTTCTGGTACTTCTGCATCGGGTACGACCTTTCCTGGGCCCTGCCCGTAATTAACAAAACACTTCACTGCACTGACTTTACCAACCATGCCGCTTCTGAGAAAGGTCAAACCACTGACATTATGCGGAGATACCCTTCGGTGTGTTCCTACCTGAACAATGCGGTCATTCGATCTAGCGGCCTTTAAAATCGCTTTTCCTTCCTCTATGGTGTGCGAGATAGGCTTCTCCAGGTATACATGGGCACCGCTTTGGATCGCTTCAATGGCACAGAGAGCATGCCAATGATCAGGCGTGGCAACGATTACGATTTCGGGCTTTGTCTGTTGAAGGCATTCCCGGTAGTCCGTGAAGGATGAAGGGCGATCATTGGTGATGGACTTAACATGCTCTTGTGTTGCGGTCAGCGCTTTCTGATCGACGTCACAGATGCCGACAAGCGAGGTTTGTCCACTGGCGATGGCTTCGGTCAGGATGTTATTTCCCCACCAACCGGACCCTATCAGCACCAAGCGATATGATTTCTTGGATCTGATCACTGGGAATGCACTAAACATGGCTGTACCGGCGGTTCCAGTTTTGATGAAATCTCTGCGTTTCATTCTTGGTATTTTTTGGCAATTTCACTAAGCCGCTGGTCTATGGCATCGCGAGAGAGTATCTGGCCGCGAAAAATGACGGCATGGATCTTCTTGCAGTTGCGTATGTCCTCCAGTGGGTTTTCCTCCAAAACAACCAGATCTGCATTTTTGCCAATCTCGATCGTTCCCAGCTGGTCTGTATTTTGAAAGTATTGGGCCACATTTACAGTCCCAGATTTCAGTATTTGGTAGGGAGTGAGCCCAGCATCCGCCATGGCCTCCATTTCCCGATGTATGGAAAACCCAGGTACGTTCATTACTTGGGGTGCATCAGAACCCAGCAACATCAGCACGCCAGCCTCTTGCAAACTCCTGATTAGTTTTTTGCGTGCCGCCAAGAAGCGATCATAGCGGCCACTACCCAAATTGAGGTTGGCCTGCATTTGCTCTTTGTTCTGCCGCCACCCGAATCGTGTTGCGGGAGAAATGTAAATCATTTCTGGGTCCCGCATTTGGGTCTCGAGCTGATCGGGAGCAAGCCAACGGGTAAACAGCGTCTGAGTAGGAACTACTGCCACTTTCTTAGAGACCGTCATCTCAGCCAAGCGGTCAATCTGTGACAGATCCAGCGTATCGGCCAAAGACACCCCAAAGAACCCTCCCATTCTTCTCAACGCAAAAGGGGCGAGTCCTTCTATGTATCCATCAAGGTGATCAATGCTCTTATATCGCGAAGTCAGTGCGTGTTCGATTCCTACGTCCAGTGGCACGTGACCAGCAAAGGGCAAATTTTGCTCACCTGCGACCTGCACCATTTTATCAAAGACATTTCGCTTGATACCAGGATGGACTTTTAAGAAGTCATATCCAGCAGCGGCATACTGAATGGTTTTCTCCTCGGCGGTCGCTTCGTCTGGAATTGAATTACCATTCATTGAAGGACTGGAAGTGTAAATGCGCGGACTCTCGATATTTTTTTCGATCACTTCCTCCCTGAGGTCGAGATGTGAAGGATGACCCAGCATCCCTCGAATGGTGGTTATTCCTTGGGAGAGATAGAGGAAAAGCGTCTCGTATACCAAGTCCGTATTGCCTTCTTCAGTCGGTGTCGGTATGTGTGCATGCATCTCTGCCCAACCTGGAGTCAGGTATTTTCCCGTAGCTGGAATGATGGTGGTGTCTAAAACAGCTGGCTTGTTGCTGTTCCAAGGCTTGATGGCAGTGATGATGCCTTTGCTCACGGTGACCTGCTGCCGGTACTTAATGATGTCCCCGGTCATTGGTACCACATTGACGTCGACAATCTTAAATACATCTGGTAGTTGTGCAAGGCCGTAGTCACTTAGTGACAAAGAAATAAGGATGACCAGAAAGGCGGTTTTCATAGTAACTCTTTTCCAAAAGATAAGTAGAAAAGGAGTATTCTATTGCTTATAAAAGATGCAAGTTGGCGTTGTCGCATGGACTAAACGGAGTCGACAACCGAGTGGAAGACCTACAAGCCGGGCCTTGACCAGGAAATGACGTTGTTGCGCTTCTGACTTCGGAGATATCATGATCGAGGAGATGCATTGCTGGGTGAGGGAGAAGTTTGAGATCTACTGGTCTCCGTAATGTCATGTCGTTGATTCACGTATTTTAGAGCACTTACTAACACTACCTGAACTCATGAAGTTTTTAGTCCTCTATTGGTTGTCTCTGGTGGGCCTGGCGACTTGCCTGTTGACCTGTTCGTCTGGTGATCATGGTGAGCCTTTTTCGCTTACGAATCAAGACTACAAAAGAGGTGAAATGGATTTGCAGCATGGCATGCAGTTGTTCAATCGACACTGTGCAAGTTGCCACGATTTTTCGGAGAATGGCATCGGTCCTAATCTTGCCGGCCTTACTGCAGAAGTCAGTAAAGACTGGATTATGGCGTTTATCAAAAATTCTCCTCAAATGATCCAGGATGGAGATGTACGCGCCGTGCAATTGTTTGAAAAGTACAAGCAGTACATGCCTCCTTTTGCCATGTTTACGGATGATGAGATGGAGCACCTCCTTGCATTCATTCATAAATTTTCCAATGCGGAGCGACGCAAGACAAATGATCGACCAGGAGGGTTGCTGAATCCCATTCCTGAAATTATAGATACATCCCCATTGATTCTGGTGCTGGAAGAATACCTAACAGTGCCCCCAAGTTCGGAAGTAGCTCCAAGTACCCGGATCAATAAGATGAATCCCAATGCTGGTGGCCGGGTTTTTCTGCACGATATCCGAGGAAAGATGTATGAGGTGCACCAGGATACACTGACCGAATATTTTGACCTGGCCTCCCAATTTGAGAATTTCGTCGACAACCCGGGAAAAGGAACCGGTTTTGCCAGTTGGGCCTTCCATCCTGATTTCTCTAACAATGGACTCTGGTACACGACACATAGCGAGGCCCCCAATTCTCAAAAAGCAGATTTTGCCTTACCAGACAGTATACGGACTACGCTCCAATTTGTCCTCACGGAGTGGCAAACTGAGGAACCATTGGCAAAAAAATTTTCCGGTTCGGGACGGGAACTCCTTAGAGTAGATATGTTTGGGGGTGCTCATACATTCCAGGAGGTTACCTTCAACCCATTGGTGGATAAAAGTGCAGCCGACTACGGTATGCTTTATCTCGGCATCGGCGATGCAAGTATGGGAATCCGGTACCCAGAGATGTGTGATAGCTTTAGTCACATATACGGCAGTGTGATACGTCTTGATCCTGCCGGAAACAATGCTGGTAATGGCAACTACGGCATTCCTCAAGACAACCCCTTCGTGGGCCGAGCAGGCGCTGTAGAGGAAGTTTGGGCACGAGGATTTCGAAATCCACATCGCATATGCTGGGATATGAGCGGATCGGGGCATATGTTCATTACTAATATCGGCCAGCACAGCGTCGAAGAGGTGAATCTAGGAACGGCAGGCGCTGACTATGGGTGGCCTTATCGTGAAGGTACCTTCCTCTTTGATTCCTATGCCAATCCAGAGTTGGTCTATCCGCTTCCACAAGATGACAATGGCTACACCTATCCGATTATTCAATACGACCATGATGAGGGGTCCGCGGTGTCGGGTGGATTTGTATACAATGGGAAGAGGATTCCTGCACTGAGAGGGAAATACATATTCGGTGATATTTCATTGGGCACCTTGTTTTATTCGGAGGTAAACGAAATGGTTGCAGGCGTACAAGCACCAGTCTACCGGTTACAGGTTGCTATGGATGGGCAGCTATCGACCATGGCAAAGATCGCTGGCCACCGCAGGGTGGATTTGCGGATCGGATTTGATGATGAGGGTGAGCTCTATCTGCTCACTAAGGGAAATGGAGGTGTTTACAAAATTGTGGATTGCCAGTTATCCGGGGCATAGTTCAGGATCGTTTGGGTCATCTGCAAAGAACATTTTCGGAATCGGGTGGAATGTGTGCGCTATGCTCAAGATTGCATGCTAGTAGATCGTGATATGCTCCCCGCTTTGAGGTTTATCGGAGCAATAACCTAGGTATGATGAGAGATGCGCTATCAAAGGGATTGATCCGTGCTAAGTGAGATCGTTGTTGTTCCCAGCGGAGGGCTGCATGTATGCGCGAAAGACAATGCCCTCCATAAAGCAAATGGACTACCCAACCATAGCATCGACCGCAATAACCCGTCCATCTATCTGATGGTCAGTGAGTGGTGAAAGGGAGTATGCCCAGTAATGTAGAGATGCTGCCCTTCGCCCTTGATCGATCCGAAGTGCGTTGAATAAACCTCGCCATCCAGGCGATGAATGTTGTCGTGATCGTTTTTTCCGGGACCTACTTCGATAGTGTCGTTGCCAAGAATATACTTTGCAAAGCCATTAGACAAGAAAAAATCTGTGCTGTTGTGCCCAGGCAGCGCATTCTCTACGCTGCCACCGGAACGGAAGCAGAGATCTAATGTGATCTCCACATTATCAGTTCCGCCCACGTCGATCGTAATCCGGAAAGCGGAACCGATTTCTTCTACGACGATATGAGACTCCAAGGATAGGGTAGACTTTGGCCTGGATTCAAAATCCATTTTACTCCAAAATCGTCCATCTAAAGATTGCGAAAGTTTATAGTCACCTTGTTCATTTCTTTCAGATTTCGGCAAGGGGTGGTAGTAATACGCTTCCTTTTTTTCGTGCAATATGTACCTGTTGCCTTCCTTTCTCAATCCGTTGCTACGAACATATCCAGTATTAAAGAATGAGGTTGAAAGACGCGCATATTCAAGAATGGCCTTTCCCTTCCTAAACGTGAAGAAGGTAGGATTGCAAGACCTTCCTGATGCCACCTTTAAAGGCAAGTCATTGCCACCAAAAATAGATGAAGTCGTATCTCCTCTTTTAATTCTGATCAAGTCCGACTCTTTCAAGTGCTTGGTGAATTTTTCGGGCAACTCTTCGGCATTTGGCATTTCTTGTTGCAATAGTGCCGTGCTCATAAAGTGAGGGAGG
>JAHQVP010000128.1 GCA_019634275.1 Saprospiraceae bacterium
CATGGCAACAGCACGTCAGCTCGTTGACAAGTTGGCTCGATCACTTGAAGGACGCCTGCGCTTTAATCTTATCAATAGGATCACCGGAGCTAAGCAGTACGGTGGCCGCATCTTAAATCCGAGGATGCAAGACGTGGATTGGCAAAAGACCATTCATGCCAATTTGCGCCACTATCAGCCCGAAGCAAAGACAATCATTCCAGTTCGACTACTGGGTCATCCTCGAAGCAGAAAGTCTGCCAAGGAGATTGTGATCGTAGTCGATCAAAGTGCATCCATGCTGGAATCCTTTGTGCATGCTGCCGTGATCGCCAGCATCTTGGCCTCCATCCCAAGCATCAAGACTCATTTGGTGGTCTTTGATACAGAGGTTGTGGACTTAACAGAGGAAATAAAAGATCCTGTCTCGCTCCTGTTTAAAGGCCAGCTGGGTGGGGGCACCGATATAGCAAAGGCAATCCGCTATGTACGCAACCTGACTCGTCAGCGAACCAATGTACATGTGCTGCTGATCAGCGACCTGTATGAAGGGGGAAGACTCGAAATCCTCGAAGAAGAGGTGCGATCCTTGCTATCAGGAGCCGTTAGGATGGCCGTCATATTGGCGTTGGATGATCGAGGAAAACCAGACTTTGATCACGACGTAGCGAATAGCCTCGCGAGCCTAGGTGTTTCAAGTCTGGCATGTCCACCAGAAAAATTTCCCGGATTTATTGCATCGTTTCTCAACGACGAAGAGTGGAAGCTCCCCTCCGAACCACTTCTGCTTTAGTGCAGCAGTCTCAGTAAATATTCACCATATCCGCTCTTGAGATACTTGTGACCGAGTCGCTCGAGCTGCTCCTCATTGATAAAACCCTTCTCAAAAGCAATTTCCTCAATGCAACCGATCTTCAATCCCTGCCGATCTTCAATGACCTGGATAAATTGACCTGCTTGCATGAGCGACTGATGAGTACCCGTATCCAACCAGGCTACTCCGCGACCGAGCACACCTACCTTCAGTTGATCCCGCTGCAAATAGATCTTATTGACATCCGTAATTTCCAGTTCGCCCCTCGCACTGGGTTCCAAGTTCTGGCAGATGTCGACAACTTGATTGTCATAAAAGTAAAGGCCGGGCACGGCATAATTTGACTTGGGATTGGTCGGTTTTTCTTCGATCGAAAGCGCCCGAAAATTTTCATCGAACTCGACCACACCATACCGCTCAGGGTCGGCCACTTGGTATGCGAATACAACGCCACCGGAAGGATTACTGGACTGGACCAGCAAATCCTCAACCTGACTCCCATAAAATATATTGTCACCTAGTATCAATGCCGATGGTGAACTCCCTACAAAATCGGCACCAATCAGAAATGCCTGTGCAAGGCCTTTTGGTTCTGGCTGTGCCGCATAGGAGAATGTGCAACCCAACTCACTTCCGTCTCCCAGCAGTTTTTCAAAATGAGGCAAATCATGTGGAGTGGAGATAATGAGCACTTCGTTAATTCCTGCTGTCATCAAGGTAGACAGTGGATAATATATCATGGGCTTATCATACACAGGCATGAGCTGTTTGCTGACCGCCATAGTAAGGGGATAGAGACGCGTTCCCAGGCCGCCTGCGAGAATGATTCCTTTCATTAGTAAACGTTTAGCGTTTTAGAAAGACAAACTGAGCCCCCAATTCACTCAATACGAAAAGGCAAATCTGTTCTTTGGGGTCCTTGTAAACCGATTGGAAATCTTCCAGCTTTTCGGACTGGATGAGGTTCTTCATGACAAACTCTTCTAATGTGCTGGCATTGATCAACCAGGTACTTGCTGCCTCTTTTTTTAGCACCGGCACACCCAGTTCTACCTCTTGTTGATGCACTACCAAAATTGGGTACTTGGAAATTTCCTTTTCCATGATGGCATCTGCCGCTTTGCTCATGACCCCAATGTAAGGCTTGAGCTCCTGCTCCAGTTTTAGAAAACCTCCTACGTCGGTCTTTTGCATTTTCTTCAAATTCGGCGCAAAGATGCAATATTTTCAATGTGCGCTGTGTGCGGAAACATGTCCACGGGCTGCAATTGTTCGACTCGATAATGACCCGACATCAACTTAATGTCTCGTGCTTGTGTAGCTGGATTACAACTGACATAGACAATCTGTCGAGGTGCCAGACCAATCAGTTGCTCTACGACCTCTTCGTGCATTCCTGCTCTGGGCGGATCGGTAATCACGATATCCGGTTTGGGCAGTTTAAGAAAGTCCTCATCGCCCAAAAGATTGCGTACATCCCCGCAAAAAAAGCGGGCATTTGCAACGCCATTGTTTGCGGCATTGATGTGCGCATCCTTGATCGCGTCCTCAACCTCTTCGATGCCTACTATTTGATGACAATCTCTGGCGAGGTATAGCGTGATGCTGCCCAGCCCACAGTAGAGATCATACACCACATCTTCCTGCTGGATATCTGTTAAGAATCGTACCTGATCATACAAAACCTTAGCTTGTCGTGTATTGGTCTGAAAAAACGACTTGGGCCTGATCTGGAAGTGCAGATTATCCAGTGATTCCACTATAGTCGGAGCTCCTTGGTAACAAATGATTTCTTGATCGAACAAGGTGTCATTCTTTTTCTCATTGATGACATAGTGCAGGGAGACGATGTCTTCAAAGCGATCTGCTAAGGCATCAAGCAAGGCAATACGTCGTGCCTCGTCCTCATACGCAAAACTGAGAACAACCATCCATTCTCCAGCAAGTGTATTGCGCAAAATCATGTTCCGCAAAAACCCTGTATGCTGCAATGGATCAAAAAACGAATATGCATTCTTGCGTGCAAAATCACCGACAAAGTTCCTAATGTCATTCGTCAGTTCCTGCTGTAGCCAACAGGTCTCCAACTCCACCACTTTTTGAAAATTTCCTGGCGGATGCAAGCCCAAGGCTCCTTCTTCTGAAAAAGTACCGCTCGTTTCAATTTCCTCTCTGGTGCGCCAACGCTTGGCAGAAAAAGAATACTCAAGTTTGTTTCGATACTGATATACTGGATCTGCCCCTAGTATGGGAAGTAGAGGGATCGAATCCAAACCCGCAATTCTTTGCATGCTATCATGCACGCTTTGCTCCTTTTCCTTAAGCTGTTGTAGATAAGCATAATTTTGCCACTTGCATCCACCACATACTCCAAAGTGTTGGCAAGCGGGTTCGGTACGATGAGGAGAAGGAAATAGCAATTCTTCGACGTGTCCTTGCCAGGTACCCTTGCGTTTGCGCAGCAATCGAACCATCGCTTTGTCTCCTGGTACTGCGCCCTGAGCAAAGACTACCATCCCTTCTTCTGTGCGGCCAATTGCTTGACCCTTGTGGGCCATACCGCTAAATGTCACTTGCTCTACTCGCTGTCTTCGTCGGGGCATTGCTTATTCGTTGTCGAGGATCATGAATTCCGTACGTCTATTGATGGCCCGTCCCTCAGGGGTGTCGTTGTTGGCAATCGGAACAGATTCGCCATATCCACGGTACTGCAGTCGTCCGTCATCAACCTTGCCTAACGACATCAAATAGTCCCTTACTGCTCTCGCCCTCTGCTCCGATAAGATAAGATTGTCCTCATCCGATCCGACGTCATCCGTATGTCCTCGAATTTCAATTTTCAAGCCTGGGGCCGAGACCAATTTATCGTGCAGTATTCCCAATTCCGCGTGCGATGCTGACAACAATTCTGCAGAGCCAGAAGCGAATAAAATGTTCTTAAGTACTACAGGGGTATGCTCCACGACCGAAGACAACTTCGTTAGAGAAATATTTAGGCCTGTGGGTTCAGCCTTTTTATCGTCAGTGAGTCGTAGGCGCTCGGAGTAAAAGTCAAAGCCTCCTCGATCAATTTGCAACGAATAGGTCGTGCTGATCGGTAGGGGAAAGATGTTTCTTCGCTGCGCATAAATGACAAACTGCTTTCTGTCTTGATCAGTGGTGTCCGTAATCCTAAGGACGGCATCGAGGCGTTCGCCAGTTGCCTTGTCAAATACCTTCACGTCCAAATATGCCACGGCATCTGCCTGAACAGCACTCGGCAGATTGGTGCGGTAGATGTCACTCACAAGTCCATTAGGGCCTTTTTCAGTTCTTGAAAAAAAGGCCATTTCTCCATCACGCATTGCATGTAAGGCGCCCTCATCACGCTTGGTATTTATACCTGCACCCAGGTTAATAATCTTCGAGGTGGGATCATCGAGATCTGTGCTGAAAAGGTCATAACCACCATGTCCCGGATGTCCATTAGACATAAAGTAGAGGGTATGTCCATCGGCATGGATGAAGGGAGATTCATCATTTTCTGGCGTATTTACAGCCACAAGGTTTTGGGGTACGGACCATCCATCGACTGTACGATCCACGAACCACACATCCC
The DNA here is from genome assembly GCA_019634275.1 of Saprospiraceae bacterium. Lineage (GTDB taxonomy): Bacteria > Bacteroidota > Bacteroidia > Chitinophagales > Saprospiraceae > CAJQNM01. The sequence continues at coordinate 4,392 of JAHQVP010000128.1, forward strand.
GCTTTCCGACTCCTCCTGGTCGCTCGCTGGAGAAGTATAATCGGCGCATATCTGGGCCGAAGCATGGTTGTGCATCCCATGATTTACTGTTGACAGGTGGGCCGAAATTTTGGGGCTCGCTCCATCGTCGATTGTTGTATACGGCATACACCAGGTCGCAACTGCCCAGACCATCACGTGATCTGCACCGCGTAAACGCGATGGTGTTGCCATCTGCCGAAATGCTGTGTGCTCCTTCATTGTCAGCACTGTTGAGTTCGCTCAAGGCCATAGCTGAGGTCCACTCGTTTTGTTGGGCCTGGCTTATGTACAGATCCTCCTGACCCCTCACCCGTCTGGTGAAGACCATGAATTCCTCGTGAACGGGTAGTGATGGCAGATATTCGGGTGCATCTGTGTTGATCGCCTTTCCTAATTTTACCACAAGGGCCTCTGGATCCTTCCCCGATGACATGCAATATCTGCTGTCCCGCTGCACCTTTTCCGCGAGGGCTTGCCTTGCGGTATTATTGTCCTCAAATGCCAGGTATTTGCCCATCTTTTCGAATGCAACGGGATAATCAGATAGCTCCCAGGCACAAATCCCCATTTGATAGTGCATCAGAAGATCTCCCCCATTGGGATGATATTTTTCTGCCTTTTTCAGTATGGATTGGGCCCTATCAAAGTTGGCTCGATCTACCGCCAATTGAGCCAATCCCTTCAACGCTTGATGGTCGGCAGAATCTTGGCGAAGAGCTTGCTCCCAATGGACTTTGGCCTGCGCTGTATCTCCGGATCGATAAAATCGAGCAGCTTGTTCAAGATAATTTCCTTCTCTTGAGTCTGATACCTGAGCCTTTTGCGTACCAGAGCATGCCATACAAATGAACATCAAAAAGCCAAAGCCAGTTTGAAACCACTTAGTCCAGGTCAGTCTCATATTGATAATGGCTAGAGAACCGAGATCTTCGAATGATTATTGTGGGGGTGTCATTTAGATTCCAGCTGCTGGGCGGCTTTCTTATTGCCCAGTTTTGACGCCTCTTTCCAGTCTGCGATAAATCCATTTTTACCCGCCTGCTTGCGAGCGATTCCTCTCTGGTAGAGAATTTCTGAAAGTTCTACTCCCGGTTTGGGATCATCGATTTCCAGGGCCGAATCAAAGGCTTCGATCGCATCGTTGTACTGCTCTAGTTCAATAAGTGTCAGACCATGATTGAAAAAAGCAGCCTTGCGATGCGCGAAGTTGGAGCTCTCCTTTGCAAAAGACCTCCTGGTAAAAAAGCGGAGTTCAAATTCTGCGTCGGCATATTTCTTGAGTCTCACCAAACATTCTGCCTTAAGTCTTCGGCTCTCCCAATGCAGGTCCTGCAGTGCAAGTGAGGTCTTTGTAGCAATCGTAAAGTCGTCTATGGCCTTCTCCCACTCTTCCTGCAACATATAGATTCTGCCTCTACCGTAATAGGCACGTGTATTATCCTTGTCGTGCTTAATGGCTTTGTTAAAGTCTCTTTCGGCATCATGAAACTTCTTCAAAATATAATTTACGTGCCCACGTCGCTCATAGGCCTGGGAATGCTTATCGTAGATCTCGATGGCTTGAGTGAGGAGCTTGCGTGCTTCCTCTTCCTTGCCTTCTTCATCCAGCAAAGCCACTCCTTTTCTAAAATTCTGAACCACCGCTTTGTCGCCCTCTGGCTCAATCCACGCATACTTCAGGATTTTGCCAGTATCGGTCATCCAAACCCCAACATTGCCAGACACACCAAACTGTGCCACATACGTCAGGAGATCAACCGTATTGCGCCAAGTCTTGTCGCTAATATTGAGAACAGTGCGAGGAATTTCGACCGACATGGTATCGGCCTTAAAGATGTCTTCACTTTTAAATAAGACGTCGTTCTTGTAGTAGTTTTCGGTTCGATGATCAAACATTTTAATCACCTTCTCGAAACTTCTAATGTTTCCAAATTGCAAATTGCCCTGAAAGATACTTTTGAAAAACATCAAAAAGTTTTCGAGTTACGTTAAGTTTAGCCGGACATCTAAGATCGCATATTCCATTTAAAATCAAAGAATTGTCTAAGATCAGGTCCAAACTTTACATCCTTCTGTACAATTGTTGCAAATATCAATTTGGTCGCGGCCTTTGAAGATCTGATGCCTGAAGGATTCGTACTGATTGCCATTCCATATTTGCTTGAGTGTTTTCCTGCTTAAGTCTCCCATTTGATGACGGGCATCTTTGTCAAAACAGCAGGGGACGATCTTTCCATCCCAGGTAATCACACAGGAGTGCCACAGTTTCCAGCACTGATTTAAAAGTGGATTTTTGAGTCGGTAAGTCCCGTCTGATTGTCTTCCATAACGCGAATACTTGTCGATCGTGGGGATGAGTGGATTGCCATGTACAAAATCGTAGACCTGTGCTGTTTTTAGTTTGACTTCATCTACCCCGATCTCCCTTGCCAGTCGATGTATGTCTTCAATTTGATGTTCATTGGGGCGCACGACCAAAAACTGAAAAATGAGATAGGGTTTTGCTGATTTAAGACGCTTCTTCCATGCCACCACATTTCTTGCCCCTTCCAGCACCGTTTCCAGATTTCCTTCCTTTCGGTATTGCTCGTAGGTTTCTTGTGTTGTGCCATCCACAGAGATGATGAGGCGATCCAGGCCTGACTGAATCGTTTTCTTTACGTTTTCGTCGTTGAGAAAATGTCCATTGGTAGAAGTGATGGTGTAGATCTTACGTTTGGAGGCATAGGCCACCATATCCAGAAAATGAGGATTGATGTAGGGTTCTCCCTGAAAGTAAAATATCAG
>JAHQVP010000129.1 GCA_019634275.1 Saprospiraceae bacterium
CTCAGAAACTCAGGATAGCATCCATCTCCGAGAGGCCAGGCAGATCGCAGTGCAGACAGAGGCTGTATATCAGACCAAGCTGGCTCAAGAGCAGATTGAACGAGGTGAGAGAGAACGTACTTTTGCATACGGAATTGCAGGACTCCTGGCCCTGTTCGGGATTGGACTTTTTGTGGGATTTGTCCAAAAACAAAAATCCAATCGGAAACTGAAAGACCTCATTGAGCAGCGGGAATTTCTGGTGAAAGAAATCCACCATCGGGTCAAGAATAATCTGCAAATCATTTCAAGCCTACTCAATCTACAGGCTGATGAAATAGAGGATGTCTCTGCAGCTCTAGCGGTTGCAGAGGGTAGGAATAGAGTCCAATCCATGAGCTTAATACATCAACAGTTGTATCTGGGTGAGCACATGATGGACATCGATATGAGGATCTATCTGGATGATTTGACAGAGCACCTGGTTGACTCGTTGGGATTTCCAGGTCAGGGCATTGAGACAGAGATTGATGTGCAGGTGCCGCCCCTGGATGTAGACACAGCCATTCCGATCGGACTCATCGTGAATGAACTGGTCACCAACAGTATGAAGTATGCCTTCGCTAAAGATGAAAATGGTAAGATCTTTATCGAACTTTTTCTCGAAAATCCGAACAATTTGATCCTACGACTTAAGGATAATGGAAGATCCTCCGTTGATTCTCAGGTGCATTCGCAAGGCACTAAATTTGGTTCAGGGCTAGTAGATATTCTGAGTAAGAAACTCAAGGGGAAGGTAGATCGAAATCACAGAGAGAGTGGCTATGAAACTGAAATTCGTTTTCGTCGATTTAGGCTCGGATCTTCAGTGGCTGAAGCATAGGAAATTACAAGCATGCGGCAAGACCCAGATTTAAATAAAGTGTCAAAAACTGGAGAGCGACGCCTAGCGGCAGTCGTCTTTGTTGACATCGCAGGATACACTAGCCTGATGCAGGCGAACGAAAATGATGCATTGCTGGTGATTCAACACTTTCGTGACTCCACGGAGCAATTGGTGAGTAAGCACAGGGGTCAGCTGATTCAGTTTTATGGCGACGGGGCTTTGCTCATCTTCGACAGCGCAGTCTCGGCCATGCGATATGCGTCCGAGCTGCAACACGATGTGCAGGCAGCACCCAAGGTGCCTCTGAGAATTGGTATCCATCAAGGTGATGTCATCCTGGCCGACGGCAACATCTTTGGAAATACGGTGAATGTGGCTGCGCGAGTGGAATCCATGGGCGTGCCAGGGGCAGTGCTATTTTCTGATAAGGTGAGGACGGATCTCTCCAATCAAACCGGATTTGAAGCCGCTTCACTTGGACATTTTGAATTTAAGAATGTAGCAGACCCACTTGAAGTCTTTGCCTTGGTTGAAGAGGGACTGGTGGTGCCAGCAATCGATGGGCTCAAAGGAAAGTTCAAAGAGGAGCAAACCATTAAGTCGATAGGAGTGTTGCCCTTCGTCAATCGCAGCTCAGATCCCGAGCAGGATTACTTTGCCGAAGGCGTAGCAGAGGAGATCATGACGGGGCTGGGTAGCATGGATCTCTTAAAGGTAGCCGGCCGGGCTTCTTCTTTCATGTTTAAAGATTCTAAAGAACCCGTCCACATTATCGCCACCAAGCTCCAGGTGGATCACTTGCTATGTGGCAGCGTGCGCAAGATGGGCCAGCGGGTGCGTGTGACAGCAGAACTGCTCAATGCGGCAGACGGCTTTCAAATGTGGACGGAGCGATATGACAAGCAGATTGATGACATATTTCAGATTCAGGACGAGATTGCAGCACAGGTCATCCAGGCTCTTAAAGTATTGTTGATCAATCGTGGAAGTGAGGAGACTCCCTTAATCACGCCTAAGACCACCAATATGGAGGCATTTGATCTCTATCTAAAGGGCAAGAGCTTTCTCGATCGCAGATTCAATACATCGAAGGCACTCGAATGCTTTCGACAAGCCATCGAGCTAGACCCAGATTTTGGTGATGCCTACAACTCCTTGGCCTATGCGCATATATACGATCTACTCATAGCGAATGCTCATCCCAATACCGGATATGCCAATGCGCAGAGGCTCTTGGAAATTGCGAGTGATCGATTGGGCCCCAATGTGGAATCCACGACTATCCGAGCGTGGTTGGATTTCTATTGCCATCATGACTATGCGGCCAGTTTTGAAGGCTTTGACCGAGCCATCTTACTTGACCCTATGCATTCGGATACATACCGTATCAAAGCATACATGCATTTGCTCATGGACGAGCGAGAAGAGGCCCTCGCCAATGGCCGACGTGCTTTGGAGCTGGACCCCTTGTCTACTAATAATAAGCTCAGCTATTGGGAAATGCAATGCAAGGCTGGGGTCGATTTTGACGCTCGAGCAACCTACGATGACTTGAGATCCTTGGGCATTGCTGAGGGAATTACCAACGAAATACTCGGACAATACTACTGGGACAGAGGCCTAATAGATGAAGCAGGTCAGTGCTATGAAAGAATTGGTGAGTACCCACAAATTCTCAACCTCAACACGCTAAGTCAATATGTTTTTCAAGCCAAGCACGGTGATCGCCGGATTGCGGAAGGTCGGTATCGAGGGCTAGTAAGTTTGAAAGACGGTGCTTATCTGAAACCAAGTTATTTGGCCATACTATCGTACTATCTGGGAGATCTGGAGAAGGCGGCAAGACATGTAGCACAAGCGGCGACTGAGAACGACCCGATGATGATACAATTGCACAAGCTGGCTATCTACAGCCAATTTTTTAGCTGGCCTCCGACCATCCAGGCTCTAAAGGCATTGGGCCTGCCTTGGCAGCGAGCACACATGAACCGTTGACTGTGCTGCCAGCGTCATCTACTTAATGATGTACGTCATTGAGTGATTGTTTGGGTCGATGGTCAAGCAAAGAGTCATCTTGGTCCTGTGCAATCATCCAGTGTTCTGCTGTTACATGGATGCCCAATCATCTCCTGGGACATCAGTGTCTTTCTCGAGAGAGAGGGATACAACCTGGTGAACGATATGGATGCGCTGCAGAGCGTACAAGGTTTAAGCCAAGGCATGCTGGCTTACACAGATTGTTTGGTGATTGACTCCGAATGTGTCCATATGTTGGAGCCCATGCGTCACCGGGGATATTGTGACCTCCCCATACTGTACCTCAGTCAATGGGATGCTAATGAAGACCTGACAGTGCTTCCGGAATTCCATATGACAAAGTGCTTGGTCAAGCCTTTTCTCCTGCATCAGCTCAGAGGCAGTATGCGTTCGCTTATGGGGCTATCTGCTCACTGAACAATCCGCTACTCTTATCCATAGCCATGGCCTCCATTAGATGACATATGGTAAGATCCAGGCTGCAAAGGTAATTCCGTTCACTTGGTGATTCGGACGCTTACTTACGAATAGAAGCCATTCACTTAACTCTGGTCAAAATGGATGCTGTGCCCGGTAATTTGGTGCCAGAAGCGCTCTCTGAGCGGATTATGAAACCCAAATACAAATGATATGAAAAGGAATAGAAAGATTTTTTTGATGATTGGTAGCAGCCTTTTGGCTCTAAATCTAATGGCCCACTATGGACATGACGACCCGATGATAAAGGCTAAGAAATTGGCTACAAAATTTGAGGCAGCCTTCTTGGATTCGGATCATACAGCCATCTCTTCACTTTACAGCGATGATTGTAAAATGATTACTTCTGCGGATGTTGTTCTGACGGGAGCCTCTTCGGTTGGCAACTATATGTCCGATTTGTTTGGAGCATTTGATCCACAAGAAGCCTCGATATCGGTAGACGATACTCAAGAGTTGGCAGGAGGACTATTGATGCTCTACGGAAGCTATGATTTTGATATGGTTGTCAAAGGCAATGGTAAGGCGGCCAAGCTGGAAGGGAAGTATACTTTGGTGACAAGGCATGATGATGGAGGACTGAAGATTATCCAGCACACGGCTTTTATTCCGCAGCCTGTCGTTGACCCTATGGCAAGCAAACGATATGCAGATGTGGCCAGTAGGTACGAAAAGGCACTGGAGAATGAGGACATCTCATCGATAGTCTCACTGCACACGGCGTCCGCCTATATGATGGGGTCCAATGGTATGACCATGACGGGTAAGACCGAAATAGCGAAATACTTTGAAGTGCTTCTAGGCCAATTCGAGATGAAGGATGTGACCATCAGTATCGGAGAAGTAGTCCCCATGGGCAATGGGTACTATCACAGCTGGGGTGACTATCAGTTTGATGTACTGCCTCCAAGTGCACCAAGCACTGTACCCATCAAGGGAAAGTACACCATGGTCGTCATAGATACTGAAGAGGGCATGTTGGTCGATAAAATGGTGGCTATGCGACCGGTGAGCAACCCTGCAGCATCAAATTAATTAAGTGACATGGCAGATGAGGGGCTGCCTAAGTGTAGATTCTCACCATAATCAATTGCATATGACCATTATGAACTGTTCGAATTGTCAGACTGAGATTGCTGCCGAGGCTAAATTCTGCAGCCAATGCGGAAGTGCTGTCCAGCACGTCGAAAGCAAAGGCGAGAATAAGTTTCTGACTGTGGCATTTAGCGACATCACCTCATACACTACCGTGTCTGAGCGCTTGGATCCAGAAGAGGTACAGCACCTACTAGCTGATTTTCACAGTCGAGTCCACCAGATCGCGCCGCGCTACGGTGGAGTGGTGCACGAAATCATTGGAGATTGTGTGGTGCTCCTCTTTGGAGAACCCCAGGCCAAGGAGGATGATGCGATCAGGGCGATACAAGCTGTGAGGGAGCTTCACGATGCGGTGTCGGGGTTGTCCACTCAGGAGTTTGAGCAGACAATGGGATTTAAGTTGACCTTGCACTCGGGCATCAATACGGGTACGGTGTTGGTGACACAGGACAATATTCGCGGTCTTCGACAGATTGTGGGGGATGTGGTCAATACCGCTGCCCGCCTGGATAGCCTGGCCCAAGCAAATGAAATCATCGTAGGACGTGCCACCTGGGAGTTGAGCAGGGCGCAATTTGAATTCGAGCAACTAGCTCCCGCTAAGCTTAAGGGCAAGGAGGGAATGCAGGAGGTATTTAAATATAGAGCGGATGCTGGATCTCAAAAAGAGTCCTCCAATACCGCAATCACCAGAAGGCTGATCGGACGAGGCTTGGAGATGGAGCAATTTCAAGCGACAGTGCTGGACCTCGATGATGGGAAGCCCACTCTACTGACCGTGACCGCGGAGGCGGGAGGTGGAAAGAGTCGATTGGTGAGTGAGTGGGTAGAGACCTTTGGAGGTAAGTTGAGGTTTCATTTGGCCAAATGCAATAGCATGATGCTGCATAGCCGCTACGGTATGTGGAGCGACTTCGCCCATGCCTTCCTGGAGATCGATCATGACTCATCACCTGCTCGGAAATCTGAAAAAATTCGACAGCGATTTCACGAGTTTGGTCTGGATGCGAGTATGATTAAGTACACGCACAATATTTTACAACTCGACCATCCCGATCTTGCCGATGAAGATCCAATCGTACTAAAGCAGGCTACTGCATCAGCAGCGGCTATGCTGCTTAATTTCTTGGCAAAGCAGGGGCCCACAGTTTTTGTTTTTGAGGACTTACACTGGGCCGATCAGCTGTCACTGGAGCTCTTGGATGAGGCCCTCCACCAAGTATCTACCAATGCGATATGGGTTTGCACCTATAGATCATCGTTCGACTGGCCGGCTTTGCATGCAGTCAAGAAACGGTCTACACTTCGTCATCGTCCCTTACCTATTCAACCCTTGTCCAAGCGCGATGGAGAAGCACTCTTGCAATCTATACTGGAGACAAGCGAGGTGCCTACTCAGCTTTCACAGTACATCCACAATCGGGTGCAGGGCAATCCATTTTACATCGAGGAATTTGTCCGAAGCTTGATTGACTCCAACCAACTGGTTCGAAATGGTCGGTGGAAATTGACCACAGACTTAGAAGATCAAAAGGTGCCAACTTCCATTCGAGGAATAGTGAGATCTAGATTGGATCACCTGGATACGCCAGAAAAGAGGCTACTGCAACAGGCCTCTGTGATCGGGCGCTCCTTCCCTTATCATGTAATCGAAAAAATAAATGGGGCAGATGGCAATGTGAAGAGTCACTTGGCGAGGTTGCGACATTCTGATATTCTACTCGAGCAAAGAACAGACTCGAGCGAGGACTTCGAATATAGTTTTCGACATGCCTTGATGCAGGAGATCACGTACCAGTCGATGCTAAAAAAGGATCGAAGCCAGATTCATGCCAAGGTTGGAAGCATTATGGAGGAATTGTTTGAAGAGCGACTGACCGAATTCCATGAGGTGCTTGCCTTTCACTTTACAGAGGGCAGAGATGTGGAGAAGGCGATCAAATACCTAGTACTTGCAGGCAACAAGAAATGCCAGGACCTGGCGACACAGGAGGCCCACAGTCTTTTTGAAAAGGCATATGAGCTCTTATGGACGGGAGACTTTGCCCAAGAGAAAGAAGATTTGCTTTTGCTAGACATTCTTATTGGATGGAGTTTTGTGCATTATTATTCAGCGAGATCCGCCGAACAGTACAAACTATTGCTGCGTCACCATGAGGTGGCAGAGCGATGTCCAGACCTACGACGGAAAGCTTGGTACTATGGTTGGCTGAGCAATGCAGATGTGACAGGAAATATTGGTTCACCAGAAACTATGAGGATTGCTCAGCAGGCCATAGACTATGCTGAGCAATGCGCCGATCATCGACTTAGAGGGTACGTCTATGCCTGGTATTCTACTGCTGCCATGTGCATAGAGGGCACTCAAAAAGGAGAAGCATATGCTCTGGAAGCGGTGCAGATATCTCGACGATATGCCAATGATCATTACCTCGCTGCAAAGGCTCGACTTGGTGCTGTATGGTGCCTTATGATGAATGGAAAGTTCCAGACTGCCAGGAGATATGCTGATGAGTGTATAGAGCTGGGACATCAAAAATGCAGTCCTCGCATGGTAGCACTTGGAAGCTACGGCTCCGCCATGTTGCAATTGGCTCAAGGGCAGATGGGCGAATCTGTAGAACGGTACCTGGAGGCTGGAAGATCATCTGCTGATGCACTATATGGCTGCTTAAGCTATACGCAAGGCGCGTCCATCCTTGCTCTGGAAAGGAGAGATGATGAGTCGCGCGATGTCCTCAAACAAGTGCCCAAGCATGACTCGGACATCGGGCGTCTATTTGAAAGATTGGCGGGGGGAGCTCTGATGTTAAATGGAGGCCGTATGAAAGAGGGGTTTGACATGATCCAATCGGAATTGACTCGCGTGCATGATATAGGAGCTTTTGGGATATATGGACTCTTGCAGTGTGTGATGGGGACAACTTTCATAGACATGATTAAGGAACCCGTGACTCCCCCTGTCACCGTGCTCGTAAAGAATTTGCGATTCATTGTTTCCTTCCTGCCGAAGCTACCAAGCCGCACTGCGAAGTTATTCAACGGGCTTATCGTGTTTGGAGAAGAACATGGATTTCCAGGGTTGACGGCCATAGCATATTATCACCTAGGTCGGCTTTACGCCATCAGAAAAAAGTCAAGCTTGGCTCGTGAGTACTTTACTGCAGCAATAGCAGCTATGGAACAATTGGAGATGCCGGACGAGTTAGCGAGTGCTAGAGAACAGCTGGCCACACTAAACGATTGATCCTTAAGTATCCACCCTTTCTAATTTCACTTGATCGACTGAGCACCTATTGCAGTCTCTCTCTTGTTCTGCAAGGAAAAAAGAAACTGGGCGTGCGAGCATTTGAGCATGCCATCATGCAGATGGAATAATTAGAGATGCCGGACGAACTTGCAGCTTCCAGGAAAGCAATGAATGCGCTTGAGAACTAAAAAAGTTTAATGCGCAAGAATTGGCGTTCCCGATTTAAAGGGAACAGCATACTATATCGCTGTCAAATCCGGCCTACAAAGTTGGAAAACAACTATGCTACGGGGCACTAAAATCTTCAGAATTTTGAATCACCGGTACGGTTTGAAGGTAGTCCCACATGGCAGATACTTCATCATCAGATAAATGAACGAAAGGCATCATGGGATAGCGAGCACCGATGCCATTTGGCCGTGCTCCCGTCTTTACCGCTTGGATAAACTGCGCTCTAGTCCAATTGCCTAGTCCCGTTTCCTTGTCCATGGTAAGGTTTGACGACAGGATTATTTTTCCTTCTGTATCAGGAATGGGATTTCCACCTCCTAAAAAGCCTTTGGAGTTTTCAGGCATCTCAAAATCACAACTGGCAAAGCTCTTGGAATGACAGGCAAAGCAATCGTACTTATGCAACATTAAATATTTGCCATAGGCAGGCCTGTCACTGGCATCCGGACCCGAAATCGGCTGGGAAGGATATGTCATGGGTTTGAAAGCACCCGTTTTCACCAGCATCTTGGCTAAAAAGCTGTAGTCTGTCGGCTGATTCGGTCTATTGGATGGTGAAAGTTCGGGAGCGTCTGACCTAAGGTAGCTGATGATCGCTTCCATATCGTAGTCACTGAGATGAGGAAGTTTGACCATCCACGGTGGGGCATAGCTGCCATCACGTTTTATCCCAGTGCGAATGAGGTAAGCAAGCTCGCCATCGCTGTATTTAGAAAGTGCCCCATGTTCGGAGTGACGAGTGATGTTCGTAGCATGCACTTCGCCAAACGCCGATGCATCTACCATGTGTCGGCCACCCAACTTTCCATCTTCAGACATGTGGCAACTGGAACACAGTGTCTTCACAATTTTCTCCCCCTCTGCCAGCTTGATGCTATCAGAAGTCACGTTCAAGACGGGGGCCTTGTTCTCATACGTTGGGAAAGATGAAAATTGAATGTAAGCAACAAAGGCTAGTGCAAGTAAAAGCAGAATGCCGACTACGGCGACTACGATTTTGAGTGGTCGTTTCATTTGAGTTTTTTGGTTGAGTTACAGTATAGCTCGCATCATAAGAGGCATCACTACCCACTTAAATTACAATAAATGCTCCAAAGTCTTAAGGTTGTTGCCTGGCGGTTCTAACCGTGAGATTTTGTCTCAACTTCTATCTGTAGGTCCGATGCCAAGACTTACTTATTTAGTCGTAGATTCTCGAGATTGTTTTCCAGTTTTGCTTTTTTGAAGTCTTAAAGCATTAATCCTCTGAAAGTTAAATGAAACACTACCCTCTTCTTTTCCCATTTATGTTCTCTTTCTATTTGGGCGCAATCGCGCAGGATACGCTTTCCATAGAAGCATATGATCGTGCCATCGGCTTTCTCTGGGAGAATCATCACAACAAAAAGACCTTCAATCTTCATATGCAGATACACTGGTTTAAGGACACTACGGGATTTTGGTATCTGGACCATGCTCCAGGATCCAAAAAGTACATGACCGTGGAGTTGCCTGAGGGTGCGAGGGGTGAGTTATTTGATCATGAGCGAGTTGCCAAACTCCTCAGAGATTCCTTGCATACCAGTGTTTCATCGGAGGATCTTCCCATTGATGCAGTCACTAAATTAGATTCCCATCTATTGGAAGTTTCGGCTGATGGCCACTCCTTTATCTTGGATACAGAGAGGTATACGCTCTCCAGCACCCCAATAACATCCCAAGAGGATATTGAAGGGAGGTCACCTGATGGAAAATGGACCACCTACACTAAGGACTACAATCTTTACGTCCAATCCACTCAAGATGGTCAATCTCGTCAGTTGAGTTTTAATGGCGAGAAGAACTATGAATATGCTTCTTGGGTCGGCTGGGCAGACATCATCGAAGGAGAGAACGGTGATCGACCGAATCGCTTTGACGTCAACTGGTCGAATGATAGCCAATGGCTGTTTGCTAATATTTGCGATTTAAGAAGTGCACGAAAGATGCATTTGTTGGACTGGAGTGTCGATACGCTTTTTCGGCCCAGAGTACTCTCCTACTACCGCGGATCACCAGGCGATGAGGAGATGGTATATATGCACCCCGTATTCTTCCATGCCAAGACAGGAAGGAAAGTGCGGCCTGATTTGCCCCGGAGCACCCACATCAACGCAGTTAGAATCGAGTGGAGCGAGCAACCCGGCAAAGTATTTCTCACCCAGACGAGTCGTGGCTATCAGAAAGTAAATGTCTACTTGCTTGACCTAGAGACAGAACAGATGGACTTAGTCTACAGTGAGTCCAGCGACACGAATATTGACAACTTTGAATACCACCTCGTGGAAGGGGAAAAGCTTCTCTTCTACTTATCAGAAAAAAGCGGGTGGCGTCAGTTGTATGCCAGACATCTGGAAACTGGAGAAGAGCAAGCCATTGCACAAGGCGAGTACTATGTGCATGAGGTAAAACACATCGATCTGGAGCAGAAGAAGGTCTTTTTTACTGGTGCTGCCATGGATCCCAATCAGAATCCGTACCTGAGACAATTGTATGGGGTTTCTTTCGATGGAGAGGACCTGCTTTTACTCACGATGGGTAATTTAAATCATGAAGTAAGCATATCACCTGACGGACTTTATTTTGTAGACAATCGATCTACGGTCGAGAATCCTACGGTCTCACTATTGAAAAGTACAGAGACGGGCAATACGATCATGGAACTTGGCCAGGCGCAAATAATCGATATGGAAGGCTGGACGCCTCCTGAGCCCTTCCATGTGCTCGCTCGAGACGGCAGGACTCAGATTTATGGAGCACTTTGGAAACCATCGGATTTTGATCCTTCAAAATCTTATCCCGTGATTGAGATGAGCTACACGGGACCTCACACACAAGTCTTTCCTAGAGAATTTGATCGTGCATTCGGTCTTCAGCCCTATGCAGAATTGGGATTTATCGTAATGGTTGTGGATGGTCTGGGATCGTCTGGGCGCTCGAAGGAATTTCACAACTATTCCTATAAAAACCTTGGAGGCAATCTCGAAGACC
>JAHQVP010000130.1 GCA_019634275.1 Saprospiraceae bacterium
GAGCATGTCTATCACCAGATCCCGCTCTTCTGTCGTACTGGTAGGGAAGACAAAGGCTCTTTTGCTATTGATTGATCCCGTACTGATGGAACCGAATTGACCGCTCACGTTTTCCCAAAGAATGCCAGTAGTTGGATCGATTACCACTATGGCTACACCTTCATTGGTGACTAACCATGGACGTATTGAGACAGCGTTGGTCTCAAAATTGAACTGAGCACCCACTTCACTGGACCACACTCCGTTAGTGATTGTCATAAAAAATCCCGTGCTGTCGAACTGCATGCGACCATTACTTTTCGGCACGAGTCCAATCAAATCGTCCAGCTCGAACTGACCATGGTGACTTTGGCTCCAACCAGTGTTGCTTTGTGGCCGATAAGTAAAGGAACTTTCTTCCCATAGATAAGGCTGCTCGCTAGTGGAATCTGGGCTTACACGCCAATAGTATACTTGTCCTTCCGTCAATGCAAAAGTAGGAGACCATTCAATCACTCCACCCTTGGATGTGATGGTTTCCCGCATTTGAAGCGGGCTGTTAAATCGGCGCGTCGTATCCAGTTCGAAGTGATAGGTATTGCTTTTGGCAAAAGGATCAGAAGTGCTGGCTCTCAGAACCAGGTCGCCTGGATCATTGAGGATGGAAAATTCACAGGGAGAAGTCGGCAAGATGCTGTTGTCCCGAATGAAAAAGGCAAAGCCTTCGGTCTGACTGCTCAGCGCATTATTATTGTATGCTTGGGGATCTGGAGCTTCTGGAATAAGCCTATCGTTATTCACTACCGCCCTAATGGTATTTTTACCTGAGATCCCAGGGATGCTATTGTCAAAAGTAACCTGCAGGGTAGAAGAAAAACCGTTTACTTGCGTGACAATTTCCTTCTCTTCTCCTATGCTGCCATCAGCGAGGACGCGCTGAAACCGGATGGATACGGAATCTTCCACAGATTGGCCCAGATTCACCAAGTCGACTATAAAGTCAAATGACTTTGCGGTCGACGAGACGGTGGAGGGCTCGGTCCGAGCAGTAGCAATGTCGAAAGTAAAGTCAGAGCCTTGTCCTTCCGGGGATAGCCGATAAGCGGGATCTCCATGAAGGGTCAACTGCTGCAAGAGGGTCGTAATGCCTATCGAAGAAGAACTGGACATCCTTTCGATAGCGCCCTTTAGCGACGCCCCGAGTGCTGCGCCATAAAATTCTCCCCCCAGCAGATCGTACCAGGTATCCCCAAATTGATCTAGGGAGGAAAGAAAGCCTAGGCCGGAGGTGGCAATATAGGCAATGGCTCCCCGGTCTACGGCGAGTACATTATCCTCGCTGAGCGAGACTACATCAGTGTACATGTCGCCCGTATGGCATCCCAAGGAAACCATACAACTGTATCGGTTGAGGTTGTTAAAATTCTCAGGTTGCTCAAAATTATCGAGTTCCGTGATGTTGATTCCACCATGGCCAAAGTAGGTCTTCAGTATAATTCCGTCTTCTACAAGTCTCGTTAGGTCTTCATTGATTTCTTCAGTTACGAGGTCCTGACTATTCTTTGAAAAGGAAGTGATGTCGGCTCCAAACTTATTGCGTTCGAGAATTTGGCCCATCGATTTCAGGCTGTTTTCCAAAATGAGCCGCTCCGATCCGCCCACTCCTCCGGCACTGAGATGCAAGATGCGTTTCATCCAGGCTCGATCTTGTACGGTTTGGGGAGCATTGGCCATTTGGTCCTCCATTACTACCACCTTGTCGAGATAATTCGTGATGTCTTGCACACTACTTGCTGCAAGACGTCCAATCGGGACTTGAGGTATACTGGAATTTCCTGCGCTTGCCATGACATTATCACTGCCAGGTATGCCAAAGGAGGGGACTAAGTGATTTGTTCTAGAGGCGGTGCGCACAATATTGTAGTGATAGCCCCTGCCGATAATAAAAACGAATTTAGGTTCTGTCCATGCAGCAGCTACATAGTTGACAAAGTTTTTGATGCCGAGCGGATGCATAGGGACGCCATAGGCAAATTGGTCAGTCAATTGTTCTATCGTGGCAAGGGTTGCATCATACCCTCCACCCGCAGGCGATGATCGATATTGAGCATAGGCATCCAACTCGCTTCCGGCCAGTTTGGATGAGCTTATGATGATGTAATCTCCTTGCGTGGTTGTAAGGTCTTCGAAAGCCATGCGCTTGATCAGACCAGGTGTTAATGCATTGCTTATGTCGGTTATGAGGATGTCACGAACATCAGACCCGGGCGGTACGTGGACCATTACACCATCGACAGATGGCTCTACAAGAAGTTTATGACGATCGCTTACGTCATAGGCGACGATCTTTCCCTGCTCCCCAGGTTCCGTTTTTAGAGAAAATCGAAATCCTGCGGCAGCTCCTAAGAACGGATACACCAACGTCTCCGTTGAATAGACTAACTCGCGGTCATAGGTAAGATCAAAGCTGCTGACGACGATCCGATCTGATCCTCCAGAGCTCGTAAATTTGATGGTATTGGCCTCGGCAAGATCGGAGCTGGCGATGGTATAGCTACTGTCAATTAGGGCAGAGCCAAAAAAAGTCAGATTACCCAGCGGCGTGGTATTCCATTCTACATCTACTACATGCGATTGAGAGTTGCCACTGAGACGATAACGGAGCACTGCAGGTCGCTCTCCTTCGGCAATATGGTCAGCTGGTATTTTGACCGAGTGTCGGGTGGTCAGGGTAGACCCATACCCTTCTCCGGACTGATACGTGGAGAAACGAACGCCCTGGCTGTTCAAAGTAGGCTTGTTTAGACGATTGCGCAGGAACACCTCCTGTTGATGGCGGTAGGTAGTTCTTGGTTCGCTATTATCCATCAATGCCCCTCCTTCCTGATATCTTAGATTTCGATTTTCCGAGCTCCACGTCAAGTAGTAGGCGCTGGTATCGGAGTACAGACTGTACGATGGGTTTAGCATTTGCTGATCAGGATCACTCCATAGATGGCGGTCAACTTGCGACGTGTTTCTTTGGCCGTAAAATTCCAGATAATCGGTCTCACTGAAGATGTCATCAGACGTCAAAGAGATGGGTTGCTCATTTCCCAGCCAAATGAGCTTGAGTTGATCCCCTCTTACATTGGCAGGCAGCCCTGACTCTTGCAACGTCTTGCCGTCGATGCGATAGAGACCATCTTGTCCCACCGATATCTTTAAATAGTCTCGATCATATTCGATCCATTCATTGCCATATTGGATACCATTCGAGGTCTGCATTTGTGCTGAGGAGGACACGGGTGCAATGAAAGAAAGACCCAAAAATGTCCAATAGAGGAGACGCATTCGTGCAGAATTCTTAATCATGACTTCTATAAATGTTTGGGGCTGAGCATTTTTTAGCACTGACCAATGGAGACTCTAAATTTACTGCTTGTAGAGAGGACATGATTGTTTTTTGAGCATTGCTGCTGATCTCGACTGGTTGTTTAACGTTTATCTGGCGTTTTAATGACGTTTACATGCCCAGAAGAACACAGGATTTAGACCTATGTTCCCTAAAATTCGCACTAACTTTAGCTCATGGAATTGCATAACGTACAAGCAAAGGTAAAGCAGTATCAGGCCATCTTAGAGAACACCTCTCAATATCGAAAAGACTGGCAGAACGTGACTAGAAAAATGATCACTGACAATCTTCAGATGATCATCGACGAAACGGGGTTGCCAGCACAAATTGATCATCAAGACAATCTCTTAAATCTGGAGGCGATTGCACTTACCTTGGGTCAAACCAATAGCGGAATCGCTGAAGATCTGGGAAAGACCAAACGGCACCTGATCAAGAGCAATGGAGCTCTTGTATACCAGCAATTGTTTAATGGTAAAATCATGATTTCCATATTCTTTCCCTTTATAGAGGGATTGGCACAGCCCAAACAGCCTAAGATGATTGAAATATTGCGCCCGGAAGAGCTGAAACCTCCCTTTCTTATTCGACACGTGGAAACACTGCTAAAGGAGGTTATCACTTGGGAAGACTACGATGATGATGTTCCTCAGAAGATTGGTTTTAGTATGGGTTTTCAACCTGAAATGCCCGCAAATGAGCAGTAAATATCTGATTGCGCTTCTTGTGTGCGCCCTGCTGTGGGGATGCAGAGACAGTCCTTCTGACCGCAGTACACACGCCGATGAAATTGTTTTCGATGTTTTACATGGAGAATCAGATGGGACAGGCCCAAAACTCATTCAGACAGAAGTGCCGCGAAGTCTGCCGCGTTTTCACTTAGTCGATGAGGAAGGGAAGGGGCTGGTCATGCAGATCGAGAAGAAAGATCAACTAACGAATACGCTGTCTTTGTTAGCTTCTCTACCAGCTGCCACTATGGAAATTACTGCCAAGGACGGCCAAGCCGAGAGTGCACAAACAGGCATGGAAATTCACTTTGTGAGGGAACCCAATGAGCAGGTGGAAGAATGGGCCAATCATCAAGATCCGCTTGTTCTGGAGGGCGTGCTGATCTCCAATCAATGGCACACCTATTGGTTGCAGTCTGTCACTGCTGCATTGGATGTTCTACCGGCTAAAGTACCCACTGAGTCCTCCGTAGGAACACTTAAAGAACAAAGACTACTGGGCATAGAAGGAGGCAGCGGAATCGGAAGCTTGGGAGTGTACAACTATGATGGCATCTCTCGACTAGATGACTACGAGACAAAGCGCATCACGGTAACCGAGAATGGTCCAGTCTATGTTAAAGTTAGAGTGGACTTGACGGGGGTGCCCGTCCGAAAAGAAAAGCTCGATCTAGCAGTCACTTATGCTGTGTACAGAGACAAACCTTATGTCGATGTTACTTTTCAGGTAGTGGGTAAGACCAATTTGAACTTGAAACTGGCCATCGGCCTCCCACGATTTGAGGATAGCGAGTTTGTCCAGGGAGTAAAAGGGCAGACGCATTTTGCCTACACCTTTGGAGGGCAAGGATCAGATCATCAATTAACCGGATCCGCACTATTAATTAAGGAACCATTCGTGACCGACACGTATAATGACGACGAATTA
>JAHQVP010000131.1 GCA_019634275.1 Saprospiraceae bacterium
GAACATTTCGAGATGGGCACTACGGACTCACCTGCTTCGATGTTTAGGGTGACAAGGTTATTTAGAGAAGGCAACGGTCCGACAGAGACGGTGGTCTTGCATGGATCCATGCAGGTGCCCCTGGGATGCCATCAGATTTATCTACGAAATACAACGCTGACCGATCTTTATCAGGATCAAATCAATATGATTCATGTGCGAATGGGTAAGGAGAGGAAAGTCTCCAAGAATATGAGTATTGATGAAACACGCTGGACGATTGCGCGCTAGCCTCTTCTTACTTGTTCGCCATAGATTTGAATGCCACGTAAGGTAAACATGGGATCTATGTGATCAAACACATCGGCTGCATCGAGCAGTTCGTTAGAGTATCCACCAGTAACAACCACGTAAAGATCGCTGCCAAATTCACTCTTAATGTCTGAGAGTTTTGACTTAATCAATCCAATGTATCCTCCAATGACGCCCGCGATAATGGCATCATTTGTATTCTTGCCTATGGAGGACTTGGGTTTCTGTAGTGGGACATCTGGAAGTTGAGCGGTTTTGAGATATAGGGAGTTTAAGGATGTGCGAATGCCAGGTGCGATGGCAACCCCCAGGATCTTGCCATCACGGATTACCAGGAACGTCAGTGCGGTTCCCAGATCTACGATGACAGCCGGTTTACCGATCAGCATATGCGCTGCGAGTGCATTGCAATAGAGATCGCTGCCCATTTCGCTTGGGTCATCGGTAAGTGATACAACCTGATCAAGCACCCCGTATTGCACGATGGCGGGATTGATTTTGAAAAGTGTTTTGAGGGTCTCTCTAAGTTGAAGCGTCAAATTTGGGACGACCGAGCTCAAGGTAACACCCGAAATACTTGATAGAGCGAGGCCATGTTCTAGGAAGCGGTCAGCGATCGATCGCTCATAATATGAAGGATCTACTTTGGTATGCGTATCTATCGCCCAATGCAATTGAATTGCATTGTCCTTAAATAAGGCAAGCGTTGTTCTGGAGTTTCCTACATCGACAATAAGATCCATCTACTCAACTATTACTACGAACATGCCCAGTTCCTTCGATCAACCACTTGTAGCTTGTGAGTGCGGAGAGGCCCATCGGACCCCTGGCATGAAGTTTCTGCGTGCTAATTCCGATTTCCGCTCCCAGACCAAACTCACCTCCATCGGTAAATGCCGTTGATGCATTGGCATAAACTGCAGCGGCATCAACTTCTTTAAAGAAGCGAGATGTGATTTCATGGTCATTGGAGATAATTGCTTCGCTATGGCCAGAAGAATACTTTGCAATGTGGACCAGTGCTTCATCAAGATCTCGCACAACCTTGATGGATAATTTTAGGGAAAGATATTCGCGACCAAAGTGTTCTGGCGTCGCGGAATGGAGAAGCTGGTCAGGATAGTGATCTTTTAGAGATTGTAGGGAGGTTTTATCCGCATATATTTCTACCTCCTTCGCGGAAAGATCCCTACACAATCGGGGTAGATCATCCTTGAGGTCCTCATGAAGGAGTAAGGTGTCAAGTGCGTTGCAAACGCTTACTCTTCTGGTCTTTGCATTTGCAATGACGGCGCTTGCCATGCTCAGATCGGCGGTCTTGTCCACATAAGTATGGACTATTCCGGCACCCGTTTCGATGACAGGAACCTTTGCATGTGAGCGCACATAGTCAATCAGGCCTTGGCTTCCCCGAGGGATGATTACATCAACGTGGGAGGTCGCAGTGAGAATCTCACTGAGGGCCTCACGGTCCGAAGGCAGTAATAGAATAGCATCTGCCAGATCATGTTTATGCAGCACGGACTGAATCCGCTTGACAATAATGCGGTTGGAAAAGTGTGCGTCACTTCCACCTTTCAGCACTACGGCATTGCGAGATTTGAAAGTTAAAGCAAAAACATCGAAGGTGACATTCGGTCTCGCCTCATATACGATGCCAATGACTCCTAGTGGTGTTGTTACTTTCCTCATCGCAAGGCCGGAGGGTACAGTCTTGGATTCCAGAACGACGTCAATTGGCGAAGGCAGCTCGGCGATTTTTAGAAGGTCATTGGCTATGCCCTGCAAGCGTGATTCGCTGAGTTCCAGTCGATCATACTTTGGATCGTTCGGTGACATTCTGGCCAAGTCCTTTTGATTTTCAACCAGGATCTCAGGAGTCCAAGAGGGGATATCCGCTGCGATCTTGCGCAGGATCAAGTCAATGGTTTCATGAGAAACGTTGGCGAGCGTTCTTGCTTTCTTCTTGACAGTGTCTAGTGCTGCACGAATGTCCTCTGGCTCCCATGCTTCGACAATTTTGGCGGAGTTATTGGCTGTTGCAAACTGATTCATGATACTAATCTACAGCAAGTAAAGATAGTCATAGTGTATAATCGCCTTCTTATTCTTTTTGCCTAGATAGGCTTTGAGTTGGTCTGCATCGTACGCTGCCATACCCAGACCAATGAGCTCGCCGGTTGTAGATAGAATCGAAATCACGTCCCCTTTGTCAAAATTACCTTGCCAATGAGCTACACCAATAGGCAGAAGAGAAGTGGGGAGTAAGGGGGATTGTAGTGCTTCTTGCGCCCCTTTGTTGACTGTAACGGCTGCCATGGTGTGCTCGGCAGGAAGGGTTGCCAACCATTTTTTTACCGTACTCATGTCGGCTTGCGCCGGAACGTAGGTGCCGCATGCTTCCTTGTCAATCATCAGCTTAATCAATATGTTAGGGACCTTTCCATCCACGATGTGGCATCCGATTCCCTGCATGATCGTCTTCTTGATCGTCGATATCTTTGCTGCCATACCGCCACGTCCCATAGAAGACTTGGCGCCGATGCTAAATGCATCAAGCTGACTTGCCTCTTTTACCTCCCTGATAAGTTTGGCTTCAGGATGATGTGGGGGATGACTCATGATTCCGGATACGCTTGTAAGCAAGATGAGCTTTTCGGCTCCCACCATAGCCGCAATAAGACCTGCAAGTTCATCATTGTCCGTGAACATGAGTTCTCGCAAAGAGACCACATCGTTTTCATTTACAATAGGAAGAATGTTCTCATGTAAGAGCCCTTCCATGCAATTTCTCATATTGATGTAGTGCCTTCGGTCACGAAAGTCTTCTTTTGTGGCCAGTACTTGAGCAATGGTAATCGAATGAGCAGACAACAGTTTTTCATACCGGCGCATCATTTCGAGTTGCCCGACCGCTGCAAAAATCTGCTGTTGAACTACTGGACTTTTTACTTTGATCGAGGATGCCTTAAGCTTTCCAGCACCAACTGCTCCCGAACTGACCAGGATAACTTGGTAGCCTTGGCTGACAAGTATGGCCAACTGTCGGCAGATCTCTCGGATCGTTCCGTCATCCAGTCCGTCTTCATTTTGCAAGACATTGGTCCCGATCTTTACAACAATGCGTGTTTTCATAGTCAGTGTTAGTGCAAAGATAAACCCACATCGTCGATTGCATAAGGCCAAGGTGATATCCTAGCTCCTGCTCATGGCTTGACCATAGTTAGAGGCTGCAAGATTCCCTATTGATTTTATGACTGCAAGGTATACTGGCCCTCGCTTACCCGTCGGCATTAGAAGTTTGACTTAATGATTTGGATGCCTATCGCCAGAAGAAGAATCCCAAAGATTTTGCGCAAGGAGGACAAGAGCTCGTCGGTCACTTTTTGAGAGAGCCATTCCAAAGAATGCAATGTGATGAACACGATTATTAGATTGAAGCCGATCGCAAGAGCGATGCTTAGTAAATCAAATTGGGCCTTTAAGGTTAATATGGTCGTGAGCGTGCCCGCACCCGCCACCAGGGGAAAGGCAATGGGAACGATGTTGCCATTTGACCCCGGCAATGCCAGGTCTTTAAAAATGGTGATCCCTAAGAGCAGTTCAAGACCAATAAGAAGGATGACAAAACCTCCTGCCACTGCAAAGGAAGAGGATTCGATGCCAAAAATGGCCAGGATGCGGGTTCCGAAAATCAGAAATAGACCCATGATCAATCCTGAGATAAGTGTGGCCGATAAAGGGTTGATCCGGACTCCTTGCTTTCTAAGGGTTAGCATAACAGGAATAGATCCTGGAATGTCGATGACAGAGAACAATATTAGTGTCGAAGAAATAATGGCTTTAATCAACATAATGGTAAGATTTAGATCAAATTAACGCCATTGGGATATATAATGACTAATTTTGGATTGTAAAAATTTAATACTACGTCAAATTGACTTTGTGATATGAAAAAATATATTCGAGATAATCAACTTGACGCCATGGATAAGCGAATTATTAATGAGTTGATTAGAGATGCGAGACTGCCCTTTGTACAGATCGCGGACAAGCTCAAGATTTCGAACAGCATGGTCCACCAAAGGGTCAAAAAACTGCGCGAGTTACTCATTTTGGGTTCGCCGACCTACCGGATAGAACCCGAGCCGCTGGGAT
Organism: Saprospiraceae bacterium; assembly: GCA_019634275.1. GTDB lineage: Bacteria > Bacteroidota > Bacteroidia > Chitinophagales > Saprospiraceae > CAJQNM01. The sequence goes on from JAHQVP010000131.1 coordinate 4,450, forward strand.
ACGAAACCTGCGCGTTTACCCAAATTAAACTGGAAGATTCTAAAGCCATGTACTCCGTAGTAGACGCCCTGGAAGGAATACCTGAAGTGGTTGAGTGCGCTAACATCGCAGGGCGCTTTGCCATCATGATCAAGATATACGCAAAGAACAACGCTCACCTAAGGGATGTCATCTACGAGAAGATACAGTCTATTGCAGGTGTAGAAGAGACCAATACCGTGGTGGCTTTTGAGACTAATTTTTTGCGGAACGTAGCGGTATGAGTTCAAAATAGGAGTGCCCCCTCGCGACTGAAGGGGCACTCGGACGCTCGTTTTCCGAAGTCATCGAGCAGAACGGACTGAACCCGAGCCCGTAATTTTTGAACTGATATCTCTCGCATCACCTTTATACAAGATGTTGCCACTGCCTACTATGCGAGCATCTAGAGAATGGCTGATTTGAATTTTGGCGGTGCCGGATCCGGTTATGGTTGCTTCGCTATTTTCGACTTCCATATCAAACCCATTGAAGCTTCCAGATCCTGTAATTCCAACATCTGCCAACGAAGCAGAGCCACCAATATTGATGTTTCCAGATCCTGTAATTTTGGCCTTAATCTCATCGGCATGGATATCGATGCTCATATTTCCCGACCCGCTTACGCCTAAATCCAGGTCTTGCAGATTGTCAAAGGCAGACTCCGTCTTGATGTTGCCTGATCCTGCGACCTTGAGTATCTCCAGGTCCGGAATGGTGATATACACTTTGACCGGCTTATGAGTTCGTACGGGCCGATCACTCTTGATTTTCAGGATGCCGTTGGGATTGACGTCAAGAACCATATTGGCCAGTATGTTTTCCTGACCTTCGAGTCGAACACTTTGGTTTTGTCCCTGTGTCAAATAGATATCACAAGAAAAAGCGTTAATGACTCCAGAAAAGCGATCTAGACGAACTTCCTCTGTTACCGATTCGCCTTCACCGCGAATGCCGTTTTTCCACCAATTTTGAGCCTCTGTTTGGGGCAGGACTAGGGACGTGGATAGGAGTACTGCGAGTATGAGCTTAATTTTCATAGTTTATCATTTAAATCAATAGACGCAACCGAAGTATCTTAGGTTGCACTTTTGGAGAAATAAGATTTAGGAATGAGTCAAGGATTAGAACAAACGTGGAGATGGTATGGACCTGATGACCCTGTCACGCTGAAGGACATCAGACAGGCAGGTGCAACTGGAATTGTCACCGCATTGCACCACATCCCAATAGGAGAAGTATGGACTCCAGAGGAAATTGCGATAAGAAGATCTACGATTGAAGCAGCAGGATTGCAATGGTCAGTGGTGGAGAGTCTGGCGATACATGAAGAGATCAAGACCGCCGGACCCAAGCGGGATCATCTTCTGGAGAACTATCGTATTTCGATGCGAAATCTGGCGTCCGCAGGAATTCAACGGATTTGTTACAACTTCATGCCGGCCCTGGATTGGACCCGCACGCACTTAAATGCACCATTTGGAGATGGCTCCACGGCGCTCTCTTTTGATCTGGTCACGTTTGCCGTTTTTGACATGCTCATTCTTCAAAGGCCAGGTGCAGAAGATGACTATCCTGAGTCCGTACGCCAGGAAGCAGCAGCGAAGATGGTTACCATGACAGAGTCAGAGCTCCTTGAGCTCGAGCAAACCTGCATTGCGGGTCTACCTGGTGCAAACCAAGGCTTTGGTATGGCCGAATTTCGTTCTGCGATTGCCAAGTACGAGGGGATGGATGCCGAACGATACCGTGAACATGTCCGATATTTTCTGAATGCCATTATGCCGACAGCCATTGAATGGGATGTTAAGATGGCCGTGCATCCAGATGACCCTCCCTTTGATATTCTTGGCTTACCTCGAATCGTCAGCAGTCGGGAAGATATCCAGGCATACTTTGATCTGTACGATCATCCCAATAACGGCTTGACTCTCTGCACTGGTTCTCTGGGATCCAATCCGCAAAATAATTGCGTTTCGATCGCGGATCATTTCCTGGATCGTATTCACTTTGTCCACTTACGTAATGTGACGAACTACGATGAAAAATCCTTCATAGAGGACAATCATCTTGAAGGCGAGGTAGACATGTTTGAGATTATGCGTGTGCTGCTCAGGAGTAAGACTGCTTCTTTGCCTTATCGACCTGATCATGGCCATCGCATGCTTTTTGAACTGGGCCGAACGGTCAATCCAGGTTATTCCGCGATAGGAAGATTAAGGGGGCTTGCTGAACTAAGAGGGCTAGAACTGGGCATTGCTAGATCCATGAGCTGAGCAAACCGCCGCTATAGTTTCTGGACTTTCTTCCACGAACGGTAAATTCCAGAGCGGATGCCCACGAAGTAAATGCCAGGTGGAAGGAGTTCCAAATTGACTTGACTTTGCTGATTGTTGTCTGTTTTCATCGATCGGTCCAACATTATTTGACCAGTAGCATCCAAAATCTGGAGGCTGGTGTTGCCATTCCGAGGTGCATCCCAACGGATCTCAAGTCGATCTTGCACTGGATTTGGCCAAATGTTGAGTTCGTTCAATTCAACATAACGATTGGAAAGCGTGACGTCACAGTTGTCACTACCTGCTGGATTAAGTTGGAGCGCATAACTGCCCTCTGGCAGACCTAGCAGTCCGGTGGTATCGGGAAATGTGGCACTTAGCGGGATCCCAATGCCCAGGTCAAGACTCAATTGGATGAACAGTGTGTATGAGCCGGTGTCGTTGGCTTCCGTGGGTGTTCCAGTTAGCCGCAAACATCCAATCTCTCCCCCCGGAATTCTACAATCTTCAAAACTGCAGTCGTATTGAAGGCCTTCCGGCAGTCCACTCACATCGGCTATTTGTATCGAGCCAACGTTTACTGTGATGCCGCCGAGTGTGGGGACGGACAAGGTATCCGGTGCATGAAGGAAGACTTCGAAGGCATAAGGCATATCGATGCATGCCTCTACCGTAATGCCTTCGCCCAGCGTATCATTCACAAAAGGAGTAGGAGATACTAGGGCACCGCTGTTAATGAAGGCGGTATCTATAGTGCACTCGATTTGGGCAATGCATAAGGAGTGTAAGGCGAATGCTAAGCAAAAAATGATCGTCTGCTTCATGGTCACTGTAGATTTTCTGGACTATGCATGTGAATATACTCTCTATATCCTAAGTGATGGCATTAAACTTTGTTAAGTGATGCGTATGCCAAGATCGATCCATTGTCATTTATGTCTTGGCTTACTACCTTACATCATCACATTGTAGCAAATACATGATCAATATCTCTGATGACTGTCAATCATTGGGTCACTGCGCCTTGAGATTCTTGCTGTGCCTTTTCTTGATCGGACCATCGTTAGGATTGTATGGGCAGTCCACCTTACGTGGACAAATTCTTGACGACGCTACGAATGAGCCATTGATCGGTGCTACCGTTCAATGGGAGAATGTGGCCGTTATCTCTGATGATCAGGGAGCGTTTTCCATTGTGTTTCAAAATGACACTAGCGCCATCGTTATTCAATATTTGAGTTATCAAACCCAAAATCTGTATGCGAGTAGCTTGGATACCTTTGTGCAGATACGCATGCTGCGCAGTGAAAATCTTCTGGAGGCAATCACTGTATCAAGTGGAAAGTATGAGCGCTCCTTGGCTGAAAGTACCGCTTCAATTGAGGTTTTAAAGGCAAACCTTCTGGAAAGCAATAATACGACAGCAGTCGACGAGATACTGGATAAAGTACCGGGGGTGAATATCATTGATGGCCAGGCAAACATAAGAGGCGGGAGCGGATATTCTTATGGAGCGGGTAGCCGAGTCATGCTGCTCCTGGATGACATCCCTGCCTTACAAGTGGATGCGGGGTTCCCAAATTGGGAGGACTATCCTGTCGAAAGCATTGAGCAGATTGAAGTGCTCAAGGGGTCTGCTTCCGCCATTTACGGTTCCGCAGCCATCAATGGCATCATTAATTTGCGAACAGCATATGCCAAATCGGAGCCTCAAACCAAGGCGGCCCTTTTCTACACCCACTTCATGAATCCAAGTGACCTGGATAAGAAGTGGTGGTCTCGTGCACCTTATCAATATGGTGCCAGTTTTTCTGACGCTCGAAAAATCGGAAAGCTGGATCTGGTCACAGGAGGCTACTATACCAAGCTGGAAAGCTTCAGGCAAGATGATTTTCAGCACTATGGGCGAATCAACCTAAATGCGAGATACCGATTTAGTGCACGTACAATAGCGGGAGTAGCGCTCAATTTTAATCGGGGATCAGGGAGAAATATGTTCTACTGGAAAGATGCAGAGGAAGGAGCCTATATCGGAACAGATGACAACATTAATATCAGTGAACGAACTCGATACACGCTCGATCCTTTCTTTACATACAGTAGTGCAGATGGCTCAACAAAGCACCAGGTTAAGTCCCGCATCTATTCTATCGCAAACGATCAGAATGCTGGGAGATCAAATCATTCCACTTCCTACTATGGAGAGTATCAATTTCTTAAACAATTTTCCAAGGAGGGTGCAGTTCTCACTGCAGGTCTTGTGGGTTCTACCACCTCAGTTGATGCAGATCTGTACAGCGACACGATCTTGCTGGCAACCAACTGGGCTCTGTATGCTCAAGCATCGAAGAAGTTCTGGGATCGCTTGACGATTGATGCTGGAGTTAGATTTGAATCTAATTTTATCGACGGCCCTAACATCATCAATGGGGAAATGGTCCCGGATGACGCCATTCGATAATCAAGGCCCGTGTTTAGGGCCGCAGCCAATCTTGCCGTCAGCAGGGGCACTTTTTTGCGTGCATCCTGGGGACAAGGGTACCGGTATCCGACCATCGCCGAGCGTTACATAAGCACCGTTTTTGGTCCCTTACGGGTATCGGCAAATCCATTGGTTCGGTCCGAGACAGGTTGGACAGCAGAAGTGGGGTTACGACAGGGTTTTAAGATCGGGTCTTTCCAAGCATTTGCAGATGCAGCTGCCTATTGGTCTGAGTACCAGGACATGATGGAATTCGTGTTAACGGGATTGATATTGGGATTTCAATCCCAAAATATTGGTGACACGCGCATTAAAGGTTTTGACCTTAGCTTGTCGGGACAAGGCTCACTTTTGGGCGGAAACGTAAACGTGATTATGGGGTACACCTATGTCGACCCTCGCTTCCAAGATTTTACCAAAGTCGATAGGGACGGTTCCTCTGTGGACTTCAATATTTTAAAATATCGATCTCGTCATTTGGGTAAACTGGATGTTGAGAGTACCTGGACTGACTGGACAGTGGGCCTAAGTGTACAACATACATCTCGCATGGTAGCGGTGGATAAAATATTTGATCTGTTTATTCCAGGGCTGACCGATTTTCGTATGACACACCGAGACTTTACATTGATCGATTTGCGAGTGCGCTATAGCCTAACACCTCATCTCAAAGCAACAGTTCTTGCCAAGAATCTCTTCAATGTAGAATATAGCGTTCGACCGGGACTGCTGGAATCGCCCAGAAACGTAGGATTGCGTTTGGACTTTGATTTTTGAGCGACCTGCTCACGGCTAGATTTTCGTCCGTTACTAAGAGTTGGTTATCGCAAGCAGACATGCTTGAACAATAAGCTGTGCTCGCCGAATCTACCTCAGTTTATGGTCGCTTACATGCCGAGATAATCCGCTAGAAAAGAAAGACGGAACCACTGCAATTGAAGTGGTTCCGCCTTTTCAGTCCTGAAGAGCAGCAGGGCTGCTATTGTCTAATGATCTTAAAGGTCCGGTTAACATTTGGACCAGATACCTTCAATGAATACCATCCCGGTATCAGTTGCTGTAGATCAATGATTTGTTCAGCACCGGCTCCTTTTTCTAATCTTCCCTGCTTGACCAATTGTCCCAGTTCATTTACGACGTGGTACTGAAGATCTGTGGGCGCTTGCCAACGAATATTCAAGTCACCCTGAGTTGGATTAGGAAAGGTTTCGATCAACACCTGACCACAATTGGATTTGGAAGCCTGCAGAATCCTTGAGAAATCGGTACTGCCATCCAAATCAACGATTTTAAGTCGATAATACGATGCTTCATCGCCTCGATGGTCAGCATAGGAGTAGGACTGATTGACATGTGATTCTCCTGCAGCTATGATTTCATCAATGGTCGTAAATCTGACGCCATCATTGGATGCCTGCACTTCAAAATGACTCACATTAATTTCACTTGCGGTAGCCCAGGCAAGGTCAACATTACATTCGTGTTCAATGAGCGAAAACGAACTCAGTTCCACCGGCAATTGAGCGCCTTGAAGGACAATACCAGCATCAAACGAAATGATACGGTCGCCAGGCAGCAGTTCGATGTTCTTCACCATCCCATTCAAAGGATTTACATCACTGTCGATCAAGTCGTCTGAGCCCACATCTTGTGAGGTAAATACGTAACCTGAGTCCAGTGCAAATCGCAACATGTACTTGCCGGGATTGAGGAAATCAAAGCCGTATTGCCCTGTTTGTTGCTGGCTGTTCACCGTGGAGGTAGAATCCAAGAGAATGGCATTGGCAGGTGTGCCGTCAAAGTCCTTGTATAGGTACACCTTTACATTATTTACGCCGTGCTCCTCTGGATCCTGAAGTCCATCGGCATCCTCATCCAGCCATACCGAATTGCCCAGTCGAGCGATATAATTTGTGGTATCGAAATCACAGAAGGTGAGCATCTGCGTGTGCATTGCAGCATTGCCACAGCCATCCACAGCAGTCCAGGTTCGAGCCAAGGCAAAACCATCGGCACCCGAGGAGTCTCCAAGAATGGATTCGCTCATGCTTATTTCAACCCCACTACAATCATCAGTAGCGTCGACTTCTGGGGCAGGGGGAATCAGTGCATTACAGCTTAATTCCTGGTCAGCTGGTAGGTTTTCGAAGACTGGAGGATTGTTATCATACTGATCAACAAAGAAGCTGAATTCGGTAGTATTGCCAGCTCCATCGGTGACAACATAACCACACTCCCAACGTCGATAGTATCCAAAAACATTGCATGTGCTGGTTGCTATCAGCTTGTCAAAAGGTTGGATGCTTAATGCCGCTGGACAGCAATCGCTAAAGGTTGCATCGGCCATGGCCACTTGCGGCTCATCGCAACCCTGCATGGTGATGACATCTCCATTCTCCAAACCTGCTAGCATTGGATTGACCATCTCGACTGTCGGCGGAGTGGTATCGCCCACATATATGGTCTGCGAATCGGTGACCTGATTACCACAGCCATCCGTTACTCTCCAGGTCCAGATGAGCCGGTATGTGCAAGCATCATCATCGATGCGTTCTTCGAAAAAGTCCACATCAATGAGCGAACAGTCGTCAGAAGCTTCATAGGTTGGTTCTGGAATCGGGTCACCACATTCAAGGAACAGATCATCAGGCACAATCAGCTCGGGTGGTTCATCGTCATTGAAGTAAATGTTTTGAGGGCGCGAGGTTCTTGGACCACACTCCGTCTGAACAGACCATCTCCGCAGAATCCGAAGACCACCGCAGTTTTGAAGCAAAGTATCCTGCTTCATCGTGGCCACCTGATCGATTCCACATTCTTCACTGGCCATCACTTCTGGAGGCGCTGGAAGGTCATCACCACAATTGAGTACTACATCATCGGGGATTCCGGTAAAGGTCAATTCAGATGCGAGAATGGTATAGAATTGGGTGCAGATTTCAAAGGCTTCGTCCACATCCAGCACACCGTTCAGGTTCAGGTCATCAAAAACAGTATAGGTTCTTGTGATCGTTTGATTGGCACAGAAAGGGCCAATCTCAGTGTCTTCTGCTAAGATTATGATTTGACCACATGGGTGATCACCAATATCACTGGTGGCATCCAACGCTTCGAACAGGGCTTCAGTTGTGGCAAATGTTGGGATGGGTTCACTGCATCTAAATTCTCCAAGGTCCTCATCAGGACATGTTACATCAAGGAAGCAGGGCACGTCTGTACATGCTGTGTCTGCTTCGAATGGCACGCCGTCGAACACTGCTGCGCAGTTAAATAGTCCTGTTCCCGTTTCATCGCCGGTCAGTTCACAATCAATTTCTGAGAAGACAATGTCACCAGGAATCAGAACGAACTCGAGGTCAATTAGCCAGCGCTCTCGTCCATTGACTTCAATGGATTCATCGTCTACAATGAGGTGATTGCCATCCCCATCGAAGGATGTATTCTCAGTCCCTTGGATCCCATCTCCAGTCGCACTCTCATAGTCGACAGACACGGAAGTGACGTTAATGCCACTGGCAAATTTAAAGGTGTCAACTAAATCGTAGTACGCGAGCGCATCTCCCGTACTGATGATGTCAATCGCATACTGCATCGTAAAAGCACCAGGTGTACTCGGCACCATTTCGGGCTCTACGCTGATGGATTTTATGATGTCAATAGAAGGCATTGGAGTAGGGGCACACGCACTGTCCTTCTGTTCCGGTGTATCCCCCGTTGCAACAACCTCGTTTAGCAGTCCAGTGCCTCCTCCATTGTTGGTTTCATCACAATCAGCTTCTTCGTCTGTAACGGATCCAGGCTCTATCGTGAAAGTGACGGTAACGGTGAAGGTTTCGGATTGCCCGGGTGCCAGCACCTCATCATCGTCAATAAGCCCACCGGCATTTCCGGGTTGCATGAGTGTGCCGTCGAGGGTTTCGCCGCCGCCATAGGCCACAAGAAAGCCGGTGATGGTTGTCCCTGCTCCATAGTGAGGATAGTCCTCTAAATCGTAGTAGGCAGGCCCGGTACCATTGTTGGTTGCTTGTATCGTATACACTACCACAAATTCATTCTTGGTACCCGTAGGCATCGCCTCGGAGGTGACATTCTTGTCGATCACGAGGTTAGGCATCGGTACAGGCTCACACACGGAATCCTTCTGTTCTGGGGTTTCGCCACTGGCAATGACCTCATTGAGCAGTCCCGTGCCACCGATATTATTGGATTCATCGCAGTCTGCAGTCTCCTCAGAGAGGACGGCCGGATCAATGGTAAAGGTGACCTTGATGGTGAACGTTTCGGTTTGGCCGGCGGCCAGGATTTCATTGTCGTCAATGAGACCACCCGCGTTTCCAGGCTGCATGAGCGTGCCGTCAAGGGTTTCGCCTCCGCCATAGGCCACAACAAAGCCGGTGATGGTGGTCCCAGCACCATAGTGCGGATAATCCTCCAGATCATAGTAGGCAGGTCCTGTACCATTGTTGGTCGCCGTGATGGTGTAGGTGATGCAGTATTCATTGGGCGTCGTGGTGGGCGCCACTGCCGTAGAGATCGTCTTGTCGATCACGAGGTCAGGCATGGGTATAGGCTC
>JAHQVP010000132.1 GCA_019634275.1 Saprospiraceae bacterium
ATGGCGTTGGGTTCGCAGAAGGCAGCGGGAATTGTGATGGACTCCGCAATAAAGAGGGTGCAATACGCTGAGTTTTCTGATATAATCAGAACGGTAGTTATATCCATGCGCAATATCATAGAAGAAAACAATGAGCATTCAATAAGATAGGCCAGCCCATCAAATTGAAAATTAGCCGTAGCGATTGCTGAATAAGGTCTTTTCAGGAGGTTGATGGATGCTAAAAAAGAAGGACTACTTTTGATTGTGCGCTTGTTATTCATACTGCTGGTTTTGCATGGAGGCTGTCAGCTAAGCGGCGACCTGCGGGCCCAGGATAGCTCGAGTCATCAGATGCTGTTGCAACTGTCTTACGGAGCAGCCATGCCGATGGGGCTCATGGCGAATCGGTTTGGCATTGGCTTTAGATGGGGTGCAAGTGCAATGGGACTTAGCCCGCGAGGATTTACCTATGGAGCTGGCTATACCTTTATGTTTGGTCCTACCGTAAAGGAGGATGTAGTGGCCCCCCTTAGGGGTCCTGAGGGCTTCATCATCGGAAACGATATGGAATTTGCATCCTTGTTTCTTCGCATGCGCGCGCGGTATATTTTTGGACAAGGAGGATACTTTCTGGATAAACCATCGGCCAGGGCTCGAAGGGGACTTATTCTTGGAATAGGGGGAGGCTACTTTAGTCATCGTATTCGGTTTGTGGATGATTTTGATTCCGTGGTGCAATTATCGTCAGATGCAAAAAAAGGGTACGATCGTCTTACGGGCGGTCCGGCCATCCACCAGCAATTAGGGTATCAGCACCTGGGGCATGATGGTTTGCTTAATTTTTCTGCGAGCATCACGTTGGTGGAGGCTTTTACCCGGAGCCTCAGAAGATTTAATTATGATACTGGGCTGCCTGACAGTCAGTCGCGCCTCGATCTTCTTATGGATATCCAAGTGAGCTGGTTGATTCCGATCGGAGCATCCAACAAACCAACCTATTACTGATGTCCAGGTTATTTCAGTGGGGATATGATGCTGCATTGGCGGGATATAGGGTGGCCATCGGCCTTGCTGCGCCCTTTAGCACGAAAGCCCGTAAGTGGGTGGAAGGTCGGCGCAAACAGATCATAGAGCCTAGAGATGATCGGCCGATCTGGGTGCACTGCAGTTCACTTGGTGAATTTGAGCAGGGTCGTCCCATCATCGAGATGATCAGGGATCGAAATGAGCAGATTCCCATCGTCCTGACCTTTTTCTCCCCCAGTGGTTATGAAATCCGAGAGTCTTATCCCTTGGCAGATGAGGTTTATTACTTGCCAGCAGACCATGCACGGTCAGCTAGAGATTTTGTCGATCGCATCAAGCCTCGGCTTGCCATCTTCGTCAAGTATGATTTTTGGTTCCACTATCTGGATGCCTTGACTATTAGGAAGCTTCCTTTCCTATTTGTTGCGACGATACTGCATCCAAAACACTTTCTTTTTCGCAGGAGCCTGACCCCCTTGTTGGATAAATTGCGTCAGGCTGAGGTCTTGTTTGTCCAGAATCCAAGTACAAAATCATTGCTGGAGGAACGAGGCTTTACCAATGCAGTTGTTAGTGGGGACCCCCGGATCGATCGCGTTTTGGCCATTGACTCAGGTACACAACTGTTAGGAGACGCGTTCCGCGAAATTGTCGTTTTTGGAAGTGTCTGGTTAGAAGACCTTGACATGGTGCTGCCCTGGATAAAAGATTTGCTCGTTCAGCAAGATGTCCAAGTCTTGGTGGCACCCCACGATATCTCTGATAAAAATGTGAAGTCCATCATGGGTTTGACTGGTATCAAGCATCGCCATTCGGAATGGCAGACTGATGCTGCACTTCCTCATTCTATGGTAGTGGACACCATGGGACATTTGTCTCGGCTTTATCATGGCGCCACGTTGGCATATGTGGGGGGTGGCTTCAGTGCCGGGCTTCATAATATACTCGAGCCCGCTGCTGCAGGAATACCGATTATCTTCGGTCCGAAATATCAAAAATTTGACGAAGCGGTGATTCTGGTCGAACAAAAGTGTGCATTTTCTATCCGCAATTTTTCCGAGTTGGCAGAGGTCCTAGAGCTGCTTGCAGACGCACAGGTCCGATCGAAGATTGCACGCGATCTATCGCGTTTTTTAACAATTTCAGGTGGGGCCACCCAGGTGGTGGTAGATTGGATAGATCAACAAGGATTCCTAAAGGATGGGGCAGCAGGATAAGATGTTCATAGACAAAGAAAACATAGAAAAGTTTCTGAGTGCGGTAAAGGGACTTCGTGTTTTGGTGATCGGAGATGTGATGATTGATCAGTATCTAAGGGGAACGACGGATCGACAGAGTCCTGAAGCCCCGGTTCCCATATTGGCATTGGAGCAGCGCTTTCGCAGGTTAGGAGGTGCCGCAAACGTGGCATTGAACTTGGCAAATTTGATCGATCAGGTTGATTTAGTAGGCATCATTGGCGATGACGCATCTGGGAGGGATCTCACTGCGATGTTGCACGACGTGGGGATTGCCCCTCATTTAATTACCGTTCAAGACCGTCGTACCACCGTGAAGACTCGTTTAATAGCCCGCAACGAACATTTACTCCGGGTTGATGACGAAACAACTTCTGTCATGAGTGATCTTCAGCAAAGCACCTTCCTAAAGGCAGCGATGCGAGCAATCGAAAGCACCGCACCAGGTGCTGTAGTCCTGCAAGATTATAATAAAGGCGTGTTTTCGCCGAGAGTGATTGAAGGCATACTTGAGAAATGCAAAGAACTTAGTATTCCCATCATGGTCGATCCAAAGTTTGAACACATTCATGCATACCAGGGCGTCCATCTCTTCAAACCAAATTTCCTGGAACTGGAGCGATTGGTCCCTTTTTCGATTCGCAAGACACAAGAGGATCTCGATCGCGCAGCAGAGTATATTAGGACAGCGCTAGAGGTAAAGTCTGTCCTTGTCACCTTGTCGGAAGAGGGTGCATACTATGCTGATGATGAAGGGTCCATTCTCATGAAACCTTCCCGAACGGTGGATGTGGTGGATGTTTGTGGAGCAGGAGATTCCGTCATTGCGGTGGCTACTTTGGCCTATGCCATTGGAAGCACCGCGGAAGAAATGGTGATTTTGGCCAATCTTTCCGGGGGCATCGTATGCACGATGTCGGGCGTTCATCCAGTGTCAAGGCAGATGCTCAGGGATGCCGTTCCATGATGTTGAAAAGACCTGAGAATCTTGAAAAGCCAGTCAAGCGACGAATCAATGTTAAAGCGACGACCACCTGTCGGTTTTCCGTATCTTGTGGTCTTCGTTTAAAGCGTTTATTTATTACAAATAATATCTCATGAATTTTTTGGTACAAAAACTCTTTTTCACACTCACGATCGTCATGACGAGTTTGCTGGTGCTGTCTGCTCAAGATGCACTCTACAATTTCTCGTTCGACAATGATTTAGACGGATGGACCACCGTCGGTGTTCGATCCAGTGACCCTGCAAAAACGGATGCAGCAGTGTGGAGACATACCGCCGACGGGACTGCTTCTACAGGAGCATTCGGGCCCATCGCACCGATCCAATCCATATCCGGAGGTGGTGCTGTTGTCTTTGATTCTGATGGACTGGACAATGGTGGAGATGATGCCAATTGCAAGGGTGGCCCGGCTCCGGGTCCTCAGCGCGGAGAATTGATTTCACCTTCTCTTGATTTTACCGGCAGTGATCGCGTCTTGCTTGTATTCAATCAGTTCTACCGCTACTTTGCAGACAATACCACTTGTGATTTGTCGGTTATTGACCGAAATGTGGGGACTTGCTCCTTTATTGAAGTGAGCAATGATGGGGGGACAACTTTTAGTACCATCCCGGTCAACCTCGATGCTGACCCAAACGATGCTACGGATCGTGATGACATCCAGTTGATCGACATCACACAGGAGGCCGCAAACCAGTCCGACGTAGTGATCAAATTTGTCTGGGACGGAGATTACTATTATTGGATCGTAGATGATATTCGATTTTTTAGTGAAGTAGGAGTTGATCTCAGCGTCGAGAACTATACGCTGCCCAACAATGCAGAAGCGTATGTTTCAGCAGTCGTTCAAGATACCTTCGACGCAGAAATTCTGATTCAAAACAACGGCGATGCTACCTTGACCGATACCATGGAAACGGTAGTGCGTATCCTGGATAACGATCTGAATTTGATCTGGAGCGATACAGGCCATTTTCAGTTTGATTTGGAGCCAGATTCAAATGTCATTTGGGATTTCGATGAGGACTTTGTCCCAGAGGACTTGGGCATCAATGCAGCTGATGAAGCGTACTTCGCAGTCTATCAGGTGAGGATCAAGGGGGATACCTTGGGCGAAGCGGTGCGACCAAGTGACAATTTAGACTTTGACAATTTCCAGGTGCGAGACATCGCCATTCGGAAGGTCCCTGGTGGAAGCGGTTTTGGTTTTAATGGAGAAGCGGGTGGAGGAAATGCCGAGCCCTATGATTGGGCTAACTTTTTCAGCATTCCGTCTGCGTTGAATCAAAATCTGCGTGTATCCGGAATCACATTCGAAGCTTTCGAAGCCAGCGAGAATGATCCTCTGATTGGAAAAAGTGTGGTGGTTTACCTTGTGGAGCTGCCTGAGGATGTCGGAACCCCTCAAGGGGTGCTGCTTTCTGGGGAGGGAGTCGGCGTAGCCAATTTCGATTTTGGGATGAATCTGGATGACATGATCGCTGCTGAGATGGTCATCGGAATTGGTTCATTCGCATGGAATACAGACAATGCAGATGATCCCGAATTTACTGCCGATGTCTTTGACTTTATTACCGAGGAAGGACCTCCGTCAATTCAGCCCGGACGTAAATACTTGGCCGTGATACGATATCCAAGCGGCTCTGAAACGGTAGTCCAGGAGATCTCAAGAGACTATCAACTTTGGCAATTGTCTTCTATTGCTTCTTTCCCCTCCATCAATCAAGGTGGATGGACTGTAATTAATACCGGAGGAGACAATCCTACTCCATATGCTCAGAACATTGGAGTTATTGGCTTGGAGATAGAATTGGGGACTGCAGTGGATGATGTACCACTGCCGGAGAATGCAGCTCGTGTATTCCCAAATCCAGCCAATGAGCGCATCTCCGTCGAGCTCGAATTTGAGAAGCCGACCGATGCCAATGTATTCTTGGCAGACATGACCGGAAAGCTGCTTAAGATCAAGACACTGCCCAATGCGATTTCTGAACGAATGACCTTGGATGTGAGTGCTTATCCAGCGGGATCCTATATCGTACGAATTGCTACTAAAGAGGGGACGCGCACGGAACACATAGTGGTCAGCCACTAAGAGATAATCAAGCAAGTATGCTTAGAAGGAGGTCTTGGATAGGCCTCCTTTTTTTATACCTCGAGAATCAAAACCGCTTTCCACCAATACCCGGTCACACACAGAAAGCACGCCATCATATCGCACCCGATACTTCTTATCCTTCTAAGCGAGCGATACTCTCAAGCAAGATTTGAATGCGTTGTTCTCCATCGGCGAGTTTCTTACGCTCTTTGGCGACCACTGCTTCTGGTGCATTTTGCACGAACCGCTCGTTGCTCAGTTTCTTTGTGGCGGATTTGACAAACCCCTGATGGTACGTGAGCTCCTCCTTGAATTTGGCAAGTTCCTCCTCTACTGAAATGCCCCCTTCATAAGGGATGAATAATTTGGTCGTACTGACCATAGCAGACAGCAGTTGGGTTCCTTCTGGTGATTCCGTTAGCACGTCTACGTCCTCCAGACTGGCCAACTGCATGAGCGCTTGTCTAAAACCTTGCTCGGAGAAGTGGGCACTTTCGGATGAGGATGGTACTACTTGCAACATCAGTGGATGCTTTGCCTTGATGCCATTTTGATTTCGCAGGTCACGAATCTTTGTCACCATCTCCTTTAAAAATTCAACCCGATCGATGTCACGCTGATTGAAGGATTTAGCCTGTGGGTAGGGGGCAATCACACAGTCGCTGGTCTCCTTGTTTTTCAGGGTAGCCCAGATTTCTTCGGTGATGAAGGGCATAAAGGGATGCAGCAGATTTACCAGGTCCAAAAGAATGGCCCTGGCTTGATCCCACGTTTGTCGACTAAGGGAATCGCCCGTTTTTGGCTTGATCATTTCCAGATACCAGCTACAGAAGTCTGACCAGATCAGGCTGTATAATTTGATTAGACCATCGGAAAGCCGAAACTGAGTGAAGTCCTGAGACAATTGCTCAGACATGTTGGAGACCTTAGCCGACATCCAGGTAGACGCCAGATCATCCGAGGCCGATGGACTTGATTCACTAAGTCGCTCGCGCCATGAGTCCAAAAGACGCAATGCATTCCACATCTTATTGCAGAAATTCCTGCCTTGTTCACACAGCTTCTCGTCAAAGAGCAGATCAGCCCCTGCCGGTGAGCAAGACATCATGCCAAACCGGACGCCATCCGCCCCAAAGCGGTCCAGGAGTTCCATTGCATCTGGAGAATTTCCCAGAGACTTGCTCATCTTGCGACGCTGCTTGTCCCGGACCATTCCATGAAAATATACTTGCTTAAAGGGACGCTCTCCTTTGAATTCATAGCCGCTGATGATCATGCGCGCTACCCAAAGGAAGATGATGTCCCAACCAGTTGCCAATAGCGCGGTAGGATAGTAATAGTCAACTTCTTCATTACTTTCCAAGCCATCGAATACACTGAATGGCCAAAGCCAAGAACTAAACCAAGTGTCTAAGACGTCTTCATCTTGTTGGAGATCGCCCAGTGTGAGATCGGGTCGATTCAGTTGCTCTTGAGCTTGCGCCAGGGCCTCCTCGGCGGACTCCGCTACGAAGGTCTGGCCTTCGCAATAGTAGGCAGGTATCTGATGG
>JAHQVP010000133.1 GCA_019634275.1 Saprospiraceae bacterium
ATCCCTTGATAGTGAAAGTCACAAAAATCTCAGACCGGCAAGGCAAGCCTCTATATCGGGTTAGAGAGCGCCCCTTCAAGAGAATCCCTTTTTTTATCAAATATTATGCTTCAGTGGAGGTGATCAATCACGACTTTCACTATGAGATCATTGGTCTACCCTGGACATCCGGGCACCTGCGCTATACGCTCAGGAGCAAAGAAAGTGGACCCCACCAGATACAGGTGTCCATTGAACTCGTGTCAAAATTACCTAGTTCCAGCCTGTTGTTGACCAAGATGTGGCGTGCACAAGATCACATCATGAGAAATCTCCAGCGCCAGGAACTACCAGGGCTTTGAGAAGTTGACCGATCGTTTGGGGTCAATATTGCGAAAACTGCTGCGGTCTTCTTTGTTGATCTCAAATTCCGATTCTTTAGCGGTGAGGCGCGAGAGGATGGCCAAGGGCGTCAAAAGCAGAAAAAAGATGGAGGATAGTAAAATGGTCGACGAGATCTTACCAATGATGGCTGCAAAGGCCATCCAGATTTTATCGATGGTGCGAACGAAAAAGGGAGAAAGCAATGCACCCCCCAAGAGCGACAAGGCCACGATATAGCAGTAATCAGCGTATGCAAAGTAGCCTATGATGAGCGCAGCCAGGGACAGCACAATGATGGTCTGGTACCCATCCCGAAGTGATCTAGTGGCCATCAGAAAAGGGTATATATGAAAGGAGAGATGGCACTGCCGCCTCCAAGCACGAGCAAAGCACCGACCAGGAGCAACACAATGATGATGGGCACCAGCCAGAATTTCTTTCGCTCAGAAAGAAAACCCCACATGTCCTGGAGAAATTCACGCATTGTTTGTGTCTAGGTTTAGTGAGCTTTGGATTCTTGCTTAAGATAAAGATAGTCATTGATGACTAGGGCATCCATCCCGGTAGCGATAAAGCATGCATAGGCGTCCTCCGGAGTGCAGACAATTGGCTCGCCCCGTACATTAAAGCTGGTATTGACCAATGCTGGGCATTTCGTTAGGGTTTTAAAGGCGAGCAGAAGTTTGTGAAACCGGGGATTGCGGTGCGAATCAACCGTTTGTACCCTTGCGGAGTAGTCGACGTGGGTGACCGCGGAAACCTCACTCAGACCTACCTGCAGCTTTTCTTGCCATGGAAGATCTTTAAACTGGGGTGGCAATGCAGTGCGTGCGGAATGGACCACTTCAGCGGTCATAAGCATGTAGGGTGAAGCATGATCGAGAGCAAAAAGGGAGCCGCTATCTTCTTCCAGAACGGCAGGGGCAAAGGGACGAAAACGTTCCCTAAATTTTATTTTAAGATTGAGTGTTTGCTGCATTCCAGGTGTCCTGGGATCTGCTAAAATGCTGCGATTGCCCAATGCTCTGGGACCATACTCCATCCTTCCTTGAAACCAGCCTACGACCAACCCATCCGCGAGCAATTCAGCGGTGGTCTTCACGAGGTCGGTTTCGGATTCAAAAAATTGTGCATCCCAACCCTGTTTTCGATTCATTTTATTGACCTCCTCATTGGAGTAAGAGGGGCCCAGCAATGATCCTTTGAGCCCATCGGGTGCCTGAGGGGAGCGTCCTTTTTTGAAATGCATATGGTACACGGCTAATGCTGCTCCAAGTGCGCCTCCGGCATCGCCAGCGGCTGGTTGGATAAAGCAGCTCTCAAATAGGTTTGCTCGATCCAGCTTGCCATTTGCAACGCAGTTCAATGCGACACCTCCTGCTAGGCAAAGGTGTTCCTCCTGGGTTAGGGCAAGGGCATTTCGCGCCATTTGCAGCACGATATCTTCGGTTACCTGCTGGATGGCAAGCGCCAGGTTGGCATGGTGCTGATCGATTTTGGACTCGGGGAGTCGCCTTGGCATCCCGAAAAGTGCAGCCCATCGCCGCTCGTCAATCATACGGAGCCTGGTGGCATAACGAAAGTAGGATTGCTGCAGTTGAATTGATCCATCTTCGTGGATGACCACCAGATGTTCTTTGATTTTTTTGACGAAGCCCAGCGTTTCCGCGCTTTCCGGATCGCCATATGGTGCAAGGCCCATCAGTTTGTATTCTCCGGAATTGACCTTAAAGCCCAGAAAGTAAGTGAATGCCGAATAGAGGAGTCCCACGGAATGAGGAAACCGGAGTTCCTGCAGGGTTTGAATGGAGCTGCCTTGGCCATGACAAATCGAAGCAGTGGCCCATTCGCCGACGCCATCGATCGTCAGGATGGCGGCCGTCTCGTAGGGCGATGGAAAGAACGCACTGGCTGCATGAGAGAGGTGATGTTCTGAGAAGAGCAGGGTCAGCGCCTTTCGATCATAAGCACTCACTTCTGCGAGGCCATCACGCATCAACTTTTTGAGAAATAGTTTTTCGTGCAGCCAGACAGGCATGGCCTTTAAGAAGGACATCAGACCTCGGGGAGCATGCGCATAATAGGTTTCCAGCAGACGTTCAAATTTGAGCAACGGTTTGTCATAAAAGACGACGGCATCAAGATCATCCACAAGGAGCCCTCCCTCTGCCAGGCAGTACCGTATGGCATGCACAGGAAAAGCCGCGGTGTGTTTCTCGCGAGTAAATCGTTCTTCCTGTGCGGCCGCAATGATCTCTCCGTCGATGATCAACGCAGCTGCCGCATCGTGATAGAAGGCGGAAATACCCAGTATGGACAAAGGCGCCGGCATGTCTAGCGGAGAATCCGGTTTACGGATTCTGGAATCGGTAGTCCA
The DNA here is from genome assembly GCA_019634275.1 of Saprospiraceae bacterium. Lineage (GTDB taxonomy): Bacteria > Bacteroidota > Bacteroidia > Chitinophagales > Saprospiraceae > CAJQNM01. The sequence goes on from JAHQVP010000133.1 coordinate 2,741, forward strand.
GCATCGTAGCTTGCTGATTCCGGCATTCCAAAAACATGCTTCAGCGGCACAACCCCAGACCAAATAGGCAGTTCCAGATCCGCTTCTTCATCCTTTGGAGGACCCGTACGCACCTTAGCAGAAGCCTCATCAAGTGAGAGTTTTAGTACCATAGTCGCCTTTAGCTCCTTAGGATTGGGGAGTCGAGCCTCCTGCCAGCGGCCCTTAATGATGTGGTCGGATATGGCGGCCAGTGCCGTCATTTTTTCTTCCTGATCCAGGACGGCCGTGGCCTTGCCGAATACGACTACGGATTCGTAATTCATGGAGTGGTGGAAGACTGACTTTGCCAGGACCAAACCGTTTACCACGGTGGTAGATACGGACAGGGGTACTCCCTGGGCCCCGGTTTTCATCATCCGACTCGCCTGCGATCCATGGAGGTACAGATCATTTTCGACCCGACCATAGGCCGTGGGTATGACCACTGGGTAGCCATCGAAAATGAAGCCTACATGGCAAATATAACTTCTGTCCAGGATGGCATATATCTGATCCCTTTCGTAAATACCTCGTTTCGGAACCCTGCGGACCCTGATTTTATCCTCAATTCGTTCTTTCATAATGCTCCTTTCCGACCGTTCGCAACCCTGTGGCCTGACTGCTGTCTTTCGTTATGTATTAAATTCGTACTAAAGATCTCAATCTTGTGATCATCTTGCGCCGCCAATTTCAAAATTGCAGCGTTTTATGAGGCATCAACCATGCAATACATGCTTTCTCGGCGATTTTTAATAGCGCACCTCATACTTCTCTTTCAAGTGGTTTCGGGCGCGCAAGAGACTCAACGCATTAAAGGGGTCGTCACAGATAGCGAATCGTCCTTTCCACTGATTGGCGCCACCGTTGAGATATTGGGATTGGGAGTGGGTACCACTACTAGTGAAGATGGTTTTTTTACCCTGTCCGACGTGGCCATTGGCCGCATTGACGTCCGTGTTAGCTACTTGGGGTATGAAGATGCTACGCGCTCCAATGTCTTGGTAACGAGTGGTAAAGAAGTTTGGCTGGAGATCCAGTTGGTCGAACGCATTGCAGCTTTAAACGAGGTCGTGGTGCGTGATCAATCGTTTCGGCATAAGACCGTCAATGATCTCGCCACGGTAAGTGCACGTACTTTTTCAATGGACGAAGCAGCGCGTTATTCTGGATCCTTTGGGGACCCAGCCCGTATGGCGCAAAGCTATGCCGGCGTCAGTGGAGCGTCCGATGATCGCAATGACATCATCATTCGAGGCAATTCCCCGACCGGTGTTCTATGGCGCATGGAGGGAGTGGATATCTTGTCTCCCAATCATTTCGCTACCCTGGGCACCACCGGAGGACCGGTCAGCATGTTGAATGTCAACAATCTTCAAAACAGTGATTTCTTGACCAGTGCTTTTCCTGCCGAATACGGCAACGCAACGTCCGGGGTCTTTGATCTAAGACTGAGGAACGGCAACACCGATCGATACGAGTTCCTGGGCCAGGTAGGCTTTAACGGTTTTGAAGGAGGAGTTGAAGGACCTCTAGGTTTCGGAAAGAACAGTTCCTTTGTCATCAATGGCAGGTACTCCACACTGGGCGTGTTTGGAGCACTGGGCATTGATTTCGGAACAGGTTCAGCGATTCCCGAATATCAAGATGTGACGTTCAAGGTAAATGTGCCAACGAGCAAGCTCGGCAAATTTGCCCTGTGGGGATTTGGGGGCTCAAGCGACATCGCCTTTCTTGCGGAAGAAAATGGAGGAAACAATCTGTACAATGAGGACGATGAGAATGCCACCTTCTCCTCCAAGACTGCTACCGTAGGGCTGACGCATACGTATTTCCATAGCGATCGTGCTCTTACCCAATTGAGTCTTACTTATTCAGCGTCTGCCATTGGGGGTATTGTAGAAGAATTTGATCCCACTAGCGATCTTTTTGTTAAAGACTATGAGCAAGATTTTCGCCAGGATAAGATCGGGCTGAATCTCAAATACAACATAAAGATCAACGCTCGGGAAAAAATCACTGCTGGGGCGATATTGGATGTATATGGACTCAATGTCGAAGACAGCGTACGATTAAACAATGGGGCCATCCGCAACAACATCAACTTTGAGGGGGAGGTGACGCTGTGGCAGGGTTATGTCAATTGGCAACATCGTTTCAATGATCGACTTACACTAAATACCGGGTTACATACTCAATGGTTGACGCTTAATAATTCCTTTGCCATCGAGCCTCGTTTGGGGTTTGAGTTTGCACAGAGCGATGTACACACCTTTACCGTGGGGGCCGGGCTGCATAGCCAGACCCAGCCCATACCCATCTACGCGCAGATCCGCAAAGACGCCGAAGGAAATGTAGTTGCCTCCAATGAGGATCTCGACTTCTTCAAGAGCGCCCATGTTGCTGCAGGGTGGAATTGGTTGTTTGCGCCAAGTTGGCGTCTAAAGAGCGAAGTGTACTATCAGCGATTGAGTGATTTGGCAGTAGATCGCGAATCCTCCGCGTTTTCCATGGTCAACTCCGGTGCTGATTTTGGATTTCCTGATCGGATCGGGTTGGACAACGATGGCACGGGGCGAAATTATGGCATTGAGTTTACCCTTGAAAAGTTCTTTAGTGAGGGGCTCTATTTGCTTACTACGGCGTCCATCTTTGACAGCCGTTACCGAGGCAGCGATGGTGTTTTGCGCAATACGCTTTTTAACAGCAACTATGTCTTCAACGTGCTGGCAGGGCGAGAATTCACACTGTCCCCCAAATGGACCCTCACGGTCGATACCAAGGTGACATACTCAGGAGGACGTCGCTACACTCCTTTTGATGTAGAGGAATCTTTGCGTCAGGGGAGGGAAGTCTTGATTAGGGAGCGCACCTTTGAGGAGAAATTGCCTTCCTATTTTAGGCCCGACCTGAAGTTGGGTTTTCGGCTCAATGGTGCCAAATCCACTCAAACCTTTTTTATCGACCTCACCAATTTCGTGGGTAATCGCAATGTTTTTGAACGCGACTTGGACCTCATCACCGGAGCTTTTGACGATACCTATCAACGCGGGTTTTTTCCGGATGTACGTTATCAAATCGTCTTCTGAGTGTAGTGCGTCGTGGCGCATTTTTCATGGCTCAATTGGGCAAAAGCTTCTTTTTGATTTTAAGCGCTCTTAGTGCTCTGGAACCAGCCTGACGGTGATGCCGCAACCCTCCGAGGGTGCCTGAAAAAGGTCTGAATACGGTATGCAGACCTATTAAGGCCCATTTTGACCGCTTTGGATCGATCATCGAATTAGATTTGGTGAACAATCTAAAAAGCAAACAATGAAATCGTACTTGAGAGTGATGGTCCTCAGTATTCTACTGGGCGGTATGGTGATATCTTGTCTGCCTGCACAGAAAGGAATCAAAACATATCATGTTTCTGCAGGTGAAGTACTGGACGTGATCGTCATGAGTTTTAATGACAGCGTGAAAGCAGACGTAGCACGATATTTTAAGGAAGCCCTCCCTGTGGCCCAAGAGCACACATATGAGACTTTAGGCAGCATGGACATCCAGGGATATACAGCAGGCAATCTCAACGCTGAAGTCATAATCTTTGGGAAATGGAGCAGTCTGCAAGCCCGGGGAGACTTTGCAGAAGTGATTCTGGATCGGGTACCTGATTTCCATCAACAACGTAGGAAGATCTGGAGTCACTTCGGTTTAACCTATTATCCGATGAAGAGAGATCTCACTTTTACGATAGATCCTTCACAATACCATGTGACAACTGGATTGTGGACCGACAAGCCTGCGGCATTGAAGGATGCATTGACTCACTGGCGGGCCCTGGTGCAGCAATCTGGTGGCCAGATACATTTGGATCTGCATAACGGGGAGTCTCCATTAGGTTACCGCTATGCCCCCGATCGACTTTTGTTGGTGTCCTGGGAAAATGAGGCCGCTTTTATTGCGTTTCAGGAGGAGCATGGCCAGATGTTGGATGCAAGCATACTTCACATCAATCAGTTTATTCACCAATGATATTTGCTGCCACAGGACTGTACTTTGATGGACTGTTTAGGCATGTGACCTACTTTGCTTTTTTTCAAGCCATTGTGTTGCTCCTGATCTACATCATGTCCAGCAGGCAGCGAAAGAGCATCAATGGATACCTTATATTTTTAGTATTGGTTTTGCTGGTGGGTCTTTGTGGGCACATTTTCTACTTAGAAGGTCTATTTGGGGGATCCAGGCGGTGGGTAGGGCTTTCCGAGTTTTCCATCTTGTTCTTCGGACCCACAATCTATCTTTTTGTCCGCTCGTCCCTGACCGCCCATACCTTTTCCTACCGTGACCTGGTTCACTATATACCAGGACTTGCCTATGGGCTAATCATCACTTTTTATTACATGTTGCCGTCCAGTGCGGTGATCAATGAGCGTATCGAAAGCGGAGAGTTGTTTCGAGTAGTGACCTTGCTGGTAGGTTCTGGATTGGTTGTGAATCTTTCATATTACATCCTCAGTGTTCTCTCCTTTGTACAACTTCGAGAAGCATTGCAAGAGCAAGTAAGCTACCATCTGCGCATTCAATTTTTGCGAAACTTCCTTTGGGCCATAGGCTTCTGTTTTGCGGTTTGGTTGACCATCTACATCAGCAGCCTGGTGGGTTGGGAAGACATAGAGCGAGTGTTTCGGCGATTTATATGGTTGACGATCGCCATGTTGATCCTATTTATCATGTTTCATCAATTGCTTTCTCCAGAAGTGCTGCAGTACCGCTCCCTGATCAGACCTGAAAAGTACAGCCAGTCGAGACTTTCTCAAGTTGATCTTGACAGATTAAAGGCCGAATTGGATGATATCATGGAGCGGAAGAAGCCCCATCTAAATGCAAAATTGATGAAAGCAGATTTAGCCAAAATGCTCGATGTCAACAATCCAGAACTGTCTCGATTGCTAAATGAACGCATTGGGATGAACTTCTATGAGTACGTCAATTACTTCCGAATCCAAGAATTTATTCAACGGGCTCGCACTCATCGAGTAAAGGAAATGACGCTACTCGCCATTGCACAAGAATCTGGATTTAATTCCAAAGCGACGTTTAATAAATCCTTCAAGAAAATTATGGGGTGCTCCCCTTCTGAATATCTAAACCGTAAAAAATGAAACATAGACTATTTGTAACCGTTGCCTTCTTTTTACTTTTTCTTGGTGTGGGTTTTGCTCAACTGGACATACCTGCGGCCAGTCCTAGCCTACACATCTCGCAGTCCCTGGGGCTCACCACGTTTGATCTGCAGTATGCCCGCCCCAGTCTCAAAGGCCGGAGAGGATTTGGTGCCCAAGGCGTGGTCCCCTATGCAGAACCCTGGCGACTGGGAGCCAATGCTGCCACTTTTCTTTCTGCGGACAAGGACTTCAGCGTTGGCGGGCAGCCTTTGCCCAAAGGAAAATACGCCATCCTGGTCACACCCAATACCAACGAATGGCGCATCCATTTTTATGTATACGGCAGTTCCAATTGGGGCAGCTATCTGGACCAGGAGTCCATTGCGGAGATTACCACACCCGTGCGCCAAATTGAGAATCGGGAGTCTTTATTGATCTACTTTGATGACCTGACACTTGAGACAGCTAATTTGGTCATAGAGTGGGCTCAAAGTCAGGTCTCAGTGCCCATTGCGATTAAGGAGCACGAAGCCATCTTGTCTCAAATTGACCGGAGGCTCAGCGGCCCGGAACCTTTTGACTACTATTTGGCCGCGCTCTATCTTCATGAAAGCGGTAGCGACTTAGCTAAGGCACTCACGTATATCAAGAAGGTGACAGCAGGAGAAAAGGCCTTGTTTTTTCAAGTTTATCGGGAGGCTCTGATTCTGAAGGATCTTGACCGGCCCGAAGAAGCTTTGGTGGCTGCCAGGAGGTCGTTGCAACTGGCAGAGCAAAGCGGAAACATGGCTTTTGCCAAAATCAACCGAAGACTTATTATGGACCTTGAGGGGTGAAAGAGGCGATTGAGTCAAGATCATCGCTACCCTTGCCTTTCTCCTGATGTGTGCCGGCTCGACATTTGAAGTAGTCTTACGTCGGTCTTGAAACAGGTGGGCTGTAGTCTGGGATGGGAATCATCAGTCCGTGTCCAACTGGACGAAGATGCGTATTTTCGGAGCATGCGAAGGATAACATTTTTCGGAATGCTGATGCTTTTCTCATTAGGGGAAACAGCGGCCCAGGAGCTCTTTAATGGTAACGATCTGAAGGGTTGGTTGGTGGATGTGCCGCGGATGGACACCAGTGATGTGCCAAGCCCTTTTAAGGTGCGCGACGGCATGCTGGTCAGCATGGGGGAGCCACGAGGTCACTTAATAACTCATGAGTCTTATTCTGACTACCGCCTGGAGGTAGAATATCGCTTTGCGGGTGAACCCGGCAATTGTGGTGTACTGGTGCATGCCTCTACTCCCCGATCATTGTACGGGATGTTTCCTAAGTCCCTGGAAGTCCAAATGATGCATGAGAATGCAGGTGACTTCTGGTGCATTGTGGAAGATGTTGCTGTTCCCGACATGGTGAATCGTCGGGGAGCCCCTGAGGAGTGGGGCATCACAGAGGGAAAGAAGAGACGTATTTTGAATCTTACGGATGGCTCCGAAAGCAAACTCGGCGATTGGAATACCATGAAAATCGAGTGCCTGGGAGATGCCCTAAAAGTTTGGGTCAACGGCGATATGGTCAATGCGGGCCATGACTGTACCGCACGAGAAGGAAGAATTGCGCTGCAGGCGGAAGGAGCTGAAGTAGAATTTCGACGGGTATCCCTGACCCCTATAGACAAGTTTTCGGAGTAAAGATGAGAGCAGGCGGATACCGGTGGTCGAAGGGCAAGATGCCCAAGTCAATGATTGCGAGAAAAGGACTAAGGATTGACAGAGCTAAATCAAGCATCCTATGCCCATAGCCGTACTGCTTTCAATCCTGCTGGGGGTGGTAGTGCCCTTGGTTTTTGTGGCCCTTTACTTAACGGCTGCCAAAAAGGCGGTGGATCGCACCAGCTACATCAGCGACCAAGAGATCATCATGCACCTCCATTCTGCTGCTGGCAAGTTTACCACCTACCGTGAGCTTGCTGATTTTTTTGGACTCACCAAAAGCGAAATGATCCACCGGATCGCCGCTCTAAAGAGTCGCTACGTTGTGGAATCCTATTCAAATGGAATCAGTGGCTTTCATCAGCTTCGTTTTCCGCTACCGCCCGGCATTACTCCCGGATATGATCAACGCTTAACCGTCGATCGACTATATGAGTTGTTTGACAAATACGACAATAGCGTGACCCTAGCCACCATTGTAGTGGAGACCGGCCTTTCTGCCAAAGCTGCCGATAAGGTATTAAAGCAATTTACCAAAGAGAAGCTGATTGCGCGCGTAGGCAATATGAAAGGCGATCGACGATATGTGCTGTTGCAAAAATACAGGCGTGAGCAGAAGGAATCGACGGACGACACACTTCGATTAATTGATCGCCACGGCGGCCACATTACGATACCGGAGTTGGCAAGAGAGCAAGGCATTGACGAACATGAAGCTCAGGAGACCCTGGAGCTCCTGGAGCGAAAAGATTTGGTCAAGTTAACCCTCGATCCAGAGGGCAATCCAGCGTTTCGCGTCAAAAGATAGCTGATCGAATTATTCGATCAGAATCTTGAATGGGATTGCATTACTTTTGAAAATGACGTGCCATGCAAATGTGGTAGGATGAATATAACGACGACACCCGAAGCCCAAAGGAAGCTTGCACAATTTCCAGCGGTATCCCGCGCCCAGATGGCTGCTTTGCGCCAGTTGATCATAGATAAAGCCACAACACTGAAGGAAGTGGAAGTATTGGAAGAGTCACTTAAATGGGGGGAACTCAGTTATAGAACTAAGCATG
>JAHQVP010000134.1 GCA_019634275.1 Saprospiraceae bacterium
AGTTCAAGCGCCTGCAAGAAGCCTTCATTTGTGGACTTATTCCTCAAGAATTCTGCTTTTAGAAATAATTCGTACGCTTCTGGATTTGCCGTTACCGGTTGTAGGGATTGAGAAATTTTCTCCGACTGGCTACCCAAGTTCAGCTGATCCACCACGCTTTCTGTTACCTGCTTCTGGATCTCAAAAACATCATTCGAGTGCCACTTCCCGACATACTCTGTCGACCAAATATGACGATCTGCCGGCGCATCAATCAGCTGCAACAGAATTTTAACTTGGTCGCCGGACTGTTGCACACTTCCTTCCAGTATCGTGTTGACTCCAAGCTCAGCTCCAATTTCAGGCATATTCTTCACCGTTTCCTTATAGCGAAAAGCCGATGTTCGTGAAATGACTTTGTCGAACGCTTGTACTTTCGTAAGGCGTCCGATGATGTCATCCGTGATGCCGTCGCAAAAATATTCCAACCCCTCATTGCCGGTGAAATTCTTGAAAGGAAGTACAGCGATGCTGCTGCCCTCAATTTGTTCGACACTTCTTGAATCCCCTGCTCCCTTCTTTGCAAAAAAGAAGATACCGACTGCGATTAAGACTAGGATCATTGCCGCGGTGAGCCATCTCTTTCTACCGACCGTATCATCAGCAAGCTTGCCTTTGATGGTCTTGCGGTCGGGAACGACCAGTCCGGAGTTGGCAAGGGCAAATACTTCCAATTTTTCCGCTACATTCTTAAATCGAAATTGCCCCAGAGACTTTACTTCAAATACTGGTTTGTTCTTAATTTGATCTCTAACTGTCTTTGACATTAAGATCGAGCCTTTCTTACCAATGGATTCTATGCGAGAAGCAAGGTTTACGACGTCTCCATAGAAGCGACCATTTTCTTCTACCACAGAACCTAGATGCATTCCGATCCGCGCTGGAACCTCTGGTGCCGCTATAAACTCTTTCTGAATACGAAGGCTGAAAGACACGGCTGGCTCTGCGGTATTGAAGGAACAGATCGCACCGTCACCATAGAAATCCAAAACTCGCCCTTGGTATTCCTGAACACAAGCACATACGATCTCCTGAAAGCGGTGAAGGACCGTTGCAGCAACGGCTTCATCCTTCTGCATCAGGGCGGTATACCCCACCACATCTACAAAAACCACGACCGATATGTGCCGTTTCATCTTCTTCAAACGCATTATGAATTACAGGCAATGTTAAAAGATACAAAGTACTTCTGGCCCATCTTATTTACTTAGATCAATTCATCAAGGTTTGCGAGCACCTCTAATGGTTCGTCAGTACCTGTTCATGAAACAAATCTTTCCAGTTTCAAAAACTAGGAGCCCTGCCAATTTGCTGTTATCTTTTCCGCATGTCAGAAAGAATGCGTGTCATCAGCAGCCTGCTTGCAAGCCTGTTTTTGCTGTCCATTCCTTCATGGTCGCTCGATCCTGCACACTACATCAGCAATTTCATTGGCCGTTTTCACCCGCTGTTGGTACACTTTCCTATAGTAGGGGTACTCGCCACCGTGGCACTAGAGTGGATCAACCGGAAGAACAAACTGCCATCCTCTTGGATAAACATCGCCTACTGGACAACGCTGATCAGCATCCTAACTTCCGTTGTGGCAGGGGCCTTATTGATGCATACCGGAGACTACGGAGGTGCGGTGATCCGCAAACATCAATGGTTGGCCATCGGTTTAGGGATTTACTGGGTTTGGGCCACCAAATTAAGGACTCAGTCCAATGCTGCACAGTGGCAGCGCTCTCGTTTGTCCCTCCTGGCCGTCTGCCTGGTCCTTACCATATCGAGCGGACACCTCGGCGGCTCCCTGACCCATGGAAATGTCTTCCTGCAAGTACCTCTTCAGAAAAGAAAAGCGCAAAAACTATTGTCGCAAACGGACGCTGCAGTCCACCCAGCTTCATTGCAGGTCTTTGGACAAATCATTCTGCCCATCTTGTCCGAGAAGTGCAACAAATGCCACAATTCCTCCAATCCAAAAGGGGGCCTTGATATGCAGCGCTACTCGAGTCTTATCAGGGGCGGAAAAAGCAAAGCTCCCATTGTAGTGGCTGGTGCACCTCAACGCAGCGAACTTTCGATTCGAGTACATCTGCCCACAAACCACGAGGAATTTATGCCACCCGATGGCCGCACTCCGCTCACGACGGCGGAGCGGCGCATCATTGACTGGTGGATTGAACAAGGGGCCTCTCCTCAAGATACGCTCGGAACCGGCCCCACTGATAGTTTGACCCTAAAGGCCATGGATGCTCAACTGGAGCGTATCATGGAGCGGCAAATGATGACGTCACTCAATCGAAAAGAAATACGGTCCATGGCACCTAAAATGGCAAAGCTAGGTCAAGACCTAGGCCTGAAAATTGAGCCGGATGCCGTTGCTGATTCCTTACTGTACCGCATCTCCATGCAGATACCCACCAAGGTGGTAACCGACGACCAAATTGCCAGATTGATGCCTCATCGGCATTTGTTTTCGAAGGTATCCCTGGTCTCTGCTGACATCACGGATGCTGCCTTTTTTCATTTGAGTCAAATGCCATTCCTGGAGGAGTTGATGGTTGCCAAGTGTTGCATTGATGGCAGTGGATTAAAACACTTCATTGGGCACCCAAGATTGCGTGTTCTTAACCTTTCGCATACCGACGTGTCCGACGTGCACGCCTTGACGCTCACACGCATGGAGGCGCTAGAGCGTGTTTTTCTTTTCAATGCCTTTGTTAGTAAAACCACGATATCGGCGCTTGATCAACACTTACAGGCGGTCGATGTACTCAATATAGAAGGCCCCTTCTTTTGAAAAGAAAGAACGGGTTTATATCTCCAGGTCATCCAGAGGCTCTGCACATCTCTTTGTAGCAAGCTACTCCTCCCAACCTTTTAGTACATTACTGCATGCGACACTCCCTATTGATGCTGTTGGTTTTGGGCTTGGGTCTACCTGCGCACAGTCAGACGGTAGACAGTCTACGTAGACTGCTGCAAGTAAGCAACAACGACAGCCTGCGGACTGAAGCCTACCTCACCCTAATGCGTACCTTCCGCCGGTCGGACGCCGAGCTGTCCCGCCGGTATTTGGATTCTGCTGAGTTTATGTCCGCCGACATGAAGTACCCTTCCATTGAGGGAGAGATCGCCTTGCAAAAAGGAAAGCTAGCATTTGATCAGGGCGAAGCAGAACTTGCACTCCTTCATTTGGATACATCGGCTGCCGCATTCATGCGTGGAGGGATACAAAAGGGCTTGGCCAAGGTTGACTTTAACAGAGCAAACATGTATCGCAACCGAGACTGGGAAAGATCCACCGAGCACGCACTGGCGTCCTTGCAGACCTATCAGTCCATTGGTGATTCGAGCGGCATGGCAGATTGCTACAACATGCTGGGGGTGATCTATAAGAACACCAGCAAATTTGAAAAAGCCAAGACCTACTATACCTACGCCCTGGACTTTGCCCGTAAGCAAGGAAGCAAAAACCATCAAGCCACTCTCTTGCTCAATCTTGCCAATCTGGCGACCAGACAAAAAGACTTTGACTCTGCGATTGAATACTATGGCGATGCCGAGCTCATTGCCAAAGACATGAGCCGGAATCAGGACATCTTATTTTACATCTACAATGGCCTCTCCAACATGCATTCTGAAAAGAAAGAGCACCAAAAGGCATTGGACTACGCATCCCTTTCCTATCAGATGATCAAAGATCAGCCTAGGCCCAGAGAAATCGCCACCAGTCTGATCGGATTGGGCATGAATCACCTAAAGCTGGATCAATCAAAAATTGCCGCTCAATATTTGCGCGAAGCCGTCGATCTTGCAGAAGCACATGATCTCACACAGGTCAAAGAGCGGTCCTATGCAGGATTGTCCATGGCACTGGCGAAGGAAGGCGACCACCGCGAAGCATATCAATACCTAAAGAAACACGAGGAAATCGAAGACAGCGTGTTTAATGCAGACGTTCTATCGAAAGTAACGGAGCTGGAGGCAAAGTATGAGCAAGCAGAAAAAGAACTGGAAATATCCACCTTAAATGCGGAGAACGCGGAGCAAAATCTAAAGCTGGTAAAGGCCTCCCGGCGCAACGATCTGCTTGCCCTTGGGCTCGGTGTGCTGGCCATAGTAATTGGTCTGCTCTATCGTCAAAACAGAATAAAACAAAGGAACGAAAAGGCACTTGCCGACAAGAACGATGTCATCTCAAAGAACCTGCGAGAAAAAGAATTCCTTCTGAAGGAAATCCATCATCGGGTCAAGAATAATCTGCAGGTCGTGTCGTCTCTACTCAGTTTGCAATCGCGCACAGCTGACCTCACCACAGCTGCAGCATTGAACGAAGGACGTCACCGGGTAAAGTCCATGGCATTGATACATCAAAGTTTGTATCAAGATGGGGACCTCACAGAAATTGATTTCAGGGCTTATGTGGAGAAATTGACCGATGGCCTTTTGAAGAGCTATCGCGATGCGGCGCAGGATCAAATTGATCTGAACCTTTCCATCCCCCCAATCAACCTTGATGTCGACACCGTCATGCCGCTGGGCCTTATTCTCAATGAGCTGGTGACCAATGCTCTCAAGTATGCATTTCCCGCATCCGGATCTGGCAAAATCAGCATAGCGTTGGACCAGCAGGAAGACAAAATCACCTTGCGTGTCGCCGACAATGGCAGGGGTCTTCCGGCCGATGAGGAACTTGCCAAAAGCAATTCCTTAGGGTTTAAACTCATTCGTGCTTTTGTCGATAAATTAAAAGCAGAGATGCAAATCAATCGGCAAGGAGGTACTGAAGTGGTGATACAGTTCACGCCCTGAATCAAAAATCCCAAGAAAGTCGAGCGATACTTAGTCTAGCTTAGAACACCTGCATAGGCAATCCCCGTCAGTCGGTGCATGTCAAAATCCATTGTACTTAAGTCACCATGATTAAATGCCCCGATCTCAGCGTGCCCACAAGATCTGGCAATCACTTTGATCAACTCATTGGTGGCATTAAAAAAATTGGCGAGCTGTTGCGCACTGGCATCCACAATCAATCTACTGCGTAAGGATTCTTTTTGCGTAGCAATGCCGACAGGACAATTGTTGCTGTTGCAGGCCCTCATCCCCAGACAACCGATTGCCTGTAGGGCTGAATTGGCCACGGCGATGGCATCTGCGCCCATCATCATGGCCTTGGCAAAATCTTCCGCAACTCGCAGGCCTCCTGTGATGATGAGCGATACCTGCGGCACATCGCAGCGGTCCAAATGCTTCCTTCCCCGAGCCAACGCTGGAATGGTCGGCACATTGATGTTGTTGCGGAGTACGGTAGGTGCAGATCCTGTACCTCCACCTCTACCATCCAGAATAATGTAGTCAACACCCACCTCGAGCGCAAAATCAATGTCTTGCTCAATTCGGCTAGCGGCAATCTTAAAGCCAATCGGAATGCCTCCGGAACGTTCTCTCACTTCTTCAGCGACTTCTCGAAAGTCCCCTGCAGTAATCAGGTCGGGAAAAGCAGCTGGCGAAATGGCGGTCTCACCCTGCTTTAAGCCACGAACGGCAGCGATCTCTTTGGTCACCTTGTTGCCAGGAAGATGGCCACCCGTGCCTGTCTTTGCCCCTTGTCCTCCCTTAAAATGAAACGCTTGTGCCTTCATGACCTTGTCCATGGAGAAACCAAATTTTCCAGATGCCAATTCATAGAGGTATTTAGAATTATTGGCTTGTTCTTCTGGCAACATACCGCCCTCGCCAGAACATATGCCAGTGCCTGCCATCTCTGCCCCTTTCGCCAATGCTATTTTGGCTTCGCGTGATAGTGACCCAAAGCTCATGTCCGACACGAAGAGTGGAATATCCAAGTGCAGTGGTTTTCCTGCGGCTGGACCGATGACCACATTGGTATCGACCTTATCCTCATCGAGCAGCGGCCGTACCGCCAACTGCGCGGGTAAGAACTGAATGTCCTCCCATTTCGGCAAACTATTGCGATCCACGCCCATCGCTGCTGAAGGGCCATGATGTCCATAGTTTTTGAGACCGTTTTGGGCCAGTTCCTTGATGTATGCTGTGTAGGGCTCGGTCGATTCCGGATGTGTGTCGGCGTACGTGCCCAAATATTCATTTCGTTGAAAAGGCTGAGGGTGCTCTTGGAGGTAAGCCACAATCTCATCCTCGTCAACCCAAACCCATCCATCAGCGATTTCACAAAAGAACTTGTGTAAAACCTCTGCGTTGTTGTAAGCACTGACTCCCGTATCCAGGCGGTAGTCCCATCCATGAAGCCCACAAACCAGGTTTTCGCCCTGAACATGGCCATCCCCCATCAGCGCACCCCGATGAAGACATCGTCCATACAAAACCGATATGCGATCATCGAATCGAGTGACGACCAAGTCCAGACCTGCCATCAACTTATGCACCGGTTGGCGATCGTTAAGAGCATCATATGCTACAAGCTTCTTCTTATTCATGATTGATTTTTCCAGATGATACACTGTCCAGGAGCGGATGACATCTAATAAAGGATTCAACCCTTCGAGGATCCGTCTAAATCTACGACATACTTTGGCATCAGCTCATTTTCGCCGGACTACATTTCAACTATGTCGTCTTCCGGTCAAGGGTCGTTGCATTTATGGATGATTCTTCCTGAGCAACACGATAAGGGACTTCTCTGCAGCATCTCCCTACCCTTATCTCTGAAAGGGATTTTGTATTTTATGAAGCTTGTACAACGATGTTAAACGCACGACCATTTCTGATCGCTTGTCTTCTGCTTTTGCCGCAGCTGATGTTTGCTGATACACAAGCCGACCTGGATTTTAGGAGACAAGTACGGGTACATATCCGAAACCATTGCTCTTCCTGTCACAACACCATCGACAACAAAGGTGGAATCAATCTTGATGTCTATGACTTCGCCTACAATGTGGCACGGCGAGGAGAGCTCTTTAGACGCGTCATCAAGTCACTAGAAGAAGGATCTATGCCTCCCAGTTCCAGACCTCCTATGAGCGACGCAGAACGTGATACCATGATCGCAGGCATCAATCGCATTTTAGATAAGGCCCTTGCCGTAAAGGATCCTGGTCCTGCAATCATGCGCAGGCTCAGCCATCGGGAGTACGGGTATACGATGCATGATCTACTTAATGTTCAATTTGATGCCACGCGGTTTTTCCCAGCTGATGCCTCAGGAGGAGAAGGATTTGACAATCAAAGCAGGGTACTGTATATGACTCCTCTCTTGTGGGAGCGCTATTATGACGCAGCAGATTCACTGATGAGGGAGGTCTCTCAGTCACCGGAAAAACGGAGTAGCCTTGTCACCAAAGAATATCGACCTTCCGCATTTCGAAAAATCACCAACTGGTGGAAAGCGAAAAGGGATCGACCAATTGTCATCTGGAGGCAACCGATGGAACATGCGCAAGCTGCCATCATGCCATTTGCCCAGCGCGCCTATCGCCGATTTCTAGATGCCGATGAAGAAGCCGATTTGCTTCATTTCTTTTCCACCATCTATCTCCAAAACTGGAAAAAACACAACGGATTTGAAGAAAGCCTCATGGTCGTTTTTAAGAAGATCCTAATTTCTCCCAGTTTTTTGTTTCGCATAGAAAACAACTTACCCACGGAGAATCCATATCCTGTAAACAACTTTGAGCTGGCCTCTCGACTGTCCTATCTCTTGTGGTCCTCGATGCCGGATGACACCTTACTTGAAGTCGCGTATCGCGAAGACCTTCATGACTCTCTCGTCTTGCGTCGCGAGGCCGAAAGGATGATGCGAAGCCCAAAATTTAGTCGCTTCGCAGCCAATTTTGCACCTCAGTGGTTGGGCATCCAAGACCTGACGCTAGTCAATCATGCCGACCCTGTGCTCTTCCCGGAATTTACGCCCTCTCTGCGACAGGCCCTGCATGAAGAGGTGGTCCAATACTTTGCTTATGTCTTTAATCAAGGTAATCTCTTACAATTGTTGCAGAGTGATTTTTCCATGTTGAATGAGGAACTTGCCCATCACTACCAGGTCGCTGATGTGCAGGGCAATCACTTGCGGCCCGTACGTTTTGATGATGATCGACGAGGGGGAATCCTGGGTATGGGAGCCGTCCTGGCAGCGACCTCGTTGCCGACGCGGACGAGTCCCGTTTTAAGGGGGCAGTGGGTGTTAGAAAAACTGCTAGGAAAACGTGTTCCACCACCGCCGCCTGATGTGCCGGATCTGGCCGAGGCAAAAGCGCAAGTACACGATGAGCTAGACCTTCGCAGTCTCCTAGAATTTCACCGAGAACCCTCTGCTTGCCAGAGCTGTCACCAAAAAATGGATCCCATAGGTTTTGGGCTAGAAAACTTTGATGCCATTGGTAGATGGCGTGAAGAGTACTCTGAAAACGTGGAAATCGATGCCAGTGGCAGGCTTAGCGATCAAGTTTCTTTTGAAGGTCCTGGCCAACTTAAGCGCATTCTGGTGGAAGATCAAGAAGCATTTGCCGAAAATTTTGCGCGTAAGATGCTGTCCTTTGCGCTGGGTCGCTCTTTGCAATTCCTGGATACCCGCACTATTGATCAATTGACTGATCGCTTGATTTCTAGTAACTTCAGTGGACAAGAAATGCTACTGGGATTGGTTCAAAGCTATCCGTTTCGTCACAGAAGAAGTGATCTAGTGGACCGCTACAAAGACAACAAATTATGAAACACACATTTGCAAGGCGTTCCTTGTTAAAGGGATTGGGTGCCTCCATTGCGTTGCCCTTTCTGGAAAGTCTTCACCCTGGTTCGGTGTACGCAGCATCTAAGCCGCAACATTTTCCTCAACGATTTGCTTGTCTCTTCATGCCCAATGGTGCATATCCATCAGCATGGACACCGAAAGAAACCGGACCCGACTATGCCCTTTCTCCCATATTGCAGCCCCTGTCCTCTATCCGTGGAAAAGTCAATGTCCTCAGCGGACTAATGAATAAAAACTCGATCAGCAAATTTGACGGTCACTATACAAAGACAGCCAACTTTCTGACCTCCATGCCAATTACACGCACGGTGGATGCAAAAGTAAATGCTGGAGGAACCTCGCTGGATCAGATCATGGCTCAACACATTGGTCAGGACACCCTCTTCCCTTCTTTGCAATATGGAATCGACCGGATTCGCAGTGGGGTAGATCTTGCTGTAGGGTTTACGCGATTATACGGTGGCACCATATCATGGGCGGATGCCGCTACTCCCTGTCCGAGAGAGATCGAACCCCGATTGGCTTTTGATCGACTTTTCCGAAACCATATACCCGGCAAAAAGCCGTTACCACCAGATCCCCATAAGAAGAGTGTTTTGGATCTTGTCCAGGCCGACGCAAAGCAACTGGAGCGCAAACTGGGTATTGAAGATCAAAACAAATTGGGAGAATACCTTGAAGCAGTACGCTCAGTAGAAAAACGCATCACCGCACCTAAAAATCTAAAAGATTTTGAAGCCAATATCACCGCCGACGTGCGCCAGGAGCTCAAAAGCATGGATCTTCGCATCGATGAATGGGCAGAGTATTCTCAAGGCGTCGATGTAACGGAAAAGGTCCGCCTGATGATTGACATTATGGTGCTTGCCTTCTGGAGTGATGCTTCCCGGGTGGCCACATTCATGTTTGGCAATTCGGTTAGCCAACGCAATTTTTCCTTTCTCGAAGGGGTCCACGATGCTCACCACTCAGTATCACATCATAACAAGGACCCCCGAATGCTTGACCAGTATATTAAGATTACACGATGGCATATCGAGCAGTACACCTATATGCTAGAGCGACTGGATAGCATTAAGGAGGGAGATGGCACCTTGCTTGACTCCAGCATGGTGCTTTTCGGATCGGGACTGAGTGATGGGGATCGACACTCTCCATATGACCTGCCTATTGTATTGGGCGGGAGCGGTGGTCATAAATTGCACACGGGCCAACACTTGCAATATGAGAGTAAAACTCCCCTAAGCAATCTCTATCGGACAATGCTTAATGCCATGGATATACCCGTCGAGTCATTTGCAGACAGTGAGCGATCCTTTTCAGAACTTTTGGTTTAGAAAGCAAGAATAGATCTTCTATTTGCTGCTATTCTCTGTCGGCACAAGCGATCAAAAGGTTCGAATGCGCATTTCACCAAGGGATCTAATTGCACCATTTCTAATCATGCACCAGTCTCTCTCCTCTTCGAAATGGCGCTTGGTGATCAGGTGCCTCCTGCTGTTGTGGATCCATCAAGCTAGTGCTCAACCGGATCAGAGCATTTCCTCGATCGATGAGGATGCCGCGTTCTCCAACCCGGTATCGGAAGGTTGGACCAGTGGCCCCGGCCAGGCTTCCACTAATACTCACTTGGACACCATTGGCATCATCCCTGCGGGAGTACGGGCAAATAGGCGACTAACTGGCACACGAATTCATAACCTTCCTCCCAACATTGTACTCCTTTTTGTTGACGACCTCGGTTGGAATGATCTGGGCTACCGCAATAAAAAATTTCATACCCCTAACATCGATGCCCTCCGCGCCCAAGGCATGGAGTTTACGCGCGCCTATGTTTCCACGCCCACTTGTAGTCCCAGCCGCGCCTCTCTCCTAACTGGAAAGGAAGCGGTGCGACTGCAAATGGTAAGGCATATTACGCAGGAGGATGAGTTTGGTCGAAATTCGAAGAAATACAATTACTGGCCTACGGATCCTGCGAATAATCCGTCGATCAACTGGTTGCCGTTGGAGGAAAAGACCTACGCGGAAATGCTCAAAGAGGCAGGATATCAAACTATGTTTATTGGCAAATGGCATCTTGGTCATGAGCCCTACCACCCGCAGAAACAGGGATTCGATCAGACATATGGCGTATCAAATTTCGGCCATCCTAGAAGTTACTATCCACCATACTTTACTTTAGGCAACCCCCTCCAACAGGTTGCCGACAGTGTATATCTCACCGAGCATCTTACCGAAAAAGCCCAGGACTATATTCGGTCTTTCGACCAGCAAAAGCCCTTCCTGCTTTCTTTTTGGTACTATAATGTGCATGGACCTCACGTAGGCAACAAGAAATGGTTGACAAAATATCGATCTGAAGGCCTTAGGGGCAAAGAGGCCGAATACGCTGCCATGGTCAGCAGCATCGATGATTCGGTAGGAAAAATTCGCAAGACCTTGTCTGAGCAGGCGCTTGATAAGCGCACCATAGTCCTTTTCCTCTCAGACCAGGGGGGGCTATTTGACAATGCTCCCTTAGCTGGCGGCAAACGCGGAGGCAATGCACTGGGTGAAGGAGGAGCCCGTGTGCCTTTCCTTATGCACTATCCCGGAGTGACAGACTCGGGCGCATCCATGAATACGCCTATCCAGACCATAGATGTTTATCCCACCTTATACGAAATCGCAAACGGGCATCCGTGTAAAGATCAAGACATCAATGGGACCAGTTTGCTGCCTCTGCTTTCGGGAAAGGAGACCCAACCCCGTAATCTCTTCTTCTATCGGAGTTATGAAGATCAGTATGCAGCCATCATCACTAACGAATGGAAGCTCATTAAGTACCGATCGGGCAAGTACGAGATGTATAATGTAGTTGCCGACCCGTCTGAATCCAACAACCTGATCGGACAGCGTCTGCCACAAGAAAAGAAATTGATCAGCGAACTGACCAAATGGGAAGAGGAAGTCTCCAAGTAGAGAGATGCCAACTTCACAACTGTCTCCCCAGGGAAATCCCAACCAATAGAATAGGACCCTCACCCGTTGGTTCTCCTCTGGTCTTGACATTGATTTCGTACCCGAAAGCCAAAGAAGGAGTCAATGACCAATCACTCCAGGGCAGTATCCGATATCCGATATGAGCGGTGGGCTGAATCACCGTAATCTCCGTAGTCCCGCTACGGGGATTTGGACGATCCAAGTCGTCTCTCCAATCAATGCTGTTAAACCAAACATCGTTCCTCAATCCCCAATGCCAACGGTGGGTCTGTGTACCAAAGTAACGACTAAATCCCAGCGTACCACCATAACCATGTCCCTTCTCATCCTCATGCTTCCCGAGGCCCCGATGATCGATCAGTTGATATCCCAATCGCAAGTGTACCGACAAGTTCCTACTCGCATTGTGCTCCAACCGGAGGCCCGGAATTAACCCCGTTGGGTAAGCCTGCAGTTCGAAAGCGATTTCAGTTTGCCCATAAATGCTGGATCCCAAAAGAAAGCCTGTCACCAAGATGGTGCAAGGGAGCAATCTCTTCATCCACAGGCTGACCCCAAGTGTATCGCCGAAGCCCAATCGCATGCAACGAAACTACTAAATCGAGCCTATTGGCCAAGAGATCCAGCACATTGAAAATGCTTAGCCCAGGTGGCAGGTCGGGTGATCTGTGCCATGCAATTCAGCGGCCTCTTGTATCATTTTAATACAATGAGTCTGCTGTATTGAGCTCCGTCCACTTGCAATCCGTAGGCATAATTTCCTGGAGCAAGTTGGAGGCGATGACGACTGATCAGACTTCGGTGCGTACCGGCAGTTTGTCGGCCCCTCACCAGGGATGTCACCTTCCTGCCCGAAAGATCGAAAACATCCAGCTGAACCTCGGCTGGCACGCGAAGGGCGTACTCAATAAATACATCTCCCCCTCCGCTATACAATGCACGATGGGCGATCTCACGCTCCAATGGTACAAAAGCATGGTCTGAAGTGGTGGGGTTGCATCCATTGAGAAGTCCTTCAATGCGCGCAAAATTACCACCCAACACTTGATCCACAATCGGACCATCAACGCACAGCCAGTTCTCCAGAACAGAGGCATAGACACTACGGAAATCTGTACCGAATTTGAGATTTCCATTTCGGTCCTGATCTTGAAGGTCTGGTGCATCGCCTACTAATTCACTGCCCTCCAAGCCAGGTCCAAAAAGAAAAAGTGGTGCTGACGTACCATGATCGGTACCTCGAGAGGCGTTTTCTTCTATGCGTCGTCCAAATTCAGAAAACGTCATGGTGAGTACCCGTCCCTCGTCATCCGACGAAGCTAAGTCTCGATAGAATGCTTGAAGATTTTGTGAAACGCTATTCCATAGGTTTTGATGATCTGCCAATTGATCCGCATGTGTATCAAAGCTGCCGATGCTCACCATGTAGAGGCGAGTTCCCAGCCCTCCCTTAATCAAGCGTGCCACAAGGGCCAGTTGATCCGCAAGGCCACCGTAGTTGTTGGGATACGCTTCCGCATCTCCGCCTCCATCAAATGCCGCTTTGATGCGCTCAGCAAAAACAAAGGTGCTGTTGGTGACGGTGCGCAGGAAGCGCACTTCGTCCCCGTAACAAGTAGCAGGAACGCTCGCCAGATCAAACAGCTCACCATTTTGCGCAATCTCTGCTAGTTCGTCTGGATTCGACACGTTGACTGCCATACCCGACATGGTACCGTTAAAGACCTGACTGCCAAAGCTTCCGATTTGAATGGCAGCGGGGTCCGTAGGTGGGCTTTCTTGAAAGTCAGGAAACTCGCGCTCCAACCATCTTCCCAACCAACCCGAAGTGATGGTCTCTTCTCCCGTCACACCAGCGCTCCAGATGTCCGTACCTCTAAAGTGGGAAAGGCTGGAATCAGGATAGCCGACATTCTGCACCACCTTAAGGCTTCCCTCATCCCACATCTCTTTCATTCCACTCATGATGGGTTGGAAACCAATTTCATCTGTAATCTTGATAACCTGTTGCTCGGGGATGGCAATTCGTGGGCGCACATTGGCATAGAAATCATAATCGTACAGCGGTATGGTAGTATTAAGGCCATCATTCCCACCATTCAGCTGCACCAGGACCAATACACGATCATTCTCCAAATTGGTCAAAGCCTGAGATAATGGGGACGCAGTAGCTGCCTGCAACGACCATTTTCCCAGCATGAGTCCAACCGTACTGCCGACACCCATGGTGTGCAGAAAAGACCTCCGACTGTGACAGGCATGTTGCTCAACATGAGCATGTCCATCCGCTAATCTGGATCCTAAAATGTTTTTTTGATGGTACTTCTCCATGTCTAAGTGAGTTGAAATTCTGGAAGTTTGAAAAGATGAATCATGAGTAAGAGCACTTGATACGGTGCCTGTTCCCAACCGAGATTCCACAGTCCATCAGTAAAATAACCTTCAGGGATTCCTGCCTTGAAGACGACCGTGGCTCTTTCATATAATGCTGACTCGAGCGGACGTACACTGAGGCTGTCCATAATGACCCTAGTGACGACTGCAGGGTCAGTGGAATCATTGCTGAGCTTGATGGCGAGGTCGGCCAGCATCTGTGGTTGACTTTCAAAGAGATAGACAACTAAGAAAATCACCCCTTGCCACCTGGCCTGCAGGAAAGCCGTCGAGATCCAACTTCGATGACCTGGCCATCCAGCGACGTTGATGGGTTGAAAGGTGGTCTGGCCTAAGAAGTCTACAATTTCCTGCAGTCCTTCCTGAAGCTCCTCATCTCCTCCTAATTCCATGCCCAACTCTGTAAAGGTCCCCAGGGTCAATTCAATCGGGCTTTTAATCTGAATTCCAATAATTTCCTCTGAA
Source organism: Saprospiraceae bacterium (assembly GCA_019634275.1). GTDB lineage: Bacteria > Bacteroidota > Bacteroidia > Chitinophagales > Saprospiraceae > CAJQNM01. The sequence goes on from JAHQVP010000134.1 coordinate 14,600, forward strand.
AAAAAGTGTTCGCTGCTTAGCAGCAGCTGCAAAACAGGAGCAATCTCCCATTCGTGATCGAGCATACTGAGGGCCAGTTCTGCAATGAGGTCTTCATCCGGGTTCTCGTGGCTCACAAAAAACCGATATATCTTTCGACAGATGTGCGTGGCAATGGCATCTGCGCGCTCAGCGAACAGAATATCGATCACATCGTCATACCCCCAATTGCCGGTACGGCCAAAGATGGTTTTCTCGCCCTCATCCCAAAGCTCTTCGAGAAACGATACAATCGGGCAGGGAAATACAACATGGCCAGTCAATGCACGAGCCGTTTCGGTTATGTCTTCTTGCGTGTATCCATTGTCTCTGCCCAGGGTAAAAAGCTCATACAACTCACGCGCATAATTCTCATTGGGCTCAGCTTTGAAATTTCCCGAACCATTGAGGTAGATGAGCATGGCCGCATCTAGGCCAATCGCTCTCACAAAGTCCTTAAAATTCCCCAGGGCATTCTCCTGTAGGCAAACCAGGTATTTATAGGCCGCTGGAGCACAAGCATACTCACTGATCTGCGTAACAAAATGATTGCTCCAAAACAAGGCCATCTTGTCACGCAATCCAGTGACCAA
>JAHQVP010000135.1 GCA_019634275.1 Saprospiraceae bacterium
GCGATCCTGTGCGGGCACATAGCGAAGGCTTCTTTGATCGTCTGCAATGGTCGCAGAACCATCACTCACATGCACGATCTCGCTGATCCAGAATTCATTGGTTGCATCGTCATTGTCTGTCACTGCCAGCGACTGGGGTGACATTCCACTATATACATGATGATCGTCTACTGCACGTGTGCTATTTACACGCATCAATAGTCCTTCTAACTGTGTTGCTTCCTCATGACTGCCATCTTCATGATAGCTGACCAGCACAATCGTGTCCAAACCGCTAAACGTCGCCGAAGGCTGATATCTGATGCGATACTGTGTTTCGAAAAAATACTTAAACTTGGCAACGCTACCATGTCGAGCATCTCGAAGTATATCAGGATATTGAGTGCTCTCAACAGGGATGGCAAATTTTTCACCTGGCAGTACGTCATAGATTCGGTACTTTTCTACTTCTTGAGCAGAGACCAGATTAGCACCTACAAAGACGCTTATGAAAAAGAGAAGCGTTCTGACTATCATGGAAGATATTAAGAATGAGTCGAATATAATGGTAATCGCTAACTGGCTATATATTCGAGTTGTACTTTAACACAATAAATTTATTATTAAATATGCATAAAGCATTGTTTATCAATGAATAACAGTAAGCTGCATAAAGTTCTTGTCCAATTCTCAACATCAGAGCTCAACCGGTTGGAAAAGTTCCATTGTTCTCCTTATCTCAATACCAACGCAGACCTCTCTAAGCTCCTTACCTACCTCATTGCGGAGGTAAAACGCAAGTCCGACCTTCCTGAACGCGCTCGACTTTGGAACATTCTATATCCGGAAAAGCCCTTTGATGATCCAAAGTTGAGAAAGATGCTGACGGAGGCGCTTACCTGTGTGGAGCAGTTCATTGCTTTCGAGCATCTGTTGAAGAATAAAAATTTAATGGAAGTAGAAAGACTTAAGTCGCTGAAAAACAGAGAGTTTTCCTCACTATACAAAGCAAATGTAAAGCGCGCACGCAATCAACTCAATCTGGACATCGACCAAGCCGGGGAGCTTTTCTATCATCAATATCAATTCGAACAAACCCTCTATGACCTTAATGACAGCAGTACCCAACGTTTTGACCAGACCAATCTTGAGGGCATACTTCATCGACTGGACACCTTCTACATTACCGAGAAACTCCGACATTACTGTGAGATCTTAAGCCGTAAGTCTTTCAGTACCCATACTGTGGTGAATCCACTGATGGATGAAATTATGGAAGAACTGGAACGAGCAGACTTTAGAGAAGTCCCTATCATTAACATCTACTACCAAATAGTACAACTGCACTTAGCTCCCAATGATGAATCCCAATATTATGTCTTGAGGAAGCTGTTAGAACAATCGGGAGCCACACTGCCTCAGAAGGAAATGACGCAGGTATACCAGTCCGCGCTCAACTACTGCAATCGCCAAATTAATAATGGAAAAAGCCATTTTCTTGAAGAATCTTTTTCTCTGTACAAGCAATTTCTGCAGCGAGAATTGATATTCGAAAATGGCCAGATCACCCATTGGACTTTTAAGAATGTAGTGGTGCTTGCGCTGCGACTCAAGGAATTTGATTGGGCTAAAAAGTTCATAGACCGATATGGTCCGTATATCCCGGCCTCTCATCGACAAAATGCAATGACCTATAACCTAGCCCAGCTCTACTTTTATCAGGGTAAATACGATCAAGTCCTCCTTCAATTGCAAGAAGTCCAATACAAAGATGTTACCTATAATCTTGGAGCCAAGGCCATGCTCATCGCCACTTACTACGAGCTTGGCGAATACGAGGCACTGCATTCGCTTGCGGCAAGCTTTCGACTGTATCTAAACCGGCGTAAAACGACCATTTCTGAGAAGCGTAGGGAGAGCTACCTAAACTTCATCAAATTTACTATTAGACTCTCGAAACTTCCTATCGGGCACCATGAGCCATTGCGAAAACTGCTCGAGACGATAAAGTCGACTCCATCAGTAGCAAGTGCCACCTGGCTCAAAAATAAAGTCGAATCAAAACAGCAAATTGCTCCGATACAAGCATAGTAATTATGGCTTATGATGATCATTTAGCGGATAGAATCCTACAATCTCTTCGACGTAAAACCGACAACATTGAGACCAAAAAGATGTTTGGCGGACTGTGCTACATGGTCGATGGTAAAATGTGCGTGGGTGCTGTTGGCGACAAGATAATGGCAAGAATTGGCCCTGCTTCATATGAAGAATCGCTGACTAAAGCGGGTTGCATGCCTATGGACTTTACAGGACGCCCCATGAAAGGCTATGTCTTTGTAAATGACCAGGGCTACGATCTAGATATTGACCTGGACCATTGGGTAGATTTAGCTTTGGCCTTCAATCCCATAGCCAAGTCCAGTAAAAAGAAACGGAAGTAATCTTCTGTTCGTCGAAGAAGGAATGGGATCATAGTGCCAAATTGATAAATTTGTGTCTAAACTGACCTGTTCTGAAAAGGAAGCTAGCAGCGATTATGTTTACGGACATCACCGGTTTCTCCGCGATGATGCAGAGTGATGAGGCTTTTGCTATGAGCATCCGTAATCGGCATCGAGAGATTTTCAAACAATCGCACGAGCACTTTGGAGGTGAGATTCTTCAGTATTACGGGGATGGCACGCTCTCTATCTTTGACAGTACGGTGGCAGCAGTAGAATGTGCGGTGGACATGCAACTTGCATTCCAGGGTCATCCACAAGTCCCCCTCCGAATAGGGATACATGCCGGAGACATTTCCTATGACGAAGAAGGCGCATATGGAGACGGTCTCAATATCGCAGCACGCGTAGAGCGATTATGTACAACCGGAAGCATTTTCGTCACTGCTAAGGTATTTGATGACATCAAGAATCATCCCTGGCTGCGAGCGGTATCGATGGGAGTGTTTCAACTACGCAACATCTTTAATGATGTTGAAATCTATGCCATCAGTAGCAAAGGCTTGGTTGTCCCAGACAATCAGGCGCTGGCTGATTACCCCGAGTTTGAGCTAAACGAAGAAAAGGTTGCGGTTGAAAAAGGGCCCATTGGCCATCGCAACAAACACGTCGCCTGGATATTGGCTCTTGTCCTTGGTGTCTTCGGTGTACATCGCCTTTACTTGGGTAAACGCCTGCAAGGCATCATGCATTTTGCCGGAGCCATCATCGCAATCCTTATTACGATTGAATCACGGGGCCAGATGCCACTCATCGCCTTTTTTGGTGTGCTTGCTTTTATAGAAGCTGTGCTCTTGTTTGTCATGCCGAAAGCAGAGTTTGATCATCGCTACAATATGGGCATCACACGCATGAGCCGAAAAGAACGACGGCGCATGAAAAAGACACAGAAGAGAGAAGCAAAGCAGCTTAAGGCAGAGAAGTCTCGGGCACGTAAAAAACAGAAAGTCCAGGAAGAGAGCTCTTTTAAAAAGCTGAAAGAGGCGCTGCGACACTATGATCGTGGGGATTATCAAAATGCCATTCGCAGCCTCGATAAGCTGTTGGAGGCAAATCGCGACGATCTAGTTGTACATTATTATCTGGCTTGCTGCTTTTCCATCACACGTGATAGAGAAGATGCATACTATCATTTATCGGAAGCCGTGCAGTGTGGATTCGATGATTTTGATCGAATTGACACTGATCCAGCCTTGGCTTTTTTGAGGTCTCAACCCGACTATGTCTCCTACAAAGACAATAATTTTGTCAGGGTGAATGAGTTGCCGCCGGCGCAACCTGACCTACTCGAAACAGACACCCTGACCCTCACTCCATATGAACAAATCGAACGCCTGGGAGATCGTATGGAAAGGGGCGAAATAACAAGAGTTCAATTCGAAGAGGAGAAAAAGCGTATTCTAGGCAACGACTAGGTCCCCTCGCCCACCCGCACGACTACTTTGCCTACGGTCTTACCATCTCTCAGTGCTTTTAGTGCGTCAACAAGACTCTCAAATGGGTACACGTGGCCAATACGCGGCTTGGGTAGTCGCAATTCATCTAACTCCCCCAGGAGCCGCTTCATCAACGTAACCCGATCATACAACCAAATCAAATTAAAACCAGCAATGGTATGATTTGCCGGAATCAAATCAAGCGGGTCTATCTTAGGTCGTGTTAAATAGCGAGCGGCCAACTTTAGGTAGTTGGGTCTGTCGTTGGCAGAAGCATATTGCGCAGCACCGTAGACAATCATTCTACCCGATCGGCCCAGCTGCTTCAATGATGACTTAAAAATCCTGCCTCCAATGCACTCCATGACGACATCGAGTTTTCGTCCATGGAGAAGTCTTGCCAGCTGCTCTTCATAGGAATCATCTCTCAGCAATGCATGATCGTATCCCATGGACTTAATCACTTCCATTTTGGCTGCTGATCCGGTAGTGCCTATTGTAGTAGCCCCATGGTAATGAGCAATGCGCTGGGCATAAGTACCTACACCCCCTGCCGCACTATGCACCAGAACCAACTCATTGGGTTGAATTCTCGCCAACTCAACCAGGCCATAGTAGGCGGTCAATCCCTGGACCAGGTAAGATGCGCCGTCTTCCATCGTCCAGCCTGAAGGAAGCCGTAGAACGTAATTGGTATCGATGACAATCTCGTCAGTATACGCCCCAAAACGGGTTACGCCCATAACGGTATCTCCTCTAGAAAAGGCATCAACCTCATCACCGATCTCCTCCACAATTCCAGCAAATTCCAACCCGGGAACAAAGGATCCCTCCGGCGTGGCACTATAAAGACCGAGTACGGCAAATACATCGGCAAAATTCAGTCCTATGGCCTTCACGGAAACGCGCACAGCATGAGGAAGAATAGGACTGGAGGCGTCCTGTTTGAGTTGCAACCTCTTAAAACTCCCTGCTTTCAACGTGTAGATTTGGCGAGTTCCCATTATGACGATTGTTTACTAAAGAACCGACCTAAGCCAAGTGCTTGGGTCTGACTACTGCTCATGAATAGGACAACACCCAAAAGTGAACGGCGCGTCCAGTATCTCTAGACCAATTCTGATTCAGTCGAAGGAGTGGTCACAATGGATGCTCGATCTTTGTCTACATCCAATTGGTACATAACCAACGTGGCGGCAATACACGCCGCGATTGGTCCTACCAAAGGGCCAATAATTGGAATTAGCAAAAGGACATAGAGGACGACACCAATGCCGAATGAAACCCCCGGAAAATGTTTACTAAAATGATAGCTCTCTTTGATGCCTAGCTGCTGGATCTCGTTGTAGTTATCCATGATTGTATGTCCAAGGAAGAAGCACTGGACAAAAAACACCAATGGGCCATCCAAAAACTCAAAACCGAGAAGTCCGGTCACAGCATGGACTATAAACGTTCCGATATTCTCCAACACAAAATTCATGGCTGCCACCTTAATCATTCGGACCTGGGCTCGAGCAAATAGTCCTACGGTCAAAACCTCTTTCTTCCCCTTTACAATTTCAATCGTACGAATGGCAACTTGAAAAATGATCAGCTCCATGACGATCAATACGAGATACTTGTAGGAACTGTCGAAAAAGACCCGATAATTCTCGGAAACGACACCTTGTGCTAGAGCAGCTGCCTGAAGCGGCAGATCGAGTACAGAGTTAATATTGAGATTGTCCC
>JAHQVP010000136.1 GCA_019634275.1 Saprospiraceae bacterium
CTCCCAAGAGAATTCCGATCCCCTTTAATATTTTTTTTAGCATAACTCGTAAATTCTCACCATCCCGCTTATAACATGTGCCGGTAAGCAACAAAGCTAAGGCGTTTTTCTCGGGCGTCAGGGCCACGATGCTTGTCCAATAGCAACGAAGTAAAAGTACATTGCTAGTAGGCTTCACGCAAACTGTCCTCACTTGATGTTAGACAGCAGCAAATACTGACTCCCAAGTCAATGACTGCAATATCTGGTTCTCTACATGAAATATGCTGCGGGTGGGTGCAACTTCACCTCATTCCTTGCGCATCACTTTGATAGGATTCACCGACGCTGCTTTGATGACTTGATAAGTGATCGTAGTGAGCGTGACCAACATAATCATCAGACCGGCCAAAATAAAAACATCAGCCGTTAGCTCCACCCTGTAGCTATAGTCTTGCAACCAGCGATTCAATAGGTACCAAGACACTGGTATGGCCAGGCATAACGAGAGGGCCACTAGGTAGGTAATCTGACTCAGGAGTAGTCGTATAATGCTTGATATAGAAGCTCCTAAAACCTTACGAATACTAATTTCCTTAGCACGCTGCTCAGCGATAAATGCTGTCAGAGCAAACAAGCCTAGACATGCCAGGAAAATGGCAACTGCTGAGAAGGCTGAGAAAACCCATCTCATCCGGTGGATATCTTGATGAGCTGTCGCAAAGTATTCATCCAGAAAACCGTGTCGCATAGGTTGCGTCGGAGAGAATAGCTCCCAAACATCTTTGATTTTGGGCACCGCAGCGCCAACATCTTTGGAAGCTACATTGATCGAAATGGTTTCTGGGCTTTCTCCCAGGGCCAGGGACAGTGGCAGAATTTCATGCTTGAGCGTTTCGAAATGAAAATCCTTTACTACTCCGATCACAGTGAAGGACTCTTCCACTCCATCGGAGATCAACATACCTATAGGTTCCTCCAATCCTAGGTCCTCGGCCAGTCTTTCGTTAATGATAATTTCCTTGTTCTTTCTATCAGGATTAAAATCCACTCCCTCCAATAACTGTAATCCCATTGTCGTCAAGTAGTCATGATCCACCTTCCAATTCTGAGCTGAGACCTGAATATCCATGTCCTTACGACCCTCTACCCACAAGGGATACCAAGATCGCCTACCCTCAGGAACCGGCACATAATCACTGACTGAGACTGAGTTCACTTCCGGAATCTGCAGTAAATGTTCCTTCAGCACTGGTATCCTTTCTCCTACGGTCTGCACCCCTTGCAACAGTACAATTTGATCTTTGTCAAATCCTACATCCTTCTGCAATATGAAATTTACTTGGCGATGAATCATGATGGTCGCAATGAGCAAAACAACGCCAGTGGAAAACTGCACCACTATGAGTCGCTCTTGCAATCTCTTTTGGAGGTGGTTCTTTGCAAAGAAGATTTTCACTGAATCTTTTGCCGTAAGCCCAGATAGGTACAGTGCTGGATATAGCCCAGCCAACAATCCCAGCCCTACGACTCCACATACCAGAACCAGAAGAGACTTTAAAGACAACCAAGAAGTATCGATGCATTTGCCAGAAATCTGATTGAAAAAAGGTCCCAGCAAATACGCCAAAATAATAGCAATCGAAAAAGCCACAATAGTGCAGAGAATCGATTCGACTAGAAACTGATTCATCAACGAGTAGCGAGAGGATCCCAAAGTCTTTCTCACTCCTACTTCCTTCGCGCGTGTAGCAGCATGAGCGACTGACAGGTTTACAAAATTGATTACCGCTAGCAGTAGGACAAAAAGGGCGATCGTGCCGAAGAGCCAGACAAATCGAATATCGCCATGGGCATAGCCATCTCGAATTCCAGCGATTGTCGATTTCAGATAAAGATCCTTGATCGGTTGAATCCGGAGGACATATTGCGACAAATGCTGGTCCAAGCTCTCTATGTATCCTGCGTTTACTTTTGCTGGTCCAATATATCGCTCACTGATTTGCTTCAAGGTTCTTTCGAATGCCTCGGAAGATACTTTTGGTTTAAGTTTGACGTAACAATCATAGAAGCTATACAGCCACTGATCTTGCTCTCCATCCCAAAACTCGTGTTCGGCCATTGAAAGGTAGAAGTCGAATGTCAGATGAGACCGAGCCTGGCCTGCCGCCAGCACTCCTGTGATCGTGAAGGGATGGTCAATTTTGTCATTTAGAATAATGGTCTGACCAAGGGGATTTGTTTCTGGAAAGTACTTTTCCGCTTTTTCTTGGCTAATCACAACGGAATTCGGATCCGTCAGGGCCGTAGTGAGATCGCCATGCAGAAGCGGAGGTTGGAAAATATCCAGCATCCCTTGATCGACATATGCAAAACCTTCTTCATACGTATTTTGCTGCTTATCAACACGGCGCACGAGATTACTGCCCGGCCCTTCCAGTGCACTAAACGAAGTCACACGAGTACCGGCCTCCACATCAGAATACTGGGTTAAAATAGTCTCGATGAGGGGCGCTGGAAATGATGATGCTGCAGAGACATCTCCCTCAACATGGTCCTGGGCATATATGCGGAATATACGGTCAGCATCAGGATAATGCTGATCGACCTTCAACTCATCAACTATATAAAGTGTGATCAAAAGGCATGTACAAATTGCAAGTGCTAACCCAAAGACTTTAGTCAAGGTAGATCCCTTCTTTCTAACCATCTGACGACCTGCCACACGCAAACTCAGCATAAGCGCAGCATAATTGCCAGGTTTCCACCAGGAACTACACCCCCTAATAATCCCTGGTCTAAATAGCATCAGGACATCCAAATACATTTTTCGACTTGCCGACTTAAAGCTCTCTTCGTTTGACCTACGCTCAAAGAGCTCCAGTAAATCTCCTTCAATGGCGTCATGATACTCAGGCTTACAGAACCATCTTAATACCGCTAAGGCACCTTTCGGCGGATCACACTTCGGGGTCATGTTTAAAGTTTAAGTACGAATTGCGGCAGGGCCCGCCAAAGTGCATTGCGCGTTTCTCGTGATTGATCAAGGGCCTTCTTGCCGTAGGAAGTCATCGTAAAATAGAGCTTCGGACGACCTCGGCGTGCTTCACTGGAACCTCCTTTCTCAGATCTCACGAATCCCTTTTTCTCTAACCTTCTGAGTGTTATTTGAAGCGCACCTACGCTGACTTGTCGATCAAGTCTTCTTTCTATTTCATCCTTGATACTAACGCCATAGGCATTGCCATGCAACACGCCAACAGTCAACAGCACTACCTCTTCAAATTCTCCTAATTTCAGCGACATCATTTAATACTATAATGTAGTATTAACAAACATACGACAAAAAATATTAATCCTACTTAATAGTATTAAGTCCTGAAAGTCACCAGACTGTCCAAAAACTACTATGTCACCACGGGCCTCCACTTCATCTTTGAAGAAAAAGCCATGCGCAGTATCCTCCTTCTTACGCTCTTAATCTCTTCGAAAGTCCATGCGCAGATTAACGTTTCGGGTCAAGTGCTCAACGACAACGATCAAGCCATACCCTTCTGCAACATCGTCGTTAAATCATTGCCGGACTCCTCTTTTGTGAAGGGGGAACTAAGTGATGAAGCGGGACTTTTCTCCTTTGCCCTGCCCAACGAACAGACTTATCTCATTGAATTCGATCACCTGGGCCATGAGACTAAGCATCTGACAGTATCAAAAAATACCAAAGCATCGATTGCCCTCTCACCACATGCGGAAGTGCTGGAGGATGTCGTGGTTACGGCCAAGCGTCCGATGTTTGAAAGGCTTAGCGACCGACTGGTGGTACAAGTGGCACAAAGTCCCTTGGCGACGGGGGGATCTGCCATGGACATCTTACAAAAGTCCCCAGGTGTATCGCTTGACAGCGATGGCAACATTCAACTCAATGGCCGCAATGGAGTACTGGTGCAAATGGATGGCAGGATGAGCCGTCTGTCCGCAGAGCAGCTCCGCAACATGCTCGAACAAATGCCTGCCGAAAGCATCGATAAAATTGAACTGATCCACAATCCATCTGCTAAGTATCAGGCAGAAGGCAATGCCGGCATAGTCAATATCATCACCACAAAAGGGCAGTTCTATGGACTCAACGGAAATGCCAATCTATCACTGGGAAAAAGCAGATTCTGGCGATTCAATTCCGGGGTGGACTTCAACCTTAGGTCTAAAAAATACAATCTCTACGGTTCTTACCATGTGGCCAAGCGCAATCAATTTATGGAGATCCTGGTGGAACGTTTATTCTATCCCGGGTCAGATCGGGCGCTGGCATTCGATTTGGAAAACACCTTTAAGATCCCAGTGGAAAACCATCTTCCCAAGCTGGGCCTCGACATTTTTCCAAACGAAAAGACCGTGATTGGCATCCTCTACAACAGCAACCTTAATCTCACCGGCCAAAGGGCTGACAATTACATTTATCAACAAAACCTGTCTGACGCATTGACTGATATCCCTCCCATGTATACCGAGACGGACAACCGCACAAACTGGTATCAGCATTCCTTTAACTTCAACATAAAACATACGATCAACGAAGGGCAAGGACTCGAATTTGATTTTGATCTGGCGGACTATAACAATGATTCTGATCAACGTTTTACCACCAGTAGGGTCGGGCCAAATCAAGACCTCCAAGAACTTAATAGGCTATTGGGAAATGTAGATGGTACGCTCGCTCTCTACGCGGGAACGCTTGACTACTACCACACTCTGCCAAAGGGGACGAAGATCGAAGTAGGGGTAAAATACACGGATGTGCGCACCGACAATGATCTGGATTATTTGGATGAAGTCCAAAATATACAAACCACCAACACCAATCTGAGCAATCACTTCATTTATCAGGAAAAGGTAAGTGCTGGATACATCAATTTGAGCAAGTCGCTTCCCAAGTTTAGTTACAACATCGGACTGAGGTACGAAGCCACTAACATACAAGGCAACCAGCTGACGGATAGGACGCAGTTCGAAAACAACTACAACAATCTATTTCCTTCTGTAGGGCTGAGTTTCCACAGTCATCCAGATCATGCTTTCGGTTGGTCGATGAGCAGAAGAATTGACCGACCGAGTTACAATGATCTCAATCCTTTTAAGTTCTTTGTCAACACCAATACCTTTCGCTCAGGCAACCCATTTCTTTTGCCTCAATTCGCCTGGAGAACGGAAATAAACTATACCCTGAAGAAAAAATATTTCTTCAGTCTTGCTTATGCCACTATTAAGAACAACCTTAACCGAGCCATAATTCAAGAGGGCAATGAAGAAATAGTATCGGTGACCCCGATCAACATCGGCCGCTTAAATAATTACGCACTCAGCTTTAATCTCCCCATCATCATTACGAAGTCCTGGTCCAGTCGATGGAATGCCTCTATGGTATACGGTGACTTTGATGGACAAGTCTCGGGGCTGGACTTTGACCAACTTAACCAATTCTACTTCCTTAGCACTTTTCACAATCTCACCTTTCCTAAAGCATGGCGATTGCAGCTCAATGCTTTTTGGATACCTCCCCATGATGCCACCATTTCCACGATCAATTCCATCTCTCAGATCAGCTTAGCCTTGCAAAAAACCATATGGTCAGGCAAAGGCCGATTGACACTTAATGTGGACGACATCCTCGACACCAACTTCCCAACCGGTCGAACCGTCTTTGGCAATATTGATGACCGGTTTATCAGTTATCGCAATAACCAGAAAGTGGTATTGGGGCTGCGCTATAGCTTTGGAAAAAACTCAATTAAGCCCACACGTCGAAGACAATCCAAGGTACAGGATCTAATGAATCGAGCCAGACAATCAGAGTCATGAGTTGATCAGCTCAACGGAAGATAATACCTACCGGCGTTCCTGATTGTGCACAGTTGCTCCCAATATGTTGTCACGTTTAGGGAAAAAGCGTGTCTAGATTTCGAAATCATTTACTCACGATTTTCGCCTAAGAGGGCCTCGATAGTCGATTGCAGATCCTTAGATTCTTCTACGATCGATTTGTAAGCCAGCACTTTTTGTTCGACCAAGGATCCATAAATGACGAGCTTATTGCGCAGCGTTAATAAATCATCTCTCTTGACCAGCTTCATATCGAGGATATCCACATTACTGATCAACCAGCTTAAAAGCTCGGATGTAAAATAATCTGCCTGAAAATCACCTTTCTTGATGCTTTCGACAACTAGGCCTTCGTAATAGTCACTCAACTCCTTTTGCAGTCGCATATCCTGGATTAATCTGAGCTTTCCTGAGTACTTCATGGTGCTGTAAATGGAGGTCGTAGGAGAGAAATTCTCAACCTGAAAAACGACACTCAACTTTTCGCCGGCCGCCTCCACCTGGCCACTCGTGAGTAATGCAACTGCCTCTTCAATCGACTCCAGTTGCTTGAGATTGGTTGGAATCTGATAGTTTTCATACGTAGCAATATCATCAGATAAGTCAGTGATGAGCGAGCGCATTAAGGTAACACTCTCCTTAGCTTCCTTATTCGCAGTAGCTCGTTCATTTATGTAAAAGGCCAGGTAGACTCCCAAGATGACCGCAATAAAATTTAGTAAATGACTTAACCAATTGGTTCTTTCCTTCATCAATGTGCTGATGTTTGCCGACAGAGGTCTTCCCTGCTGAATACGTCACAGAATTACTATCTCAACCTCAAAATCTCCAGCAACAAAAGTATGCCTATCACGAGAAATATGCAGTATATAAAATACTTCCAACTTGTTGGTATGGTTCCGCTCTTGTAGATCCCGTATAGCCCAACCGGTGGCCAGAAGAGCAACAAGGTACATACCATTTGAGCATCGTCATACCATTTTTGCTTCGTCTTCAGCGCGGATGATGTTTTTGCCATAAGGAGAAAAGTTTAGGTCCCGGAAACACTCCTTAAGTTAGCATAAAAGACGCCTTCATGATTCATAAACGTGCCTTCGCTCCTATTTAGATCCAACTTCCCTCCTCCAAAATTGGTGGCGGGCAGGTTCAACTCGTGGTAGATGCAAGCCGTTGCCGCATAGTCCCAAACACTTCCTCCACCTCTTTCTGCTTTCGGAAACTTCAACATACACGCTGGACCATTCTCTAGCACGTGGATGGCATTCAGGACGGCTCCTGCTCCTGCCACTACCTTTACTCACCTGGATGC
>JAHQVP010000137.1 GCA_019634275.1 Saprospiraceae bacterium
CCTACCAAGAGTATTTGGCAAAACTCAGTATGGAGGAGAAGCTGACGGTGTGGAAGGAAGGAATCGCGCTTGCTGAAGAGGAATGCCTCAAGAAAGGAGTTACCTCATTTCAGGATGCGGGATCATCTTTTGAGATGTTGGACCGCTATAAGGACATGGCCGAAGTGGGAGAACTGGATCTGCGCTTATGGGCCATGCTGCGACACAGTTCCAAACAGATGGAGGGCAAATTGTCTTCTTTCCCCTGGATTGGATTGGGCGATGACCATTTTACCGTCCGGGCGATTAAGTCGGAAGTGGATGGAGCATTGGGGTCTTTTGGAGCTTGGCTCCTCTCGCCCTATGACGACAAACCCGATTTCCTGGGGCAAAATACCACCCAAGTTAGCGAGGTTCAGGCCATTGCAGACCTGGCCATGGATGCTGGTATGCAGTTATGCGTGCACGCCATAGGCGATCGGGCAAATCGTGAGGTGCTGGACATTATGGAAACCATCTACGCAAACCGTCCAGAGGAGGACTTTAGATGGCGCATTGAGCATGCTCAGCATTTGCATCCAGATGACATACCGCGCTTTGGCCAACTGGGCATAATTCCCACTATGCAGGGCATTCACTGCACCTCGGATGCTCCTTTTGTTGAAAAACGACTTGGATATGAGCGCGCTCGTCATGGTGCATATCCCTGGAAATCCCTGCTGGAATCAGGAGCAATAATCGTAAATGGCACCGATGCACCAGTAGAAGACGTCAATCCCCTTGAGTCATTCTACGCATCGGTGACGCGAAAGCGTATCGATAATGGTTTTGAGTTCTTTCCAGAGCAATCCATGACACGCCAGCAAGCACTTAAATCCTACACATTGGATGCGGCGTATGCAGCATTTGAAGAAGACATTAAGGGATCGATAGAGGTAGGCAAGTACGCAGATTTTGTAATTCTATCCCAAAACCTTCTCACTTGTTCCGATGACGATATTCTTAATGCAGAGGTACTATACACTCTGGTCGGAGGAGAGGTCAAGTATCAAAGGTAAGAGGCAGATCCTTGCTCATTTGGGGCCGCATGGCTGGCTGAGCACCAGTTAAAAAAAAGGCTGCATGTCCGAAAACATGCAGCCCTCCATTTCTTCTTAGGATGAATAGACGCTTAGTTGTTGTTTAAGATCAAGGGGAGTCCATCCTTACCACTTCCGACGACCACCACCTTTGCGTTGGAAGATTGTGCCAAGGTGAGGGTTGCGTTAATGCCCTTGTCTTTGAGGATTTTGTCGGTCAAACTGGAGCTGATGATCCGGTTAGCTTCCGCATCAGCATTCGCAGCAATGATCTTCCGTTCTGCCTCTTGTCGTTCTCGATCCAACTTAAATTGGTACTCTAGCGAAGCTTGTTCTTCACGAAGTTTTCGCTCGATGGCCTCTTCCAAGGTGTTTGGCAATTCGACCTCTCGAATGAGAATCGCATCCAGATGGATGTGTTTGCTGGCTACCGCATCTTTTGTCTGTTGGAAAATCTCATCCTGAATGGCTTCTCTCTGTGTGGAGTATAGTTCCTCCGGTAGGTATTTACCGATCACCTCACGAGTCGCCGATCGCACTTCCGGGATCAGTATGCGATTAAGGTAATCCGGACCCACTTCGTCGTGCAGATATCCGATCTTGGAGGGTTCGGGATTGTACAGATAAGACAACTCCACTGCAATGTTTAGACCGTTCTTAGACAAGACTTCCTGGCGATCAGATCCTTCTTTGATTCGCACATCATAGATGTACATTTTGTTCCAAGGTGCGACCACATGAAAACCCTGGTCGAATAGTTTGTCCTTTTCCAGTCCTCCTGAAAAGCGCTTAAACAGCACCCCCTTCTGTCCAGGATCTACGGTTAAAAATGTAGTGTTAGTAAGCGTGAGAAAGCCCATTAGGGCGATAAAGCCGATTATGGCTACTCTCATCATTTTGCTTTGATTCATTCCTTTTTCCATTATAACTACAATATTAATGCAATTTAACCACCCAGGGTTTCTTGAGTTGGACAACTTAAGATAAAAAGAGTTTGATCATGGATTAACTTGCTGTCCCATCCGATAGGAATTCATTGCAGCAATTGACGATTGCATGGATGTCCTGGTCTTTCATGCATCGAAAGTGTGATCGAGGGCATTTTGCATAGCCGATTTTACTGCACGGACGGCAAGAAAGCCTGTCCACTTCGAATCTTCTTGTAAATACTTCACTGGATGAGGGATAGTATGGATACATCCCCAGGCGCGGAATCGTATTGCCCCAGATGCTGATGATCGGCTTTTTGAGGGCCGCACCTATGTGCATCATGCCAGTGTCATGGGTCAGCACGAGACCTGCTTTGTCAATGATGGCGGCGCTCTGTTGCAAATCTGCTTGCCCTGCAAAGTTGGTGACGTGAGGATAGTGTTCTGCCAAATGCTTCCCGAGACGTGCCTCATCTTGACCTCCAAGGATTGCAATGGGATGCCTCATCATAGAGCAGATTTCTATGATCTGCTCGTCCAAGAGCCTTTTAGTCGCATGAGCTGCACCAATGGCAAAAGCCAATCTATTGGCCTGGGGCATACCATCGGGCTGTCGGGTGGGTGCGAAAAAAAAGTCCAGACCTTCGTCATCGTTGTAAACACCCAAGGGTGCAACTGCTTCAAAATAGCGGTCAACAATATGATTGCGCGGCAAAAGATCAAACTTAAAGTTGACCATCATCCACTTCTGGATATTGGCCTTGCCAAAGCTTGTTTTGGGCACCCCCAATTTCGAAATGAGTCGTAGACTGCGGATGTTCTTGTGCAGATCAACTACATGATCAAACTGTTCCTGCTTTAATCGCAACAGCAGGGCGTCATCATCAACGTATGCATGAACCTTCTCAATGTAGGGACTCGCCTCCACCAAGGCGAAATAGTGTTCTTTGGTCAGGAAATGAATGTCTGCACCCAGTTGTTGCCGCAAGCAACGGACAATTGGGCTCGCGAGAACGATATCCCCTATAGAACTCAAGCGGACGACTAATATCTTCATGGAGAAGCGGTGCTGGCTACCGCTGACCTTGTATTTTCATTCGAATATCCCTAAATTAAAGGGTAAATACGAACCACATGAAGCGAATCCTACTCTCAGCTCTAGTCTGTATGCTGTCCTTCGCAGTCGTCCAGGCACAAGATTGTTCTGCCGCTAAGAAAGCAAGCTGTGACATGCTGACGAAGCAGAAATGCAATTACTCCTCTGCTGCCATGGCAGCGTCCCTGGACGATCAGATCCTGACGGTCTTTGATACCAAAGACATGAAGACAAAGTATCTACGTAAGCGTGTTTGTGCTGGATCGGGATCAGTAAGTTTTGATGAGGTGAAATTTGATCATGGTGCTGCTCGCTTTGTTTCGGCAAAGGAGTACGAGTGCAATTGGAAGAAGTGCCTCAAAAATCCGAACTGCTGCATCAAGCCTATGAGCAGTCAGAGCAGTGATCGTGGAGCGGTGGCAGTAGCATTAGAATCGGAAAAAAAGCGGACATAGAAATATCCTATATGTAGAATAGGAAGGGCTCGTCGTTACCGATGAGCCCTTTGTTTTTTAGTTAAAGTAGGTCCAACTGCTTAGAGGGAGATCCACTCCATTTCCAATTCTTGATTGAACACCTTCATAATCAGTGCTGCACCTATGTCCTCTGAGAACGTTGTGGCGTACGCGCCGCCAATGGCGTCCATCACATTAACCCAGGTGCCACTGACCTGAGTACTCATGGAATTGGTTCTTAACGTGATGTCCGGCACATCTTGCATGGCCTTGATGAAATCCAGCACGAGGGTGCCGTAGGCGGCATGAAGGGGGTATAAGCTTATTTCTGCAGTGATTTTCATATTAAGATTAATTTTTATTCATTGAGTATCAAAGGGATAGGATCTGCCCAGGATGTTTGTGAGGAGAAAGACTTGTCATCGGAGTACAAATTCCTTAAATTTACATTTCACTAATGTGAACTATTCTGATAATGAATGGTTTTAAACATTAGAAATTGACTAGATGTGTCATCACCACCAAAGCTAAAGAAGTAGTTTTCTTATTTTGAGACCTTAGTCGAATAGCCCGAAATTGAAACGTCAAGTTCGGGCTCTCTTTTTTTTGGGACTTCTTGACGACGCAGGGAAACAACACGATGCGAACCGGTACTCGGTTACCCCTTAAGGGCAGTTTTACGAAGCTTTTGTAGAAACGGACTTGCGAAGATGAAATCGCTGAGCACTTTATTTGTGCTGGCTAAGACCTCCGAACGGTGCCCCCGCCAAGCCAATCTCCCTTCATGAAGTAAATTGATGTTGTCTCCGATCTCCATGACTGAGTTCATGTCATGTGTGTTGATGATGGTGGTAATGTTGTTTTCTTCCGTAATGCTCTGGATCAACTCATCAATCAAAATGGATGTCTTGGGGTCCAAACCGGAATTGGGTTCGTCACAAAACAGATACTTGGGATTCAGGACAATTGCTCTTGCAATGCCTACTCTTTTCTGCATACCACCACTGACCTCCGATGGAAACTTGTCATTGTTGCCCGTGAGGTTGACTCTTTCGAGACAGTAGTTGACACGATCCAGCTTTTCTTTGCTGGTTTTATTGGTAAACATGTCCAAAGGGAAAGACACATTCTGCTGCACCGTCATAAAGTCAAAGAGCGCATTGCCCTGGAAGAGCATGCCCACATCCATCCTCATTTCTCGGAGTTGCTTCTTGGTGAGGGAAATAAAATTGGTCTGATCGTACCAGACTTCTCCTTCAGTAGGCGTGAGCAATCCCGCTAGTATTTTGAGCAACACCGTTTTCCCGGCACCACTTTTCCCAATGATGAGGTTGTTTTTTCCGGCTTCAAAGTCGATTGTGATGTCCTTCAATACCGATACATCACCAAACGACTTGAATATGTTCTTTGCCCTGATCATCCGTCTACGTTGTCAAGAGTATGGCAATGATGTAATCTGCAAGAAGAATCAAAATGTCACTGGCTACCACAGCATTGGTACTTGCTTTGCCCAACTCAATGGCTCCTCCCTTAGCATAGTAGCCTTGGTAGCACGATACGGTGGTTAGGATGTAGGCAAAGACAAAGGCCTTGACAAACATCATGGTCACATTGTAAGGCACAAAAAACGAGCGCAGTCCCTGCACATAGTCGGCATGAGATACTAATCCTGCAAAGACCGTGGCAGCATATCCCCCAACGATGGCTAGACATGCCGCCAACACAACCAACATAGGGATGGTGACTAGTGCAGCAATGGTCTTGGGCAAAACGAGGTAAGCGGCGGTATTGATGCCCATCACTTCCATCGCATCAATGTGTTCTTTCTGCCGCATGCCTCCAATTTCAGCTGCAATGTTTGAGCCTACTTTACCAGCCAATACCAGGCAGGTAAAGGTAGCTGCGAGTTCGATAATGGAGAGGTCACGAACGATATAGCCGATATAGTACATGGGCACGAGCCCACCAATTTGATAGGCAAACTGAACAGCCGAGACTGCCCCAATAAAGATGGCAATCAACATCACAATGATGAGAGATCCTACTCCGATGTCGTACATCTGTCTCACGGTCTCCTTCCAGTACATGGAAAATTTTTCAGGCCTGGAAAAAGCCTGCCGCATCATCATTACATATCGCCCTAAATGAAAGAAAACGCCTCGTATCATAGTTGACCCCGGTGGTCAGAGGGCAAAAATACTCTATTTTAGGTGGGGCCAAACACCTTGGTACAGAATATAAAGGAGGCCGTCAATCCAATAGATATGAGTAGAACTGCAATAGTAACCGGTGGATCAAAAGGAATAGGAAAGTCAATCTGCCTTGCCTTTGCTCAAGCCGGGTACAACATCATCTCATGCGCGCGTCAGCAAGCTGATTTGGACGTTTTGGCATCCGAGGTAGAAAAGCATGGAGTTGAAATCTCGAATATGGTGGCCGATCTGTCTGAGCGACAGGCAATAGAAGACTTTGGGCACTTTGCTCTTGAGAAATCGTCCAGCCCTAATGTTCTGGTAAACAACACTGGTGTGTTTCTGCCGGGCAGCCTCTTATCAGAAGATAGTGAGAACTTGCCCTTGATGATGCATACCAATTTGTACAGTGCCTACTACTTGTCCCGCATTATTGTGCCTAGCATGGTCGAGCAGAAGTCCGGGCACGTCTTCAACATCTGCTCTGTAGCCAGCATCATGGCCTATCCTAATGGGGGCAGTTACAGCATTTCCAAGTTTGCGCTCCTTGGATTTAGTAAGGTTTTGAGGGAGGAATTAAAGGAGAAGGGTGTAAAAGTTACCTCGGTGCTACCCGGAGCCACCTGGTCAAATTCATGGAAAGGGGTCGACCTGCCTTATGAACGATTGATGCCTGCGGAAGATATTGCTGCATCAATCTGCGCTGCTGCAGACACTTCTCCTTCCACGGTAATAGAGGAAATACTCATTCGTCCCCAATTGGGAGATCTGTAACCCGCTCGTTATGAAGAGAAGAACTTTCCTCTATCAGGCACCACTTGCAATGGCATCGACGTTGGCGTTCGGCGCCTCTGCGCAGGATGAGCGCCCAGTCCGATTTGGGATCATTGCGGACCCGCACGCTGACTTGATGCCAGATCACATGGAGCGACTTTCCGCGTTTATGGAAAGTGTCGAGAAGAATCAGCCCGACTTTATCCTGCAGCTGGGCGATTTTTGTTTTCCAAAGGAAAGCAATCGACCGTTCCTATCCCTCTGGCGTCAATTTCGGGGGCCTAGGTTTCACGTACTGGGCAACCATGACATGGATGTTTCAAGTAAGCAAGAGACCATAGACTTTTGGGAAATGAAGTCACGCTACTACAGCGTAGATGTGCGTGGATTGCACCTGGTAATCCTGGATGCAAATAACATGAGGGCTGCAGATGGATCGTTCATTCCATACGAGAGGGCTAACTTTTATGTTGATGACAGCTTGCGCACCTTTATTGATGCGGAGCAGTTGGCTTGGCTGAAGGCCGATCTTGATTCCACAGCGCTGCCCGTTGTGGTATTTTCTCATCAAAGCTTGTCCAGTCCTTGTTGGGGCATTAAGAATCGAGTCGCCGTGCAGCGCATACTAGAGGCCAAAAATGCAGACAGTAGCGAAGGAAAGGTCCTGGCATGCTTCAACGGCCATGATCACATAGACTATCACAGGACGATCAATGAGATCCACTACATTGAAGTAAACAGTATGGCGTATCAATGGGTGGGCGCCAACTACAGCAACAAAACTCGATATTCTCCCAGCCTATATGAGCAATATCCCAATTTGGATAAAATGGCACCCTACAGAGACCCACTCTTTGCCTTTGTAACGATAGATCTCCAGCAGAAGAAAATTAGGATAGAAGGGCAGACTTCAGACTGGCTGGCACCCACTCCTACAGAGATGGGCATCACTCCCGGTGTGGAAGGATGTCAACTTTCTCCTCACATCATCGATCGGGTAATCAAGTTGTAGCCTACCAATGCCAAACCTAAAGGCCGTAAATTTGCAGGGATGGAAAGCAAACAATATCCTACCATACCCTATCGAATGGACTTCATCGATGGTACTGAGATGGCCACCCGGGCCCGAGCATATTATGATCGCATAAATGCTCGAAGAAGTGTTCGTCATTTTAGCGATGCCCCAGTGGATCGAAACATCATTGAAAATCTAATAAGGATCGCCTCAACAGCGCCCTCAGGAGCGAATAAGCAGCCCTGGACATTTTGTGCGGTCTCTGACCCATTGATCAAGTCGAAAATCAGGGCTGCTGCAGAAGAAGAGGAGGTGAAAAACTACAATGGCAGAATGAATGAAGAGTGGATTGCGGACCTGGCACACCTCGGCACGGACCATCAAAAGCCCAACCTCGAGATCGCACCTTGGTTGATCGTGGTGTTCAAAAAACCCTACGATGTCGTTGATGGAAAACGTAAGAAAAACTACTACGTAAATGAGTCGGTTGGTCTTGCCTGCGGATTCTTACTCTCTGCGATTCATCAGGTGGGTTTGGCAGCGCTTACACACACGCCAAGTCCCATGAATTTCTTGGAACGTGTACTGGATCGACCAGAGAATGAGCGGGCTTATTTGCTCATCCCTGTAGGCTATCCTGCTGTGGATGCCGAAGTACCCGACATTCAACGCAAACCCCTGGACCAGGTTTCTGCCTTTTATTAGACGGCAGTAGCCCCATTGTTTCTTTTCCCTGTTTGCACTTCCTATTTCTGAGTAAGTCCGGCTGACGTCAGAAATTGAGGGGAAACATTTTCAAAGGTCGGATCTCCGAGAAAGGTGACTTGGCCTCGTTGACCTTTTTTTTGTGTTACTTCTATCCCCTGCCACCGAAGACCGCAGGCATTGTGGAGTTTGACATCTCCAAGAATGAGTTCACCCCCGGCCTCCACTACAATTTTTGCTCCTTCAGGCAAGGAGACACGATTTGAAATAGTCAGCTGACCTCCGTCTTTTATGATGATGTCACCGGCCAGGTCCTTTGCGCCTTCCCACACTTCCGTTTCCGTGATGATCACTTCATACCCTGGCCAGGCATGACACCAATCATGCACCAAGAGCCTACGGCTCTTTGATCCTTCTCTGGCGAATCCAAGGTGGATGGTGCCGATCTGACAGGGAGTCCAGGCATGTTGCTTGGCATTGTAGTCCATGAGATTATTGCTGGCTTGGGTATCGCACGGTGCAGACTTGGTCCGATTCCAACAGTTTCGATGGTTGGGTGTGTCTTCACAACCATCATTGCCAGACCAGGTGTGTCTCAAGCCGAGGACGTGCCCAATTTCGTGGTTTATGAGGCCACGAAAAGAATAGGGCTTTTTGCCGCTCTCATAGATGCCCGAGAGTTTCACTGCACTGCCCAAAGCAATCCCCGCCGAGGTGACCGCATAGGTTTTGGAGGCAATGCTGTCGGGTTGGTGTGGCATCACAAAG
>JAHQVP010000138.1 GCA_019634275.1 Saprospiraceae bacterium
GGTAGGGCTTCCAAGGTATCTCCATCCATACCAATGCCATTGTCACTGACCGTCAGTGAGTATTCCTCTGGCATCTCACGCAAGGCTACATTAATTCTAGCGGACTCCTTTGATTCTTGAAACGCATACTTCAACGAGTTGGTAATAAGTTCATTGGTGATCAAACCCAAAGGAATGACCTGATCAACATCCAGGTTGATGTCATCAATATCCATCTCAAGTGCGACATCCTCTTCCTTAAGATTGTAGGAATTAAAAATGCTGCGCACTAGATTGGTGAAATACACTTGCATGTTTACTCCTGTGACATCATTTTCGCGATAGAGGTTTTGGTGGAGCAGCGCCATGGATTGGACTCGGTTTCTGCCATCTTTGATCGCTTGCATGGCATTCTTGTCCTCAATAAATTTGGATTGCAAATTGAGTAGAGAAGAGATCACCTGGAGGTTATTCTTAACCCGATGATGGATCTCCTGAATGAGAAGGCTCTTGTCCTTGAGCGTCTCACTGATCAACTGATTCTGGCTCTTTAGCTTTTGATTTAGACGGAATATGGAGAAGGCCAACAGCGAAAAAAGAAGCACCCCGGCCATACTTCCATAACTGATGATCTTGGAAATACGCAGGCGTTGTTCATTTACCTCATTCTCCTTACTCAATAGCGCGATTTCTGCATCCTTTTCTCTCTTTTGATACTGTGCATCTTTGTCCGCGATGATGTCCGCATTTTCAGCATTGTAGATGCTGTCATTGATCAGCGTATAATCTTTGTAGCTAGCAAGTGCCTTCTCATGGTTTCCCATTGCCTCATAGGCATCAGAAAGACCACTGTGCGCTCTGCTCTGATGATGCAGAGACTGATGTTCTTCATAGCTAAGCACATCCTGAAAATGAAATACAGCGTCCGCAGGTCGTTTCATTTTAATCAAAACTTCTCCCACGTTGAGGCGGGACTCACAGAGATTGTACGTGCTGCTAAGTTTTTTACGAATCTCCAAAGCACGCAGATGTTCTCTATGGGCATCACGTAAGCGTCCCTGCTGTTGCCGCAGAATACCCAGGAAATCATGGTAGAATCCCAATTCTCGTTCGGTAGGAAATACGCGAGTGTAGGGTTTCATCTTTGCCAGATGGGCTTCTGCCTTCTCTAGCTCACCCTCCTCCGAATAGACCAGCCCTAGATTGCAATTGATTAGTGCAATACCAGCACTGTCATTCGACGCTTCATAAGATTGCAATGCACTTTCATAGCGAGCCAGTGCCTCCTCCACTTGGTCTAAGTTGAGGTATAGTCCCGCAAGGGAGCTATTTATGCCGGCTTTCTGCTCTTCCGAGCCAATCGAGTCATAGATCTCGGCACACTCCAGCAAGTGGTTTTGGGCGATGACGTTGTTGCCCAGAAAGGTATTGATGGAGCCCAAGAAGCGACCACTTCGTGCTACGTTCAAAGGGTCTCCCGTGCGTTTAAAAAATCGATATATCGATTCATATAAGTCCAGGGCCGTGGTGTAGTTGCCTTGCCAACGATGACTGGCTGCGTGTATGTGCGCTATTCGTGCCCATTCTATGCTATCGGTTGGAGTATCCTGTAAAGAGACCAGTCGATGCACCAATTCTTCTGCTCGCTCGGGCTCTCGCTGGACCCAGTGCTCGCCAAGCAACAGCATGGCTTCCTTTTGATTGGCATCGGATGCCGTTTCCGAATTGATCACCTGCAGTAGACTGTCAGGATAGAAGTCACTTTGAGACAAGCAAATTCCCACTGCCCAAACAAGCACCGAAGCAATCAACAAAAGTCTCACGAAGTGGATACGCATTGATTCAAAAATAGTGAATAAGACTTAGGCAATAATGCTACCTTTCAAATTGAGACCTCTTTGACATGAACAACTCCTACGATACTAAAAGACTTCTGCGTACCATTGGACCAGGACTCTTGTTCGCCAGTTCATCTATTGGGACTTCTCATTTAGTCCTGTCCACTCGAGCAGGTGCACATCATGGCTTTGTATTTGTGTGGATCATTTTAGCTGCGTTATTGATTAAGTATCCATTTTTTGAATTTGGACCACGCTATGCGCTTGCCACTGGAGACAGCATCATTCGGGGATACCAGCGTCAAGGAAAGTGGGCTGTTTTGCTGTTTTTCTGCATCGTTTGCGTCAGCATGTTTGCTGTAGTCGGAGCGCTGAGTGCGGTAAGCGGCGGATTACTTGGTGCTTTATTGGGCAGTGCAAACTTTTCACAAGCCATTCTGGTACCGGTATTGATGCTGGTCACTGCAATTGTGCTGCTGGTTGGTCGATACAAGCTGTTGGATAATCTGATAAAAGTTGTCTCGGTCGTGCTGCTCGTGACCGTTTGCATTGCTTTCGTTGCCGTGGTGAGCAAGGGTCCCGTTGAACCCATGGAAGGATTTCAGGGGGGACCACCCCTACTGGAAGGAGCAGGATTGGTGCTGTTGGTGGGTCTTGTTGGCTGGATGCCTTCTGGCATGACGGCCTCTGTACTCAACAGCATATGGGTAGTCGAGAAAATCAAGACCTCCGGATATCGGCCTACTTTACGAGAAGGCATGTTCGACTTCCGCTTCGGTTATATTTTTACCGTCATTCTGGCTTTTATGTTTTTGGCCATTGGTACCTATACAGTTTACGGAAGTGGTCAGCTGCTCGAAGGGAGTTCGGGGGAATTTACACAGAGACTATTGAGCATCTTTACTGAGCAGTTAGGGGAGTGGACCTACCCCATCATCAGCCTTGCAGCTTTTGCAACTATTTATGGAACCCTGATCACCGCATGGGATGCCTTCGCGAGGGGGTGCAGCAGGTCACTTAGTTGGTTGGACTTAATTTCTTTTGATGACGAGGACGATCGACAACGGTTTTGGGACCGAAGCTATCTGTATACGCTTTCGATTATAGGCGTAGGTGCATATCTGCTTTTCTCTTCCTTCACCGGTGGTATGATCGCCATTTTGGAGGTTGCTACCATCATTTCTTTTCTCATGGGCCCCATCATTTCATTCCTGAATTTACGTGCTATTAACAGTGCGGAAGTGCCTCCTGCATTCAGGCCTTCTAAACGCATGAACTATCTGGCGTATCTCTTTCTCTCCTTATTTGCAGCCTTTGCGATCTACTATGTTTTTCATCTCGTGCAGCATGGAGTAGCGCACTAGAAGTGGCTCATCGCTTCTTTGAAGCAGATCGTCGTTTTCCGGCTTTGCGCTTTTCCTTGATGCGGACATAGATGAGTTTGCGGCGCCCATGAGATGTATCCCTTTCGTCTATATCGACTTGCTTCAATGACTTCATTAGGGGAGTCAGTTTTGCAAACCCATACGTTCGGGAATCAAAATTGGGTCTGCGCTTAGAAATCAGTGAGCCAACATCACCCAGAAATGCCCAGCCATCTTCTTCCGCAGCATCGGAAATCGATTCCGAAATCAGACGGATTTCTTTGCTCGACAGTTGTTCATACCTCTCCGTTGCGGGATGGTCTTCCTTGTCACTGTCTACTTCATCTGCCTCTGACTTGAGCGCTAAGATTTCCAAATAGATAAAGCGATCACATGCCACGATAAAGGGTTGCGGTGTCTTTTTCTCACCGATTCCAATGACGAGCATACCTGCTTCGCGCAAACGCGTGGCCAGCTTAGTGAAGTCGCTATCACTTGATACAATACAAAATCCTTCCACCTTGTTGGAGTAAAGAATGTCCATGGCATCAATGATCATCGCGGAATCCGTAGCATTCTTTCCCGTGGTGTAGCTGTATTGTTGAATGGGCGTAATGGCATTCTCGAGCAATAGTTTCTTCCATCTGGCCAGATGAGGATTGGTCCAATCTCCGTAGATGCGCTTGATGGTGGGATTACCATATTTTGCAATCTCTTCCATCATTTCCTTGACTTGTTGAGAAGGAATATTGTCGCCATCGATAAGAACTGCTAGATTCATCAGAGATCGTTTGCCTACGAACTTACCCAAATCTCCGAAAGGAAACCGTGGCCTTAGGTCTTCTAGTAGCTGGCAAGCGGTTATGAAGTGTGCTTCGTCACTTGCTACATGGGAATTTCCCATATAGTAGTCTCGGTAGGAAGGACATTTGTTCCAGTAGTGTCAAAAGGATGCCAAAGATTCAAGGGGATTTCAAGACGGTGTATGTTCGCAGACTCCTATTGGTTTTGTGTCGCACTTCCAGAATTAGCATTTCTGACGGCAGAAGGTCAAGGTCAATGGCCTGACTGGTACCAGTTGATGGAAGGGTTTGTAGAAGAGTGCCATCGCCTCGTTGGATGGTCAGGTGATAGTGTGATAAACTGCCTTCAATGATATATGCATTCTCCGTAGGAGTAGCATAAAAGTGTATGGCCGTGTCAGAAATCGAGACATGACTGTTGAACATTAGATTAAATTCATATGCACCTGCATCCAGCGGAGGAGATTGGATGCGTACACTGTACGATACAGGATGAGCATACTCAAATACAGGAGCCAGATCAAAAGCACCAACTGAACCTGGTTCCGTGCCCTGGTCGAGTGCTGGAGAAGCATCGGTGAGATGATAATCATAAGCGGGCTCATCTGCGAATCCAAGATTAGCAGGTTCGTCTTCGAAAATGTTGTGTGATGCTGTAGTAAGAGGATGGTCCGCCAAGATACCGGGTCCACCAAAAATGTTGTTCTGGGCACTTACATTGACGTTGGAAGAAGGAAAATCAAGAAAACGACCGGAGTTCGGCCTTTTGTTTACGAAAGTGTTGTTAACCACTACTAGCCGATGGGGTCCTGGGTTGGATAGTCCTTCCAGGCCATACCCCACCATATTGCTGTTTGGAGCATTGGGACCCTGCATGAGCACATTGCCAACAAGAATGGAAGTACCTCCATTGGGTAGATCGATCAAGCGACTGGAGTTGCCGGTAGCTTCATCCATAATTCTGTTGTACAAAATGTAGTTGTACGCGGCTCTGGATTTGAGGTTGTGGCCGACCGAAGCATGATGACTGTAGTTAAATTGAAACACCAGTGAATGAACCCGTCCCACATAGATGTTGTGTGAGAACCCATCTCCGTTGCCGTTATATCCAAATTCGCAATACTCCACCAATATGTCACCAGCTTCCGGGTTGGATGTGAGTATACCCGTTTCGTTGTTGTGAAAGTAGCAGAATCGTGTGGTCAAGCCGGTTCCATCGAGTCGAATTCCAGCGCCATTTTTGTCTGGGACAGCGGCTCCAGAAAACTCCATGTTTTCGACGATAATATTGTGACCTGCCAGCACCCAGATGCCCTTTCCCCATATGTTTTGACCGTCTGCTCTCAGGTGGGGCCTTGTACCAATGCCTCGTATGAGTAAGTTGTCGGGATGCCATACGGCTAATGCAGTTTGGCCAGAATAGGTGCCAGGATGGATGTCAATCGTATCTCCGGCGATCACTACATCGGCTTGATACAGCGCATTGGGTGATGCGTAGGCCTGACCGGTTCCAACGGTGTGAATTCTTGCAAAAAGAGTACAGGGCCAAAAGCAAAGAAAGAGCAGTAGGATACGCATGCTAAGAGATTGTATTAAAGCGAGCATGTGCGTCTGAGGTAAGATACATATTGGTAGGACAATGTTGTCCTGGTCTGCCGTTTTAGAATGCCTATTTCCCTGCTGGAAGGGATCCCCGTCGAGCACTATCACCTCGCTGCCACACTTTTGGAATTATGATCACCTGGGAATCGTTGCAGAGAAATTGAGCAATAAGTCCATATCTTTCCACTGACGAGATGGAGATATCATCTATAGACATCAACTGTGATCTGGGCGAGAGCTATGGCAATTTTCAGGTGGGAAATGATGCTGTGGTGTTTCCTTATTTAAGTTCCTGTAACATTGCTTGCGGTTTTCATGGAGGAGATCCTCTCACGATCATCAATACCATCGAGAGTGCTAAGCGATATGGAGTGACCATTGGGGCGCACCCATCATATCCTGACCTGCAAGGATTTGGCAGAAGAAAGTTAAAAATGCCTGCAGCCGACTTGGCGGCTGCCATTCAATATCAGGTGGGTGCTTTGCAAGCCCTCTGCCTGAAGACGGGAATGCGAGTGCGTTATGTCAAGCCCCATGGTGCTCTGTATAACACTTGCTTTTCGGACATGGAGGAGTGCAGGACCGTCGTCAATGCGATCAAAGAGATGGATGATCAGTTGATGTTTATGGGCTTGGCAAATAGCCTCATGGCAAGTGTGGCAACCGAGTTGGATGTTCCATTTATTGCAGAAGCCTTTGCAGACAGAAGGTATACCTCCGATGGAAAACTTCAGAGCCGACGAATTGCAGGTTCAGTGATCACAACTCCAGAACAAGCAGTGGAACAAGTTCGGCAAATGCTCCTGCAAGGAACCGTCACCACAGATGGACCTGCTGCCTTTCCGATTGAGCCAATGTCCATTTGCATACATGGCGACAATCATGCTGCTGAAGGCATTCTCATGGCCCTTGACGCACTGCTCACAGAGCTTGGTATCGAGAAGAAAGCGTGTGTGAGCTCATGAAGATTGTGCCGCTGGGAGACAGCGCTCTTGAAGTGAGACTTGGACATGGGGTATCTCCCGAAGTAAATGATCGGGTGGTGCGCTGGTGCGCTCAAATCGAGGACAGCCTCGATGACAAGATTCTATATGTGATCGCCACGTACAATACCCTCTGTATTGGATTTGATCCCTTGACAATTTCTTATGAGGTCTTGAAAGACATGATTGACAAGATGCCCGAGCCACCGGTTAAAAATCATCATCCGCGAGTGATCCAAGTGCCCGTTTGTTACGATCACTGTTTTGGCCTGGATTGGGATCGCATCGAGAAGCACACCAAGCAGACCCGGCAAGAGGTCATCGCAGAACACACAAGCCGGGACTTTCGTGTTTATATGCTGGGTTTTGTACCCGGCTTTGTCTACCTCGGTTCACTGCCACCGGAGTTGCAAGTGACGAGACTGACACAGCCGCGTAGGCATGTTCCACGAGGTTCAGTGGCCATTGCCGGTTGGCAGACGGGAATCTACCCAAGCGTAGTTCCGGGAGGTTGGAATATCCTGGGCCGAACTCCCATGCCCCTACTCAACCGTAAAGACTTTCCTATTAGTCCCTTTGAAGCTGGAGATTACGTCCGATTTAGCGAGGTGAGTCTGTCAACGTATAGCCGCATGACAACCCTCTCTTCCGATGATATCCAGAAGATGCTTAGTGGAAGATGAAATTGCTGAGGGTAGACATCGAAAAGAGTGGATTATTGACCACAATACAGGATACGGGGCGACCTGGACATCAGGGGATCGGAGTTCCCATTGGAGGTCCAATGGATCGTAGCGCTGCCCGAAGAGCAAATTGGTTGGTCAAGAACCCACTTGATACTCCAGTCTTGGAATGCAATTTGATAGGACCTCATTTGCGATTTCATGATCATGCCCTGGTGGCCATCACAGGAGCAAATTTCAACCCTCAACTAAATGACTTGCCTATGGAGTTGAATGCGGGGATAGGGGTAGAAGCAGGGAGCAGAATAGCACTGGGCACGGCGTACGATGGGGCAAGATGCTACCTGTCCATCCAGGGCAAATGGGAGATTCAGAAATGGTTAGGCAGTGCCGCCGCAGCACTTACCGAAGCAGATCGATTTACTCCAGACAGTCTATTGAAAAAGGGAAATGTTTTGGAAGTGATGGTCTCCGATGCGGCAGAATCAGGAAGAACGCTATCATGGACCGATGAAGATCCAGCGGCTCCAATCCGGGTTCTGGCAGGACCTGAAATGGATTATTTCTCTTCTGCTCGAGTAGCAGATTTTCTTAATGTATCGCACCGCATTTCTGCTTCGTCCAACCGCATGGGTTACCGACTTGAGCAGACTCCGCCTTTGTATACGAGCAGAGAGATGGTTTCGGTGGGAGTTTGTCCGGGAACCATTCAGATCCCCAGTGCGGGCAGTGCCATTGTACTCATGGCCGATGCCCAAACCAGTGGCGGGTACCCGAGGTTTGGATGTGTTATTGCGGCCGATCTTGACCGACTGGGGCAGAAGAGACCAGGAGACTTTATTCGATTTGAACTGGTTGATCGAGCCACAGCAATCGATCTGCTCAAGGCAAGACGGGCACTAGAGGAAACCATATTCGGTGAACATGATTTTGAAGAATAAAAGTAAATCAAAATGAAAATTATTGAATCAGATCGCATTCCTGCTGCCGCAGGGCATTATTCTATGTGTTTAGCCCACAATGGGATTCTTTATGTTTCCGGTCAATTGCCAAAACGCGAAGATGGTACAATACCAGACGGAATAGAACCGCAGACGCGCTTGGTCCTTGACAAATTGAAAGTGATTCTTGAGGAGGGAGGAAGCGCTCTTCAGCAGGTCCTTCAGGTACGCGTATACATCACAGATGTTGGACTATGGGGCACGGTAAACGAGATTTATGCGCAATACTTTGGATCACACAAGCCAGCTCGATGCATCGTACCTGTGCCGGAATTACATTACGGTGCACTTTTAGAACTGGAGTGCATTGCCAGTACTACTTGAGGGAGGCAAGGAAAGCCACCAGGTCTCTGATTTCACCCTTAGAGAGAAGGTCCTTCATGTTAAGCATGCCGGAGGGATAATCTTCCCTTTCTGCGATTTCGGTCCGAGCAATCTCTTGTATATCATTGCCCACTTTAAGATCAAGTGATTGCTCTGTTTCTTTCATTAAGATACCTGCTAGTTTTGTTCCGTCATGCAGGGTAAGAGAAACAGTGCCGTATCCTGGGGCGATACGTGCGTCCGGCTGAACCAAGGAGAGTAAGAGGTCTGCTCTGGTCAGTGCATTGCCAATCTTATCCAGCGCTGGACCAACTTCACCACCATAACCTGAAATGGCGTGACATCGCAGACATTGCCCCACTTCATTAAATGCAAAAGTGTTACGGCCACGCTGAGCATCTCCACCTTCCAAGCAAGCCATATATTTCTCAAGTGCCGCACTGTCTGGAATGCTATTCCAATGATCGTGAAGTGTTTTGGCTGATTCCTGATGCGAAGAAGACTCCAGTGCAGTCTCAAGATCTAACATAATACCACCGGGCAAGTCATTTTTGATGTATTGGCTGACCAAGTCAGCTACGGCGGCCGATGCTTTCTCACCACTCGTGGCCACGAGCGCAGCAACAGCGACCTGACTCTCTTGAGTTTCGCCGCTGGTAACAATAGGTTTCAACAGTTCCACTTTTGCCGATTCATCAATGTCTACTTCTGATAAGAGCGAAAGTGCCTTTTGCCTTAAGTCTGGAGAACTGGATTGTAAACCGATTTCAATTGATTCTTTCAACGAGCTGTCTCCCATCTTTGCGAGTGATGAGAGGGCCTCGGCGCGAATCGAGGCGTCCTCGCTGGCATTGCGGATGATGTCTGTGAGTAGAGGTGCAGCCACCGAGAGTCTTAGGCGACCAGCCACTTCTATTGCGATCTCACGCAGTGGATGGGACCGCCCGGAGCCAATAATACTGGTCACCAGATCGGTAGCGGTAGAGCTAACTTCCGTGAGGGGTCGCTCTGGGAGCTTGCGATACCGTCCTTCAACTCGATCTAAGACCGGCAATTCATCCCAGCTGCCCATGGCCCAAAAGGCATCTTTGCGCAGATCGGTGGGGTTTTCGGATTCGGCAATATAACGTGCAAGCTGTTCTCCTGCTTCACGACCACCAACACGAAGGTTTGCATTGATTGCCCTTCGAACAAAAGCTTCGTTCATGTCAGTTCGATGAAGTGATGCCGCCAGTGCAGGAAGTGCTTCTAAGACACTCTCATCGTCATGGATCGCTCGAGCCGCCTCGGCTGCGACCCAGGGGTCGTCATCCTGAAGGAAGCCACTTAACGCTGGAGATCTCCTTTCGCGCAATGCAACAATAGCACCAGCTCGCACATGTGTGGAGCTATGTGAGGAAAGTGCTCCTAATGCCTGGTCCGTATATGCTCCCTGACTCAGCGAGAACGCCAAACCATGACGCAGGTGGGGATCCGAATCCCCAACCCTCGCTAGTAAATCCACGAGTTTGTCCAGGGCATTTGCTGACTTTAGCTTGCCCAAGGCCTCAGCAGCGAAGTAGGTTACAAAATCATCTTCATGGTCAAGGAGGGCGAGTAGGGAAGACTCTGCCGGCTTGTACACACCGTCTCCCAGCACCTTGGCAGCCTGCGCTTGAATTTTAGGATTGCCGTGCGTTAGGCTTTCTGTCAATTGGGGCCCGACGTCATTTCCTGATCTCAGCATTTGGCCGAGCCCCCAAATGCAATGCAGCGCTGCAAATTCATTGGTGGGATCGTTCAATACCTGAAGGAAGGTTTCTGCGTCATTTCTTTTGGCCAATTCGAATTGTGCATTCATCCGAACGCGCATGTCTGGATGTCCAAGATGATCGATCAATAAAGAAGTACTGGCCTCAGTCAGATCCTGTTGCAGGGCCTGCTTGGTATCCTCTCGAAGTTCATTCTTGTGAGGGCTTACTACATCGAGTTGCCAAATGCGTCCCTGTGGTTTTAGTGCGTAGCCATCTTTCCAATCATTGATGTAAAGTGCTCCATCCGGACCAAAGGTGACACCCGTCGATGCAATGCCGGTAATTACCTGCTTTTCTTCCGCTACCCTAAAGGAAGCCCCTTGGGGCTCAAGAGTAAAAGCTTTTGTCTGTGATCGAGCGGCTGCTCCTTTAAAGTAGGAGGCAAAAAAGTAATTGTTCCATTGGGTACCCAGGGCTGTTCCGGGATTGAAGGCAAGGCCTGCTGGGCCGTCAGGTGCAAGGGCGAGTGGCGGAAGAAGATACGCAGGCTGTCCTTCGAAGTGTGGGACATGGAGACGCTCATCAGTCCATATTTTGTAGCCGTCATACTTGCCGTTGTATTTTCCGAATTGCCAGTAGATACGCCATCCACTGTCAGAGCCCTGCAATATGTGCACATATCGTTCATGTTCGCCAGGATGATCCCCATCGTTATCCACGCTAATCAGATTTCCATAGGCATCGAAGGCGATTTCTTGGGGATTGCGCAAGCCATGGGCAAAAACTTCAAACCCGGAGCCATCAGGTTCGCAGCGCATAACAGCCCCTTCGTGCGGATATGGCCATCTGCGGCCATCGGGTCCCGTGACGTTGACACCAATGTCACCAATCGACCAATAGATCCGACCATCAGGACCTACAGTGAGTCCGGACATGTCATGACCGGCAAATGCAATGTGGATGCCGTAGCCGCGACTGATGATCGCTCTTTCTTCGGCAAATCCATCCCCATCTTCATCCGTCATGCGATAGACATTTGGTGCAGCAGTAACGAAGAGATCTCCGTCATGCCAGGTGATCCCAGCGGCTACGCCAGTCAGCATCTCATCTATGTTCCGAGCGAAGACTTGTGCAACATCAGCACGCCCATCTCCATCCTCGTCAATGACTCGCCTGACCTGCTCTGACTGAACTGAAAGATCACGATAGTCATGGCTCCCATCTCCATTGTGGTCACTGAGCCACTCGTTCTCCTTGGATCGCTCGATCGCCAACTGTTGCAAATGAAATTGCTCGGTGTCTTCCAGTGACTCCAATGCGAGGTCCTGTGTCATCCAGTCGCGGTGTTCTCGAATGTCGAGATCTGAACTCTTGCGTCTTCTTGTCTCTGTTACATAAGCCTCGCCCTGAGGAGAAAACGTCACGGCCACGGCATTGGCCAATAACGGCCCCGGAGCCCATAGTCGAACATCAAAACCTTCGGCAACTTCGAAACTGGTCTCTAGCTCTTCCTTGAAGTCTTCAGACGATGCCCGAACCGATTCGACAATGGGATCTAACCCTGCATTGTCATCAGTCACACATTGGGGTAGACCAAACATCATGAGTAGGACAATTCCTAGGATTTGGCAGGACCTCTTCAAGCTCATTTTATTGTTTTGGTTCGTGCTGCGATCCTATTGTATGGAATTTGATCCTGGCCACGGAGTTCTAAAAGGCTGTTTATTTCTTTGAGATGATGATCTACTCCAATCTCAGATCCAGGTATAAAGCCAGGGACGGTTATCACTTGAGCCAGCACACCACCGATGCCACGGTGCACGGTACCTCGTGGCATATACACCAGGTCGCCGACTTGGAGTTTATTGGCTTGGAGCAGTGAGGTTGCCTGGGCGGGTGTAACC
>JAHQVP010000139.1 GCA_019634275.1 Saprospiraceae bacterium
AACACTACGCTCTTATAACGGTAATCACAGGCCCTGGATCCAGTATGGTAAGGGAAATGGCCTTATCGTTTTCTACATCAAAACGAATTCGAACAGAAGGCGCCCCTCCTGGTGCAAAATCATGGTCACCTACCCGCAGCAAAGCTCGTCCGAATTGGTCCCCTCTGGCGATTGACAACTGTTGACGACTGTTGAGTTTGATCTCGAATAGATCGGTATCTGTGATTGGATATTTGCCAATGTACACCTGTTTTTCTGCCTCTGTGATATCCAAACTGGTGGCCTTAATGTCTGCATCACCTAAAGATTCGAGGTATGCCACTAACCTCTCCTGTTGCTTCTTCTCTTCTCCGGAGACATTTTCTCGTCGCAGTCTCATCTGAGCATGGTGCATCAGTGTGAATCCATGTGGTCCCAGGGTCCGCTGGATGCCTGGTATGGCTTCAATCATTGCCTGAACAGCTTCTACTTTTCCAAGCATCGCCAAGGCAAAAATGTCTGCTCTGGCACCATGCTCCATGAGAAAGTCCGCAATGTCCTTGCGGCCCATATGGGATGCGGCACCCAGGGCCGACTCCACATCTCCAAAGCCCCAATCATAAGTGGCTTTCGCCAATTCCGGTCTTGCCCCAACCAATTCCTTCACTTTGTCAAAATTGGCATGAGATGCTCCAACCACCGCTCGGATGTCTGCCAGGTCGGTACTGGGATAGTGCTCAGAGAGATCATCATTGGAGTGGAGCATGTGACCGTTAGAGGGAAGAACCGTTGGGATTGCGTATGCCAGTGCTCCAGATCCCAGACCCGAAATAAAGAATCTTCGAGAAGAATTAAATGCGTTGCTTTTCATAGTTGTACTTCTGATCTGTTGAAATTACTCAATCCAGTGGTGATATGCTGCGACCTAATTAAGAACGCGTCAAAGGTGGTTTGATGGCCCCAGGATACCTGAAGGGAAATGAGCATTAATGAATGCAATGCTTGAGCCCGGTAAATAACTGCGGATGAAGCAGACTTTTCAGTATCTTTTTAACAAAGCCATTGGATGATGAAAAAGCTCTACTGCCCCGTGACCATCTGCCTTATGATCCTTGGATCTGCATTGTTAGGCCAAGCCCAAGATTGCGACTGCGTGTTGAAGGATCGATACGATGACTTCGTCGAGTACAAAGGCAAGTACAAAACGCTGCGCATTCCGGTAGAGTGCGACAGCCTCTTTTCGATGGAGCAAATCAATGCCTTCCTTGACTTCAGTGACATTTTTTACGAGAGTGCCCAGGAGTTTTTCGGCTGGGAGTTTTTGCATCCACAGTCACTGGTGACCACCGTCAATCCCAACACCGGAGGAGCTGGAACAGGGGTGGGTGGCACCGGATATGGTACTGGTGGGTTTGGCATCTACCTGGATGGGTTTGACGAAGAGCAATATGCCACTGAATACGCCGTCAATGGTACCATCATCCACGAAGGCATTCATCGCTGGGATTTCCGCGGGCAGACCTATTGGCAGGGCCCTGACATCGCCCATCCCTTTACCGTGGGCTTGCAGGATTACATGGCATTCAAGTTGGGAAATGGCCTAAGCGGATTGGATTCTAGAACAACGTCAGCACAAAATTCAGATTTCGAGACCCGCAGGCGTCTGCGGTACTTATGGAAACGGTATTTGTCACAGCCAGATCTAAACTGGGAGCACTATTTCTCAGGCGATCAGAGCTTCCCGTATATCTTTGAGCAGGCCCCCAAGCCCGAGGCATATGAGCGCCTGGGCATTCAGGGCGCTACTATGCTCACCGTCATCTATATGCACGGCGAAGAAGTAGTAAAAGACATATTCGCAGCTTTGGAAGATCAAAGACTTCAGGATCCTACTTGGAATACAGATGATAGCAAGTACAAAAAACTAGATAGGCATATTCGTGCTTTTGGCGATGGATTGCAACTCGATGTAAGTGATTACTTCGACTTTTGGAAATATCCGGTCAGCGACGAAGTGAGAGCCTATTTGGAAAAATACCCAAAGAGCGAGAAAATTCTGGACCTGGATGGAGACGGTTATACGCCATTGCAGGGCGACTACCACGATGATGATCCGAATATCCATCCCTCTGCTCCAGAATTGCCAGATGGAATCGATAATAATTTAGATGGCTTGGTGGATGAGACCGTACTGACAGAAGCAACCGGAGATCTTCCTGAAGCAGCCAATACCCGACTCACGATCCCGGCAACAATTCAGGCCTCACTAGCCAGCTTGAGGGACGTCGATGCCTTTTCGATCATGGTTCCAGAGCGATCGCTGGTCAGCGTGATATTCACTTCGTTAAATAGTGATAGCATCTGCACATATGGGAATTACAGTGTTACAATTTTCGATGGTATTCTAAGGCGAAACGGGGAGGAATTTATTCGCCAAGACGTGGCGAGTGGAGAGAACAACATTCATCGAACCGAGTTTTGGGACCCAGGTGTCTATGAACTAAGCATTGATGGCGTCGGCGATCGACTTTGCCCCGGAGAGTATGAGATCCAAGTTTTCATCAATGACCAGGGGCCTGTGCAAATTGAGAAAAATGGCATCACCTACAAACACCACGTGTACAACAGTTCCGAGCCGAATCCTGATTTCGATGTGGAGAATGTCAACGGGGTCTCTTCCTCAGAGGCAGCGGCGCTCAAGTCGATATTTTTGAACAATGGCGGATTGGAATGGATGGACAACCGAAGCTGGCTGGTCAGTCCTGATATTTGCTATTGGCGTGGGGCCCGATGTGACAGAGCAGGGCTGTCAACACTGAGGTTGCCTTATGAGAGGCGCATCACCAGACCATTTACCGAGGAGCAGATAAAGGGATTGCCAAATCTCCGTGAATTAGAGGTCATCTCCGCTGACTTCGGCGGTGAACCCCTCGTCGATGCTTTTGAGAATTGGAGAAACCTATCGATGCTCTCAATCCATGCCTCGAATGTGGGAGGGACTCTTCCTGAGTCGATCTCAGACAAGCGCAAACTATGGTTCATTGATCTAGCCCTCAATAATTTTCAAGGGAATATACCTGAGAGCTGGTCAAATTTATCCAACCTCAAGAGTCTGTACGTGCAAGGAAATCAGCTAGAGGGATCACTGCCACGAACGTTTTATCAATTAGAAAATTTGCGAGAATTTTACTTTGACACCGATCGGATTTGTGTGCCCAATCAAGAGGTATGGGAATGGCTCATCCAAATTCCCTCTACTGCTCAACTAGACATCCAACGATGCAATGAGAGGCCTACAAACCTTCAAATGATCACTCCACTTGATCAATCATATGACCTCCGAAATGCTGCCGATGACGAAATCTTGGTGGATTGGACAGAAAGCATTGATCCAGAAGGTACTTCCATCATGTATACCTGGGTACTGGCCATCAATACACAAATTGATGGTGAAGATCAATTGGTAAATGTACTCGAAAGGACTGTGAGCGATCACCAACTCGAAATCAGTCAGTCCGAACTGGCAACCCACTTAAGAGATCTGGGCTTTGGGTCCACGACCAAGGACTTTGTGCACTTCACGATAGCCAGTGATGGAGATTGGAGGACTACAACCGATAGCATCGCCATCGAACTGATATTGGACGAGGTACCATGTCGTTTAGCTGTGAGCATCGAGGTATCAAGAGGAGAATGTACAAGAGTAGCTTCAGGTAGACTGGAATTGCAGGCAAATGAATCGTTTGGACCACTGGACATACAATGGAGTGATGGTCAGACGAATGATCTCCTCGAAGATTTGATGCCAGGGTCCTACACTGTATCTGTTTCCGATGCGACTGGATGCAGTACAGTGGGGCAAGCTTTTGTACCAGCCAGCAATATTGAAGTGAACGTACAACGGACCCTTACAGGTGCAAATGCCAAAGCTGAAGGAGGAGTAGCACCCTATGAACTGGTGTGGTCTGATGGTAGTAAGGGGCAGGAAATCATGCTGCCTGAAGAGAAGCCATTTTCCCTCATGGTCATGGACGCTCAGCGTTGTCAGCAGTTTTATCTATCGCCACCCAAAATCTTGTCACCATCGGGCTTGGAAGATCAAGCCTTTGTGGCCATGTGGGAGGAGGTTCCAGGTGCCAGCAGTTACTTGCTCGAAGTCTCTACTTTGGAAGATTTTACTGCACTGGTACCCGGCTATGAGGCGGTGGAGGTGCCAGAAAGAAATTGGTACTTTATTGAAGGACTGCAGCCAGATGAGACTTACCACTATCGTGTCGCTGCTCAGTCTAGCGAGGTTAGGTCTGTATTCTCGAACGCCGCCAATGTCATCTTGAAGGACGAAGATTGTGAGATCTTCGTTAGTGGCGCCGTTACGCAGATT
Source organism: Saprospiraceae bacterium (assembly GCA_019634275.1). Lineage (GTDB taxonomy): Bacteria > Bacteroidota > Bacteroidia > Chitinophagales > Saprospiraceae > CAJQNM01. The sequence continues at coordinate 4,361 of JAHQVP010000139.1, forward strand.
GTAGATCAAGTGACTACCGCAGGATCCATTGAAGTCACTGCCCATGGGGGGGATGGAGATCACAGTTTCCTCTGGTCGGATGGAGGAATGGAAAGTCTGAGGAATGACTTAAGCCCAGGCATCTACACCGTTACAGTCTCTGACGGAACTGGTTGCAACGCTTCCACACAATTCGAGGTGCAAATGATTGATGGATATAGTATCGGTAATCTTGTTTGGCACGACATGAATCGCAATGGCATCCAAGACGAAGGAGAACCTGGAATACCAGATGTAAAAGTGGTAGTCTCCGCTGATCGAGACAATGATCAAATCGCAGAGGTTTTCATTGGTGCTTATACCACGGATGAGAATGGACAATTTGACGCCTACCATCTGCCTGCGGGTGACTATGTAGCCTTTGTCTGGGAGATTGATAATTTTGATCCAGGCGGCCCCCTGCAGGGGATGATCAACTCGCCGGGAAGTGCTGATCCTGATAATCGGTTTCCTCTCGATGACAATGGCGAACCTGGTGGGATTGGTAATCCGCAACCATACTTGTCCGTGACATCAAAGATGCTATCCGTTGGACACGATTCGCAAGGAAGTAATCTCACTGTCGACTTTGGATTTTTCAATGAGGACGAATGCCCGGACATGACCGCTCGATTTGAAGGAGATGTGATCCTTTGTGAGGAAGATGCGCGAGGTTCCATATCGGCTATAGCTTTACAATCGATCGGCAGAGTGCGCTATGCCTGGTCTGAGGAGAATCAAACCAATGTACTTCAAGATGTGGGCGTGGGGACTTATGAAGTCAGCATCACCGATGGGGTAGGGTGCTCGCAATCGGCACTGGTAAATGTAACCGATGTAGAAGACCTCGAACTGCAATATGCATTGCAGGAACCCCTGCCCGGACAATCAGATGGATCGATACGGATTCTGACAGACTTACCTCAGACAGCACAACTTCGTTGGAGTACAGGAGGAACGGGGTTGGTGCAAGAGAACCTCCCCGAAGGTTTGTATCAAGTAACCCTGGAGACGGAAGGGGGGTGCGTCAAAGTCTTTGAAGTTTCTCTCTCTGCCACGACATCGTCTCGGGATTTCGAAGAGGCTTTTGGATTGCGGATTGAACCCAACCCGACATCGGATTTCATTCGATTGAGAGCCCTAGGTGGTCATTTCATTCCAACAAGATTGCGGGGCCGCATTCTCGATGTTGTTGGCAGGGAAATCTCGACATGGGAAGCTGTTGGGTTAGAAGTGTTTAATGAGCACCTTGAGCGTCATTCACGGGCGCTTCATTCGGGTATTTTTGTCCTCGACCTATATTCTGATGACGAGAGAGCAATCCAGAAATTTGTCAAGAAGCAGTAGCATGATGAGTAGCTCGATCTATTGGATCTTGGCAGAGGGACAACACTATTTTCAGCTGGATATGAGAAAGTTTTTGTTGCCCTTCCTTTGGATATCTTTTGGCCTTTGTGGGACCTTTGTTCAAGCACAATCACTGGACTATGCAAACGTCCAGTTAGGGGCAATGCTGCGGGTTGATCATGGCCATGCCTATGGTGTGGGTCTGGGTTATCATAGAGTGAATCGTCATTGGATCTATGGTGGTGACGTTCGTTATCACCGAGAGCATGTCCGAAAAGACTTGGTAGATGGCCCGGGAGCCTATGATGTGATTCACCTGGACGCAATCGGAGGGTTGCGGTTTCGATTGGATTTGATCGTAGTCC
>JAHQVP010000140.1 GCA_019634275.1 Saprospiraceae bacterium
CATCGGTCGCTCGCCAAGTTCTTGATGAAGAGATATTGGGAGTTGCGAATGGCCCTTGCAGGATATCCCAAGTTGTCTGCACGTGCGTGGGTATGTCGCTCGCGACCGGTTAATACGTATTGCTGGCCCGATGAGGAGCTTTCTCCGGTCATCAGAGGAAGCAGACTGGTTCCAGAAATGTCTGTCAGTGGAGCACAACCGGTCAGATCAAGAAGGGTGGGAGCGATGTCGATTAAGCTCACAGGAGCGTCTATGGTTCGTTTGCTCAGGATCGCAGGTCCGGATATGGCCAGAGGGACGTGGGTACCATATTCATATAGATTGGCTTTTGCTGCTGGGAAGGCCATGCCGTTATCTGCTGTCACGATGACAATGGTATTATCCAACTCGCCGGCGCGATCTAAGAATTCAAGCATTTTATTTAACTGCGCATCGAACCATTCGATTTCAAGTGCATAGTCGAGCAGATCTCCTCGAATCACGGGGTCGTCGGGTAGGAAGGCTGGGACTTGCACGGATGCGAGATTCTTGTTCGTGCGTTTCCATCCATCGAGTTCAAAGACGCGGTGGGGTTCATGTCCACCAAACCAAAAGAAGAAGGGCTTGGAGGGGTCCTTCTGTTGATGGAAGGATTGAAAGTTGCCAGCATAGTCTTTGTCGTTGATGCCACTGTAGGGCACGCTATCCAGTCTATGCTGATTGTATTCATTGCCCACTGGATTGCGAGTCCATCCTGCATCTTGCCAGTTGCCTGGCCCCCAGGGTTTTCCGGTGTATCCCAGGTCATATCCGGCCGCCTCCAACTGGTCGGTAAAGACGGCAAATTTCCGGGGAAAATAACTGCTGTGGGTGCCGGCTTCTTCGAGTTGCCAGATGTTTTTTCCCGTCAGGATGGCGGCCCGGCTGGGACTGCATTGCGGTGCTGCCACGAAGGCATTGGTAAAGACGGTTCCTGCCTCTGCCACCCGATCAAAGGCAGGCGTCTCGATGAAGGAGCATCCGGCATGTGAGGTATGCGAAAAAGATTGGTCGTCGGATATGGCGAAAAGGATGTTCGGAGTTCGTGCTACTTCCTGACCCGCACCTCCGCTTTGGCAGGCCATCGAGAGCGTCAACATGCCGAACAATAAGCCCCAGTGGACGAGTGTCGTCCTCTTTGACGGGGAGCTGCATCCACTGCCTACCGACTTAAACATCGACGGGACTGCCTGTACGTGCAGATTCGAAGATCGCATTGATGATGCGCACATCACGCAGTCCCATTTCACCAGGGGCGATGACGTCGGTCTCCTTCATGATGGCCAGTGCATCGTCGTCCATCTGACGGGCCTGTTGATTGGGGCAGTGTTGGTTGAGTTTTACACCATCACTGCGCTCTCCTTTGACACCATTATAGGATTGCATGGGAGCCATGGCATACCAGCCTTTATCGCAATCGATTCGCAACTGATTCATGCCCTCTACCACACTGGTTTTTCCTTCAACGATCAACCCATTGCTCAACTCCAAGGTGTACGCTGTAGTGAGATCTACCTCCGTGGCCATGCGCGGATGCGAGGCCTCTAATACGCGCACTGCATCAAGCTCGGTGGCGCCCAACGCACCATTTACGGTATAAACACCCATGTCATACATGGCTCCTCCTCCCATTTTTTTCTGACCTCTCCATCCGTTGCCAGGGTCAGAGCCGCCGTAGCCCGCCTGCGAGATGACGCTTTTCATTGGTCCGAAGGGGAGTGATTGAGCATAGGAATTAAACTGTTGGGTATTGGGTTCGTGCATCACTCGGTACCCGATGCTTAGCCGCACCTTGTTTTTGTTGCACGCATCGATGATGGACTGACACTGCAGCACATCCATGGCCATCGGCTTCTCGCACCATACGTGTTTTCCTGCCTCTGCCGCCATGATGCTGTACTTAGCATGGAGTCCCGTCGGAACCACAATGTAGACCACATCAATGTCATCGTTATTTGCGATGTCAGGGAGGCTGTCATAGGAGTACACATTTGTATCGGGGATGTTGTATTTGGACTGCCAGGTAGGCACTTTGTCTGGGCTTCCCGTAACGATGCCGCGTAATTCGCAATGTTCAGTCAACTGCAATGCTGGGGCCAGTTGACCTCGGCTGTATCCCCCGAGGCCTAAAAGGGCAACACCAAGTTTCTTCTTTGATTGCTCAACGGTTGACTGGCTGGTACTGCTCTTACACCCAAATACGGGATTGGCCATAAGCCCTGCCCCGAGTATACCAATGCCATGAAGGAGTTTTCTGCGTTTCATCGTCAATTGTGCTTTGTCACAAAGATACGCCCTATCGATGATTGATAAGAAACAACAAATTTTCAGGGTGTTAGTCTAATAAGGCCATATGTGTCTCTCCCCAGTTTTTCATTTGATGGATAATGGGAAAGAGGGACTTTCCTTTCTCCGTAAGACTGTACTCCACCCGTGGAGGAATCTCGGCAAAAATCTTACGCGAAAGTATGCCATCCCGCTCCAGCTCACGAAGTTGTTTGGTCAGCATCTGCTTGCTTATTCCTTGAATGCCTCTTTGCAGCACACCAAAACGGTTTGCGCCCTTATCCACCAAGAAGAGAATAATGGGCTTCCATTTGCCACCGATGACACCCATTGTAAACGTTACCGGACACTTTTCGTGGGATTCAATCATAATTAGTCGAGAAAAAAATCATCATAATATACTGTAAATCAATATTAGTATGATAAATAATACTAGGACATTAAAATATAACTACTTGTTAAAAATAGACAATCAAAATATTTTTGATGCATAATCAATCTAATGATGTAATCGCTCAGACAGTGCCGAAATCAAATTAACACATTAAATAAAATTATAATATGTTAGAAAATCCTTTAACCCTGCAGGAAGTCAAATCATATGCCTTGGGCAGCTGGCAGAGCCTGTCGGTAGAGTTGCGCCCTGCGGAAGATCGAGCAGGCATCGGAACGGTCAATCCTACCTACTTGCGCAGACGCTTCACCTATTTGCCTAACGACAAATTTGTGGGAGTACTGACGTTATACGGTGATAATTTTGGTCAGGTGCCATTGATGGAATTCGAATTTAGAGGGAACCTGGTCTGGGGCGGAGCGCATGAGATTGCCGAAGGTGCCTATAGCATCGACTACATATTGGACGAAGGTTTCGGGGTGACTCCTCTGCATGCCGACTCGGTGACCATGCTCAATCAATTGCTACCAGAGGGCATGACTCCATTTGAACTCGGTCTACAGAAGGATATTCTCAAGCAGGCCTTTCCCATGTTCCACATCAAGGAGGGGCAGGTCGTGGGAGATTATGACCTTATCTACTTTAAGCATGGCCTACTTTTTATGGGGGCAAAGCATGTTGATGGTACACCATTTGATCTCCCGGAGAGGCGCCCTTTTCAATTGCAAATTCCACTAGAACGTGCCTGACATGGACTACATGCTTAACAACAATCGAATAGCAGATGTGCTTCATGGCCTGCACAGAGAAGCAAGCCAGGAGATGGGACGTATCATCCGTGGCCTGGCGAAGGGTGTTTTTCGAAAACTAGCGCCCGAGGACATGCGTGACGCGTACATCGCCATCAGCGAAGCACAAGGCCAGTTTATCTATCAAAAAGTCATTGAGCACGGTGGTAAACACATGGTCGAATTCGGTACCTCCTTTGGGATTTCCACCTTATATCTGGCGGCTGCTGCGCGTGTCAATGGAGGAAAGGTCATCACAACCGAGCTCTTGGAGAATAAGTGTACTGTGGCACAAAAGAACTTTGAAAAAGCAGGCGTCGACGATTTGATCGATTTGCGTCAAGGAAATGCGTTGGAGACATTGAAAGACGTAGCTCCGGAAATCGATTTTCTTCTGTTGGATGGCTGGAATGACCTCTACTTGCCCCTTTTAAAGCAATTGGAGCCAAAGTTGTCGGTTGGGTCCTTGATTTATACCGATAACATCCGCATGAAGGGTTCGCAGCCCCTCCTCCAATACGTGCGCCAGTCTCCTCGGTATCGATCTCACGAGGATGGACTTGGGGGAGAGCTCTCTACCTACCTCGGGAGCCATTCTTAGTGAAAGATGTTGGTTAAGGTCCATTTTGATTGGCTAAGCACGCTCATCCTATCCTGATGAAACCCATTGGGCTGCTACCCGTGTCTTACATTCTTTCCAGAGGGTTATCTTTCAGCGCAGATATGGTAAAAACAACTCCTATTGCTGCCCTCGAAGATCTGTGGATTGGGGACGCCATCATCCACACGCCCAGCGGTCTACGAGGGCGATTTGAAGGCGTGGACGGGGGCCAATTGATCCTGGTCAATGCTGCTAAGGAAAGCTCCCTGCATCCCTTGCACGAGTGCCAGCTCATTGACGAATCGGAAGAAGGGGTTGCAGAAAGCTCAGCGTCTGAAAACTACCTCGAGCACCGGATGCCGGAAGACAGCATAGATCTCCACATAAGTGCCCTAGATCCTACGCGAATCCATGAAGACCCGATTATCTTGAGGCAATATCAGATTAGACGCTGCCGCGAATTTATAGAAGCCGCCATCAACGCACGATTACGAGCGTTCGTGATTATTCATGGTCGGGGAGAAGGCGTTCTCGAATCCGATGTATTGGCACTCGTCCATAGATTTCTGCCAGAAGCTCGAGTAGAACGCATCCATGAAGGAGGTGCCCATCGCATTTTGATCCCATCGACATTTTAACTTTAAGTGACTAGAGTCAGTTGTGGACCTAAATAGCAAGTGACTAAAGTCACTTGGAGAAGTCACTAAGGAACTCCTTGCAGGTACTCCTCCCGGGCCTCCCCCGGATACTCCTTTTGGGTACTCCTCCCGGCTATTCATCAAAGGTACTCGTCCAAGGCACGCCCCCGGATACTCCTTTTAAGGTACTCCTCCGGCTATTCATCCAAGGTACTCCTCCCAAGCACGCCCCCGGGTACACCTCCAAGATACTCCCCCCGGGCACTCCTCCAAGACACTCCTCCAAGGCACTTTAGTGCCTTGTTAACACTATTGTTCCAGTTTTCGTCAACCACAAGGGCCTGTTTACACGTTATACTATGCAGCAAGCTCTACGATCATGATACGTCACACGATCTTCCTCTTTGTGCTGCTTTGGACAGCACTACCCGCTGGTTCAGCACAGCACTGCGGAACACATATTCTAGATCAGCCGGAAATAGACCATGATGCCTGGCATGCATTCCAGCAGCGGTGGAAGCATCAGCGTAGCAGACAGACGGTCAATTTGGGCATCACCATTCACATTGTGGACGGAGCGCAGACCATAGGAATTCAATCGCTATATGATGAGCTGGATCGACTCAATGCGTTTTTTGTAGGTACCGGTTTGCAGTTTTTCTTCTGTGGTGCGCCCCGCACGGTGCGAGCGACACGGGACACCTACAGTTACGATCAGGCAAGTCGCGAACTAAATCGTAAGCATCATGTCGACAACACCATCAATATATTCTATTTGGATGACATTGGTGACAGTCAGTTAAGCATTGCCGCATGCGGCATTTCCACATTCCCCTTTAACAGTACACCGGGCGATCGATTTATCATCATGTCAAAAGATTGCAGTACCAATGGATCTACCCTTGCGCACGAAGTCGGCCATCTTTTTGGTCTCTTTCATACCCATGAGACCTTCTTTGGGCGAGAGTTTGTCAATGGTTCAAACTGTGCAACCGCGGGCGATCAGCTGTGCGATACCCCGGCAGATCCAAATCTAGGTGGAGCGCCCCTGCAGGGATGCAGTTTTGTCTCCCAGGTTGTCGATGGCAATGGCGATCTGTTTAGTCCTGACCCTTCCAACTTAATGTCGTATGCTCCACAAAGGTGCCGTCAGCGCTTCAGCGATGATCAGGCCGCATTGATGAACTTCTGGTATGAGGAGGAACTGGACTACTTGCTTCAGGATTGTGACTTTTTCCCTGACTTTGGATTGTCTTCCAGGACAAATTCGCTGAATTTGAGTTCTGGACAGCCCTTGTCGTTGGATTTTGAGCTCAGTAGGGTAGGAGTGACCGAGGCCTCTGAAGTGGAAGTCTTTTTCAGCTTGCTGGGGGAGAACGATGATATTCCTACCATCATACATCGTGAAACGATCACCATTGCTCCCGGAGACCTCACCAGCATTCAACCATTTCTTTTTGATTTTCCGCTAACCAAAGGGACTGGAAATTATGTTTTGTCGGTCATTCTAGACCCCAATTCCGAGTACCTGGAACGCGATAAGCGCAACAATTTTCATGAATTTAACGTCGTCGTCGACAACAGCCAATACGATGACCAATTGATATTTCCCAATCCCTTTGGAGATCAATTGAAAGTCTTCTTACGCGAGAGCAATCTGGGAGGAGATGTGGAAATTAATGTCGTTGACCTGCTGGGGAGGATTGTGATCACGGAAGATCGATTTAAGCGCTCCGGAGAGTTTTTTGCTGAGGTGGATACTGCTGCACTGCCATCAGGTACTTACGTAGTGACGGTCTTTTTTGTGCGCGATGAGGAAACGCGCAGTTTCCTGGTTCGAAAAGAATAACGCCCATTCCGTCAGCCTCCGTTATGAGAATCCAAGGAGTGCCAATACTCCAATGCCGATCAAGGCACAGATCCCCATAAACAGGGATTGCAAGGTGTACGATCGGTACAACGTTGTGACCGGTATCTCATGCAAGCGATTAAGCAACCAGAAAAAACTGGAATTGGCATGAAATACACACAAGGCACCTGCACCAATGAGTGCGCCGGTCATCTCTGCGGAGATGGGCAGGGTGTCGACGAGCGGCCCCATGATGGAAGCGGTACTGATCAGGGATACCGTAATCGATCCCGTGGATGTCGTGAGTGCAGCTGCCACTAAAAAGGGCAAAAGAAAACCCAACAACGGCATTCCCGCTAAGCCTGCACTTAGCCCCTCCTGGACACCACTGTCTTTGATCACCTGTCCAAGTGCACCCCCTGCCCCCGTAATCATGAGGACCAGTGCGGATTTGACAATGGCCTTTTCAATCAACGCATTTGGCTTCTCTGAGGAGGGACTGATGCGCAAGCTGATCAAGGCTGCACCTGCTCCAAACAGAACGGCCACCATGGGAGTGCTGACAAAACGCAACACCTCGATCGCAGTCCCTGAGTCTTCGGGTTTTAAGAAGGCCCCTAACGCCATCAACAAAATGGGAATGGCAATGGGCAGGAGGTCCCTGGATACTATTTTAAGGGAAGGTGATTGATCTTCGCTTTCGGGTAAAACAGTGTCCTTAATCTTTTGGTCATAGGGAAGCCATCGGTTTTTGCACGTGCGTACCACAAACCAGATGCCGCCCACCATCGCAAAGATCCCCACCAAAGCATTGATGAGGAGCATTCTGCCGAGGTCGGCTTCCAGGATAGCCGCCACCGCCAACGGCCCCGGGGTCGGAGGAATCAGCGTGTGAGATACGGTGAGTCCAGCTGCCAAAGCCAGTCCAACGACCAAAATGGGCTTCTTGCTGCGGGCCGAGAGTGCCTCCGTTACCGGTTGCAAGATGATGTACGCCACATCGACAAATACAGGAATCGACACGATATATCCGGTAATGCCCATGGCCCAAGGGACATTGCGTTCACCGGACTTCCTGACCATGGCTTCCGCGATGCGTGCTGCTCCTCCCGTGGTCTGTAAGACTTCACCAATAAAGGCTCCCAAAACCACCACGACGGCGATCCACTTCATGGTATTGCCAAAGCCATTTAGGAGGCTTTCGATGGTCTGAGTACCCCCCAGCCCCCAAAGCAGGCCTAGCGCGACGGCTGAGAGCAGCAGTGCCATGAAAGGATGTACTCCCCAGCGGGAAATGCCCATGACGAGCAAGATCAATACTCCGACCAGGATGCTGAGTTGTAAAGCCATAAATACGATTAGAAGAGATAAGGTATTAAATGATGAATTCGCATTTATGATGCATGGGTGATTTTCTTTTTGGCCTTTCTGGATCGAGTCATGTTTACCCTCTTCCATCTTTCCAGTACCTTATGTCTCCATGAAAGTCAATTGTCTGGCCTTTGCCCTTCTCCTGCTCACGGCATCCGCCTGTACACCGCCTCCGCACGCCCCTCACCCCCTCCCCAACATCATCCTCCTCATGGGCGACGACCACGGATGGGATGAAGTGGGCTATAATGGCCACCCGTTCGTACAGACTCCGGTGCTTGATGCGATGGCAG
>JAHQVP010000141.1 GCA_019634275.1 Saprospiraceae bacterium
CATGCCCACAGGACCAATTCGTGCTCCGTGAGATGCTCGACGATCTCCGTCAAACTGCGGCCCCCATTCTTAGTAGGGTCCAACATGGATTGGGCTATCTCGATTCGCGAGAGCCCCTCCCATGCCATACTGGACGGAGCTAATGCCCAGTGAGGAGCACCCGGCACACCGGAATAATTATTGTTCTCTTCGGAATGACAGGTTTCGCATGAAAGTCCTGCCGGCCCATGTCCTTCTTCACCACCCGGGACACCCAATGATCGCGTTATGTGTTGATCATCTCCTTTGCGTGGAGTATCTCCGGCAGGATGACAATTTACACAGCGCTGATGCGTGAGGACCGCCATCATCTTGTCGAAAGGGTCTGGGTCCATGACCGCAGGGGAAGCATCTGAGCCTTCACCCGAACTGGAAGTCGCTCTGAGGAAAGGCTCAGCACACCAAATTGCAAACCCTATTACAAATACTAATCTGAAGATTTTCATGGCGTGATTATTGACTTTCTAAATATTTACGGATCAAGTGATCTCGGTACTTTAATTGGCCTTCTTTGCCCTCCCGCAGCACCTTTATCGCGATCGATTCAATGTTTTGTTGCAACATATCGGCTTCGATTTCTGGATGTTCTCGTCCCAATTCTCCAAAGGCCCAGGTAAGTTTCTCCAAAATTGGTTTCATCTCCTCTGGTTTGTAAAAGTCCTGATCCCACTTAACCTTAAAACTTAGCGTCCAAAACTGGTGCTCGCTTTCATCAATATCGAATACGGTATAGATGAATTTTTCAATGGTGCTGCGAGGATCTTCTTCTTGCATCACCTCCATAAAGACGGTTGCAATACGATTTTCAACATCCTGTAAAATCGCAGTCAAAAGCCCACGTTTGCTTTTGAAATGTCGAAAGATGAGCGCTTCGCTGACATGTGCATCTCTGGCTATCCGTGCAGTCGATACCGCATGGAACCCATATTCCGCAAAGAGCGATAGGGCAGAGTCCAAAATGTCGTTCTTTCTACTCATGTGTGTGAGTACTTACTTACAATGTAGAAAATATAAAGTACAAAGGCAAGGACATCATGCCCTTCACACCCCTTTCGATTAAGAATGTACGTCTTTGCTGAGAGGCTCTCCGTGTCTGCCGCCTCTTGAGTTAAGGTTTGACTTCCTTTTTGGTTACCTGTAGTATCGAGATTCCTTGCTCTATTAGCGTTTGGTTTATGGCAGGGATCTCTGTCGAAAAGATCTCGTTTACCTTGGCCAATTCGCGATCAAGATCGGCACTGACTTCCACACGAAACTCTTCCGCCTGATCTGTTGGTGGAAAATCCCCTCTTTGTTGATCGGCCATCAAAAATGCGAGCCTGTTATTCAAGCGGATGCCATAGTTAAGAGGATCTTGAAAACTCTGGTTCTTCGTCATGTGGATGGTGTTCTCCAGTATAGTTAGGGAGTCCTTGATCATGTCCATCTTATCCATGAGGGTTTTATGATCAGGGTCTTCTTTGTCCAATTTGGAGGCTAGGTAATCAAAGTCTTTCTTGATGGATCGAATGTCAAGAATGGCTTGGTGAGCTTCACTTACCTTGTCTCTCACCCGAATCAGAAAATCAAACTGCTGTTGATACTCTTCCTGGGTGGTCTCCAAGCGAGGATCAGGAACAATACTGAAGTTTGACTCCGTTGTCGCATCGCCACGTGTAAGTCGTGCTCTGTAAGTACCTGGGATCGCTCGAGGACCTCGATTGGGAGAAGAGTAGAGCACCATTCCTGGAAATTCTTTAAAGCCAGGATAGCGCATATCCCAGTTAAACGCGTGACTTTCTCCCTTGAGCGTTAGCTTTTCGGAGCTTTTTTTGGCCGTGCTGCTATACGTCCGAATAACATCTCCATCTTCTTCCAAGATTTCTAATTTGACCGTTTCTTCTGGGTCCAAGTCTTTGGTGAAAAAATGAAACTGAACCCCATTTGGGTGGTTGGTACCTTGCAGTTTAGGATTGGCTCTGCCTCTTCCCCCTCCGGCCATACGATATGCTGGTTTGGGCTGGAAGATATGTTCTGACTTTTGGGCCACGCCTCTGCTTAGTTGCCTCAGTGGACTAAGGTCGTCGATCATCCAAAAACTGCGTCCATGAGTTGCTGCAATCAGTGAATGGTCTCTAACCTGTAAATCGCGAATGGCGACAATGGGGAGATTCAATTGAAAGGGCTGCCAATGATTGCCATCATCAAAACTGACATACATTGCCCATTCCGTTCCTGCAAACAACAATCCGGGTCGTTCGGTATCTGCTCGGATGGCACGTGTATAGTGGGTACTTTCGATTCCGTTTACAATTTTCTTCCACGTTTTTCCATAGTCCTTGGACACATAGAGGTAGGGCTTATAGTCTCCAAATTTGTAGCTGGTTCCTGCCATGTACACTCCGGCGGGGTCAAGTGGATCCACGTCGATGCAGTTGACCATCAGATTAGAGGGAGCACCAGGAGGGGTGATGTCCGTCCAATTTTTCCCACCATCTTTGGTGACGTGCATGAGGCCGTCGTCGGATCCTGCATATATTACTCCTTCTTCATGGGGAGACTCCTCGCAAGCAAATATGGTTCCATAGAATTCTACACCGGTGTTGTCCTGGGTGATGGGACCACCAGAGGAATGCAATGTCTTAGGATCATTTCGGGTGAGATCTGGACTGATGACTTGCCAACTCTGTCCTTCGTTGGTGGTGACATGAAGATAATTTGAACACGCGTAGAGTCGGTCTGGATTGTGCGGACTAAAAAGAACCGGGAAATTCCAATTGAATCGATACTTCATCACCTCCACACCGGATCCCGCAGGATTATCTGGCCAGACGTTGACGGAGCGGGTCTGTCCTGTCGTGTGATCGTACCGTGACATATAGCCCTTGTAAGTGCCACCGTATACGATCTCGGGGTTTTCTGGGTCAGGGGCGAGATGGGCACTTTCCCCACCGGCACTAGGTTCCCAATCACGCTCGGTGATGGCGTTGCCTTTGCTACGATGAGAAATTCTGACGGTGCTGTTGTCTTGTTGTGCCCCGAGGATGCGAAAAGGAAAATGGTTGTCCGTGGTAACGCGGTAGAATTGTGCGGTGGGTTGATTGTAGTAAGTGGACCAGTTTGCACCTCCGTCATAGGATACCTGTGCACCTCCGTCATCGGCGATAACCATGCGTTGGTTGTCTTCGGGAGCGATCCAGAGATCGTGATGATCTCCGTGAGGGGCATTAAATTGATCAAAAGTCTCTCCCCCGTCCTTTGACCTAAAATAGCGGACGTTCATGACATACACGATGTCTTCATCTTGGGTATCGGCGTAGATGCGAGAATAATACCAGGCTCGTTGTCGTAGTCCGCGATCGCTGTTGGTCTTGCGCCAGGTCTGTCCGCCATCATCGCTTCTAAATACTCCCCCGTCTTCAGCTTCGATTATGGTCCATACTCGATTGGAATTGACATGCGAGACGGTTACGCCTACGATGCCCCATACCCCCTCGGGAAGTCCTTTCTGATTGCTCAAGTCGGTCCAGGTGTCTCCTCCGTCTGTGCTTTTCCAAAGCTTGCTACCGGGTCCACCGCTGTCCATACGATAGCCGTTGCGTTTGATCTGCCATGTCCCACAATACATGATCCGGCTATTGTTGGGATCCAGGACTACATCTACGGCACCGGCCTTGTCCGAGACATAGAGAATCTTTTCCCAAGATGCTCCTCCGTCTGTCGAACGAAAGAGACCACGTTGTTCGTTCGGTTTCCATAAATTCCCCATGGCTGCCACATAGACTACATTGGGATTGTCCGGATGAATTCTAATCCGCCCTATGTGCTCCGATTCATCCAGTCCGATGTGCGACCAGGTTTTTCCTGCGTCGACTGACTTCCATAGACCTCGGCCAGAGGACACATTGCCACGGACGGTCTGCTCCCCCTCACCAACATAGATAACGTTGGGATCTTTCTCCGATACGGCGATGGCGCCGATCGATCCTCCAAAGTATCCATCTGAAATACACTCCCATGTGCCTCCGCCGTCCTGTGTCCGCCAGACACCACCTCCGGCAGTGCCCTGATAAAATAGGTTTGGTTTGCCCGGTACTCCGGCAACCGTTCCCGCACGGCCGCCTCGAAAAGGACCTACCTGTCTCCACTGCATACCTGCGTAAATGGACTCATCTGCATCGGTAAGTTGCTCCTTGGAAATGAGCTCGGTTGTTTCTTGAGCAGAGGTCGGAGTACATACGAGGATCGCAAAAAAGAGGAGCAGCGAGAGGGAGAGGAACTTCTTCATGGTAGAATGCTTGTAAAAATTTTGAAAAGTCAAGATACCAATTGAAAGTACAACCGTGAAAATCATCTTACCTTTATATCCCGTAATGAATTCTGACTCATTTAGAAAAAGCAACATATGACCAAGTATGTTTTTGTTACGGGAGGAGTGACTTCCTCACTCGGAAAAGGCATTGTGTCCGCTTCACTGGCCAAACTTCTGCAGGCGAGAGGCTACAAAGTAACGATCCAAAAGTTTGATCCTTACATCAATGTAGATCCCGGTACCCTCAATCCTTATGAGCACGGAGAATGCTATGTAACCGAGGATGGCGCGGAAACAGATCTGGATTTGGGGCACTACGAACGATTTCTCAATGAGCCGACTTCGCAAGCCAACAATGTCACGACGGGCAAGATCTATCAAACGGTGATCAACAAGGAGAGAGCTGGAGACTATCTCGGCAAAACCGTTCAGGTGATACCCCACATTACGGATGAGATAAAGCGGCGTGTCCGAAGACTCTCTCAAGTCGGTGACTATGACTTGATCATCACGGAGATCGGAGGCACGGTTGGTGACATTGAGTCTCTTCCTTATATAGAGACGGTACGTCAGCTTAGAAATGATTTGGGTCCAAGTAATTGCATCGTGGTTCACTTGACCCTCATTCCTTATCTCAGTGCAGCCAAGGAGTTAAAAACGAAACCAACCCAGCACTCGGTTAAGGAGCTGCTTAATTCCGGTGTCCAGCCCGATATACTTGTCTGTCGCACGGAATATCCACTGACCCACGATTTGCGCAAGAAACTGGCACTTTTCTGCAACGTAAGCGTGAACTCCGTCGTGGAGGCGATTGATGCACAAACCATCTATGATGTGCCGCTCTTGATGCAAGAGGAAAAGCTGGATCAGATCGTTTTGGAAAAACTACACCTGGATCCTGGGACGGATCCGGTACTGACCGCCTGGAAAGCATTTCTGGTACGGCTTAAAAATCCTAAAAGCACGGTACGCATCGCTTTAGTGGGAAAATACATTGAACTGCAAGATGCATATAAGTCCATCTATGAGGCCTTTGTCCATGCAGGTGCCATTAACAATTGTAAAGTGGATGTGATCAACATTCATTCGGAACAGCTCCAGGATGAGGAGAGCACCGCTGAACTCCTCGGGAATGTGGATGGCGTTCTCGTGGCTCCTGGTTTTGGCGAACGTGGCATTGGAGGTAAGATTCGAGCCATCCAATATGTTCGGGAACAGAACATTCCTTTCTTTGGCATTTGCCTCGGGATGCAATGTGCGGTGGTCGAATTTGCACGCAATGTTTTGCATCTTAAAGAAGCCGCATCTACGGAGGTAAATCCAAAGACAAATTATCCCGTCATCGATCTCATGTCGGAACAAAAGACCATTACGAAGAAGGGTGGCACCATGCGCCTTGGAGCCTATACATGTAAAGTCAAAGTAGGTTCTGCGACGGAATCTGCATATGGTAAGACCGAAATTTCTGAGCGACACCGTCATCGATATGAGTTCAATGGTGAATATGAGGAGTTGTTTGAGAGTGGAGGCCTGGATGCTGTTGGAGTCAATCCTGATTCGGGACTTGTAGAAATCGTGGAGCTCAGGAGTCATCCATGGTTTATCGGAGTACAGTTCCATCCGGAATTAAAAAGTACTGTCGAAAATCCACATCCCCTCTTTGTCTCCTTTGTGGGGGCAACCAAGCGACATGCTGCAGGATCTTCACAAGAAGTTGATTCGGAGGTGAATCAAAGCTCATAGAGTACGTACTTACCTGCCGTGCCTAGCAGACGGAAGGGAAGATCTGCAGTCTCATACGTTACCAGATGAGTAGCCCCATTGTCTTTCTCTATCTGTATATCTTCTTGTGTCAGTGAGCTATAATGTTCTTGCATGGCCAAGGCTGGGTTTGCAGAGGTCCTCTTCAATTGTAAGGTGAGTCCATATAATCGTTCTCTCCTTGCTTGCGACTCAGCGAGGTAAGTACGGGAGTGTATATTGGATTTGTAGTCAATGTACACACCTCGCTTGGCAAAAAACCGAATGGAGGTGAGTTCTGGCGGAGTGATGATGGCAGCATCAACAGCACAGTGGGTTGTACACAGTTGTGCAATTCGAAAGTCCGAGGCATCCATTTGGCTCCAGGGAAAGTGATATCGTTTATCGGAAAAGACATGATCACTCCATTGCAGAATGGCGAGGGATGAGAATCCCATCAAAAGCACCATCAGTGGTGTGGCATAGGTGATCTGGATGCGAGACAGATATCGGTCACTCCAGACCAGTACAGCCAGGAGACCGATAATCTTAATCCAGACGGTTGTCTTAAACCATTGCAATACTAAGACAGAGGAAATTTCGAATCCTTCTATGGCAATCAAATAGAAGAGACATCCAATAGCACTGACGATCAGAAAACGATAAATTGTTTGATTCCTGCTGCGCCAAAATACCATTGCGCAGATATAGATGCTCAGCATGAATGCCCAATTCTTGGTAGGGTAGTAGGAAGGAAAGAAGTGGTGTCCCAATCGAAGCTCCATGATCTCGTAAAATGCCCGATTGGTAAGTTCATGATCCATTACAGCCTGCTGCAGATATACCGCGAGTACCCAAGCGCCTGCGGTGCCTCCATAGAGCATAATGGGGCCTAGTAGCGTTTGCCAAGTTGTCTCGTTTTGACGCCATTTCCATGCATCCAATAACAGCCATATCAAGGCCATTTGAGCTCCAGCAATTGGTTGGCAAAGCGTAGCTGGAATTAAGAGAAAATAGGCCCACCAACGCCGTCCTTGTACATACATGACGAGGCTCCAAAGGGCCAGGGCCTTGGCGGGAAGACTTGGCATTATGTAGTTGTACCACACCTCATTTTCTCCCAGCGTATATCCGTATGTGGCAAAGAGCACGGCAATGATAAAGAGCGTCTTGGTCACATTGCTGCGCACAAATGGAGAGATTAAGCGCAACAGACCGATCAGGATGGCAAGACTGCACAGGCCATGGAGACCAAAATAGGTCCATGGAGATTCGGGATTGAAGACGCTCAGAAGGTATACGAATGGGTATCGCTCATTCCACCTGTTTTCCGAAACATGTTGGATGTATAAATCTTGACTGTACAGGCTGTCCGATGTGA
Source organism: Saprospiraceae bacterium (assembly GCA_019634275.1). GTDB lineage: Bacteria > Bacteroidota > Bacteroidia > Chitinophagales > Saprospiraceae > CAJQNM01. Next base: position 7,452 of record JAHQVP010000141.1, read on the forward strand.
GGTAAAGTGCATAGGCACTGGTTTCAGACAGGTCTTCATCTCCATAGCGATATCCATGATACGCGAGTAAGCTTAGATAGAGACTTAGGACTAGCGCAATCTTCCAGAAAGAAGAGAGATTGCTGCTAGCATCTCGTGAATCTGCTACTTTTGTTCGTTCCAGTGAAGAACTGCTCACAATGCGAAAATTACAACTTGAGGAACTCAATCGTGACTCGATCGAAGAATTTAGATCGAAACCTAAATTTCCGATCTGCTTTTTGCTGGACAACATTCGCTCTGGACACAACGTAGGCTCGATCCTCAGAACTGCAGATGCCTTTAACATAATGAGCGTTTTGCTGACCGGGATTACACCGCAACCTCCTCACCGGGAGATTCTGAAGACTGCCATTGGGTCCTCGCAGTCCGTGGAATGGCAGTATCATGAGAGTGTTTTGGAAGTAGTGACGGATTTGAAAGAAACAGGCTGGACGATCATCGGTGTTGAGCAGACCGATCAAAGCGACCTTTTGCAAGGCAGGAAATGGAGTCAAGAGAAGTTGGTCTTCATATTTGGCAATGAGGTGACTGGAATTTCAGAAGGGCTATTGCCCATGCTTGACTATGCCATAGAGATTCCACAGTTCGGAACAAAACACTCGCTAAATGTCTCCGTTTGCGCTGGGATCGTCGCCTGGGATGCCGTTCAGGCATTTATTTGACCCGAATGCAAATATTCTACCATGCGTTAGGCACTCATTACGAGGCATTTTACATAGCACAGAATTAGTGCCCATGATAATTACCCTTAAACGGGTACGATTAACCTCCTGTATACCAATATATTAGTGGGCGAAAGAACAGTAAACCAAATTTTTGAAGAAGGGCTGGTGCACCACACCGGCCTTTCTTTTTTGGTGCTAAACCATAAGCTCTTCTCCAGCCGAGTAGGGCGCATCACCAAAAAAAAAGGAGAACATCAGGCGATGTTCTCCTTTTTTTGACGGTGTTCTTTGACGTTATTTAAAAACCACTTTCTTGGCGACACGCCCTGTCTTGAAATAGACATCGAGGACGTAAATACCAGGCGGTACCGCGGAGTGATCCAAACCAATGTAGTCCGTGTTAATGTTATTGCGTTGCATAATCACGGCTCCATTTAGGTCCACTACTCGAAGTCCCTGCATCGGGGTAGCCAGCGTGCTGCGTAACTCGATGCGACCGTTGGATGGAACAGGAGACACTTGCAACTGGACCTCAGCCTCGGTCAGTAGCGGAGCAGAGGTCGTGGTCTCATTTAAGCCCATTGCATAATATGCTCTAGGTGCGACCACCATAAATACAGTATCCAGATAAGTGTTTCCACGTTCTGCTGACATCATTGGATTGGTCAGCAATCCTGTCAAGTGCAAAGTATCCGCGCTGAAATTGGTTCCGAGTACAGCATTTGTTCCTGCCACTACAGCCTGCAAATCAGCAAATCCCCACCAATTCCATGGAGAGCCATCACCAAGATTAGTTATAAATGGATAAAAGTGATCAGCTCCAAGTTTGAGTTCCTGAGGAGTCAATATGGTTGTGTGATCGACCTCTTTGTAACCCTGAATTTTGTCACCCAGCGGATCGCATTCGGCAGGAATATTATCC
>JAHQVP010000142.1 GCA_019634275.1 Saprospiraceae bacterium
TGCTGGAGAAGATGTTTCCAACTCGTAAAACTTCCCAAGTTGAAGCTCCCCTGGCGACGGTGGGCCATCGTTATACGCATTGATGACATCGCCTGCATAAGGCTCTTCTTGGATCTCCCAGAGAGAATTGACATAGTCGATTTCCCCTTCCGGTTTCTTGTACTTGACTACGGTGAGCACCCGATTTTCTGCATCGTATGAGCCCAAAATATTTTTAGCACGTCTCGGAGTTAAGCCGATCTTACTGCGATGATTCGCATCCGCTGAAAAATACAAGACCTCGTCCTTCACCACCAGGCGGTTTGCAGGCACCTTTCCAAAATAGTCGTCCGTCACTGGTTTTCCTAGGACTGCCTCGCTGCCTGCTATGAAAGGAATCACGACCGTCGTGGAAGAGGAAGCATTGTACATCCCGAGCAGCCAAATGGAGAGCAGACCGGTTTCTTTGCGCCAATCCTTGTCCCCGATGTTGGACAACGAATTGGTGGTGCGGTAGGCCACCACTCTAATCCCTTCGGAGAAGGCCACTTGCAATTCCGTGGCAATCTCTTTGGCGGAAAGCACTTCAATGGTGCGCTTTATGGACAGCTCAAATTCGAAATCTGCATAATTTCTCAGGATGGCCTGCTTTGTAAATGATGCGCTGCTGGATGTGATCCCGGAAATCTCATATGGACTTAAGTCGATCAATCTTGGCGTCTGCCAATGGTCCAAATCAAACGGGTCCCCCGACTTAAAGAAAATGGAATATTGACCACCCTCGGGGCCCAGCCAAAACCGTTCTTCACCGCCATAGGCGTTGATGTGCTCCAAGGTATCTCCCGAAGAAAACAAAGCACGATTTATCCAACCATTACTGCGCCCATCAGGCCCCGAAGCGCTGCTCGTCATCACCCGGCCTTGAAGCGCGGCAGACACAGCGACCATTCCTTCCCCATCCGCCTCCCTTAATTCTACCAGATCAATGAAGCTCCTCATAAAGGACACATCGTCTTCATAGCTGGTGAAATCAGATAAAGGTGTACGCATGGTTGTTGTATTGTCAGAAGATTGGCAATCCAGGAGAAGAAGTGTGGTCGTCAACAAGAAGATAGGCATGAACAGACTTAAGCGCCTACCATTCCTAATCAAACAACTCAAGAATGCTCCGATATGATGCCTGCATTTACTCATTCGTTTGAAAGGTACGCAATGAATGGATTTCAATGCGAAGAGCGTCACCTTCATCGCGCTTTGAACACGAGGCTTGCGCTAAGACTCGGTTCCACAGACATGATGTATATTGCAGAGACCGGTGCAAACCCAGTTAATTCATAAAATCAAAAAAATTACATGTTTCAGAAAAAGGAGAATCCATCGACATCGAATAGAAGAAAGTTTTTAAAAAACACTTCGTTGCTTTTTGGTGGGCTGAGCATTGTACCTCGACACGTGCTGGGAAAGGGCTTTACGGCCCCGAGTGACAAGATTACCCTGGGGGTGATAGGACTTGGAAAGCAAGGTAATGGTCTTGCCAATCGATTTATTTCTGAATCACAAGCCCAGATCGTGGCCGGGAGCGATGTCTGGAGATCTAAAGGAGATTTTTTTCAAACGAAGGTTCAGGAATCGTATGCGGAGCACCGCAATGTGACCTCTTACAATGGAGTTGATGTATATCCTGACTATCAGGAGCTGCTGCAAAGAGAAGACATTGATGCTGTTATTATTGCGACACCTGATCATTGGCATTCCATTCAGTCGATTGATGCCATGAAAATGGGCAAGGACGTCTTTTGTGAAAAACCTCTCACCAATAACATTGCGGATGGACAGGCCATGGTTGCAGCCGCACGGAAGTACAACAGCGTCGTACAAACCGGAAGTATGCAGCGCTCTTGGCACAAATTCCGAGTAGGACAAGACATCGTGAGTTCTGGAAAGCTGGGCGAAATCCGAAAAGTGATTGTAAACGTCGGCGACCCTCACCGGACCTATGATTTGCCAAAAGAACCTACGCCTGCAGGAATTGATTGGAACAAATGGTGCGGTCCAGCTCCTTTGGTATCGTATCATCACAGCATCGCTCCAGAGGTGGTAAAAACCTTCCCTGATTGGCGTCATTTCAAAGAATTTGGAGGTGGAATATTATCGGATTGGGGAGCTCATATGTTTGACATTGCCCAATGGTATTTGGACATGGATCGATCCGGGCCTACGCACTTTATTCCACCGGCAGACAAAAATGCAAAGCGCGGGCTCAAGATGGTGTATGCCAATGGCATTGAAATGGTCCATGAGGATTTTAACCGAAGATTTGCCGTGAGATTCATTGGATCAGAGGGTGTCCTTGATGTAAGTCGAAGCTTTTTAGAATCACTGCCTTCGTCCCTAATTGCATCCTATCCCGGGGCGGACATGGAGGATCCATTCAAAGGGCAGGGCAACCACTACCAGAATTGGTTGTCGTCCATCAAGACAAGAATACAGCCGATTTGTGACGTGGAAACCGGTCATCGCACTGCCACGGTCTGCAACGTGGCCAACATTGCCTACGAGCTAGGCAGGGCCGTGGAATGGGATCCGGTGAAGGAAAAATTCGTAGGCGATGACGAAGCCAATGGAATGTGCTCCGTAGCTAAGAGGGATTACCACTAACACCCATTTGACAGCATCGAGTTTCCTATAGGCAGGTTCTCATCATGCGATCCCTGATACGCATCCATTGAGGTAGAGTTATTTCTTCCAGGTTTTGCTCTCAGCGGTAATTTTCCTGTCCCAACTTTGGGCCGGGTTGGGGATGTACTTTGGCTCACTGTCCTCTGCTGGGAATGAGGTGGTCACGGACCAAAGGGACTCAAAATTATTCTTTCGGTCCTCGGTAGTCAGACTGTCTTTGAGGTCTATCGTTTCTGCCGGGTCCTGCATCAGGTCGATAAATCTTTCTGCCTCTTGCGCAGCACTTAAGTACAATTTGTACCGCTCATTTCTGATCACACGATCCCTAAAAACAAATTGGTTTTCTACTCCATTCTCAGTGAGCTGTGCATTGTTACCCCCGCCCATGCTTAAAATCCATTGCCGATTTGATTCATTGCCTGGTGAGAGCAAGGCATCCTTAAACGAATGGCCATCGATGTAGTGATCGTTACCTTCATGCTCCAAATGGTGCTCAATAGACACACCGGCAAGATCCAATATGGTAGGAAAGAGATCCGTAAAGTCTATCAGCGCGTTTGAAATCTGATTTGGTTTCGTCTTTGCTGGCCAACTTACCAGGAACGGGGCACAGACTCCTGCCTCAGACGTTCTGGCCTTCCCTCCTTTGACCAAACGGCCTCTTCGATGGCCCGCTATCTTGTTGGTTGAGCCATTGTCCGTTGTCCAAATAAATACGGTATTATCTCTCTTGCCAGAGGCTTCCAGGGTTTGGACGATGTCGCCCGTGATCTTATCTACATACTTCACCATGGCTATGTGCTTGCCCAGATCGGTGTCTGCGCCAGCGTCGGGAGTATTGATCAGCGGGGTATGGGGCAGCACCATGGGATAGTACACGAAAAATGGATCCTCATCCTGTTGCAGAATGAAGTTGTTGATGTGGGCAGTGAAGACATCAGGGCCGAACTCACCTTGATACGTTTTGGCTCCGTCACGGGTAAAGATGTAGGGATCGTCATATCTTTCGGCACTAGGGCGGTTTCCCGTTTCGTATCCTGTCCACATGCAGTACGAATCAAATCCGTTGCGGCTAAGGCAATTGGGCTCGACCCGAAAATCATCGATTTGCCATTTGCCCGCAATACAGGTGCGATACCCTGCTTTCTTAATTTCCTTGCCCAATGAGGGGTTTACATGGTCATCATAGTGTGCTCCTCCTCCCCAACGCGGCACGTCCCAATGGTTTACCCAACCATGCCGAAAAGGATATTGCCCCGTGAGAAAAGTGAGTCGACTGGGCGTACATTGCGGCATCGAATAGACATTGTTGAATAGGATCCCGCTCGCAGCCAAGGCATCAATGTTTGGTGTCTCGATGTCTTCTGCCCCGTAGGCGCTGATCCATTCCTTACCGAGATCGTCCACAAGCAGAAATATGATATTCGGGCGATCATCAGTCGATGCCATCTTGCCCGACTCGGCACAGCCGTAACAGAGGGTTAGGATTCCCAAGAAAAAAAGTGTTCTCATCTGGTCAGTTTTGATTCTCCCATGAAGCCAGCCATTGTGACATACTGCTATAATATTCTTCACAGAGTTCGTATCCAAACGATTCCAAATTTTCAAACATTCCACCAGTCTTGCACTTCATCATTAAATGATTGCAATTGGGGATCTCGACCACTTGCAGATCTCCAGGTAACGTACTTTGATATAAGGAGGCGGTTGATCTCCAATTTACTTGTGAATCCTTCTGCCCCAATATGGCCAAGACCGGACAAGTCACAGCACGCAGTACTTTTTCAAAATTAGGAACCATTACTCTCAAGCCCAATGAATCATCAAACACATCATCACTGTTTTGATAATAGTCCAATACATAGTCGTAGTCTTCTTGGGTTGGCACAGGCTCAAATGCCTGCTGAAAAAACGGTTCCTGATACAATTCCTCGGTCTGCTCAAGAAAAGTCTCAAAGGGGATAGCACCGTTTCGGAGCGCCTTCGTTCGATAGTCCCATTCTGCAAGAAGGATGTTGATGCGTTCCTGGCTTTTGCCCTCAAGGCGCAGATTCGCTTCGAGGAGATATCTCGAATTTTCAAACTGGTCGGTTCCACTAATGGAAATCCAAAAGGCTATATCAGGAACCTCCTCAATTATTTTCGGGCAAACCCAGCCCCCGCGACTAATGCCCCAGAGGCCGATTTTGTCAGATCCCGGAGTTTCTCTCCGGTCGAGTTCCTCTAAGGCGGCTTGGGCTACTTCCGCACTTTGGTCTATGGTCAAGTCCTCCGTAAAAGTACCTTCATTCTTGCCACATCCTTTTTTATCCCAGGCAACCACACCATACCCGAGGGACAGGAAGAAGTCTCGCTTCTTTTGGAAAAAAGTGGAGAATCCGGAGCTGCCCATGAAATCAGTAACTCCCGAGCCTGGTATCAATAGGATGATTGCTTTGGGGAGGCCGGCAGGCAAATCGACAAATCCATGGTACTGGTATCCCTGATGAGAAAAGGAAAACGCCTCAGTGCTCGGCTCTTTCTCAACCTGGCATGCGGTCACGGTGAGCATAAGCATCAATAGCGTATACTTTGTCATCTTTCTTTTCAACGGTTTATCCTCATTTCTTCTTTTGATCAGTCCTAGGATGGGCTTCCCCAATTTTTTGTCATATAGTCTTAGTCTTTGAATCGATCATAGAGCTCTCTAATAATGTAGTACGTGTTATCGACATTGGCATTTTGAAAAACAATACACGCCAGTTTATCTTCCTTGTTAATATACATACGCGTGCTTACACCAGGATCGGACCCGCCGTGATACCAGGTCGGATATAGGCTGGAGCTTTGAAACCACGACAGACCCTGATCTTGATCTTCATTGACGGACTTATCCAATTGCAGTGTCATCATGGAGTCAATGCTCTCCTTCTCTAAGACACGTGCACCCTCGTAAACGCCCTCGTTCATGAAAGCGGTGGCAAATTTGGCCAGATCCAATACGGATGTTCTGACCAGACCATCAGGATAATTCCAAAAGCTATATTGGCAATACGGATTAAAGTAAGGAAGGACTGCCTTGGTCGTCGAAGGCAGACTTTTCTGTAGTGCACCTAAATACAAATATGAAGTTACCAAGCGTGAGGAATCGATCTCACTGAGGAAATAGCCCGAATCTTTCATTTTTAGAGGGCCGAAGACATGAGCCTTAACATACTCATGAAAAGGCATTTCCGCTACGGTCTCTACCAAGAGGCCGAGTAGCCCAAATCCAACATTGGAATACTGGTGAATTTCCCCTGGCGCATCCTCTAAAAAATTTTCCTTTGGATCATAAAACTCTCCTTTCTCATCAAAATAGTGTTGAATCCAATCCTTAAGAGATCGTGCAGGATCTCCACATTGATAACCAATCTTTAGGGACATTGCATCTTCGATGGACGAAGAGTGAGTCAGGAGTTGGCGAATGCTAATAGGGCGCTGGGGATGGTTGGGATTGCGGACTGTAAAGTCAAGGTAATCATTGATATCGCGATCGAGCTCGAGCTTCTCCTTCTCCCACAATTGCATAACAGCAGTCGCCGTGATGGTCTTGGAAATAGAGGCAATGTTCATGACATGCGAAGCCGACATGGCTTCTTCGCGTTCAATACTCGCATAGCCAAACCCGCTGGCCCAGACCACTTTATCTCCCTTCACTACGCATGCTGCAATACCAGGCACATGAAATCTACTGGCTTGATGTTCAATAAAGAGGTTAATCGAGTCTTGTTGTTCGATTTGAGCACTGGCGCAAACAAAAAACAGACAAAAGGAAAAGGGAAGTGTAAAACCAGCGATCAGTCTATTCTGCATCTGTCAAATTTAAACCTCTTTACGACACATCAATTTAAGACATGAGGCAGGATGTATTCTCGAAAAATTCGTTCAGGTTGAAAGGCTTTGTTGTTGGTGTAGTTTCCAGACAAAATGGCTACAACCAACTTGAGCTTAGGTACAATGAATATATACTGGCCACCAGCGCCTCTTGCCTCCACGGAAGCAAACGACTTGTCACCGAACCAATAGTCCTTGTGCCAAAAAAGGTAGCCATATGGATTTTTATCAAACGTATTCTCCAAGACAACGTGTCGCTCCATGGATTTCTCCACCCATTGCCCAGGAATAATTTGCTCCTCTTTGTGTATTCCATTATTTAAATACAATTGTCCAAATCTCACCAAGTCGACAGGACGCAGGTACCAACCTCCACCAAAATATGGCCTAGATTCATTGGTCAACTGAATGCGATAGTTCGTAATCCCGAGGGGGCGAAACAACCTTCGGTGCATATAGAATTCTAGTTTTGATTCTAATAGATTATCTATTATCGGTCCAATCAAATGTGGGCTACCTGAGCCGTAATTCCCTTCGGACCCCGGAGCTTTAACCATAGGCGCTTGCAGAATATGCTTGGTCCAATCATTCTGACGCTGATAATTCCCTTCATTTGCAAAAGAGGTTCGATTGAGTCCGAAGTCAATCGCATCCATGCCGGATGACATAGTCATCAAGTGAAATAAATTGACCTTATCCTTTTGCCCAGTCCAATCTATTTCAGAGTACTTATCCTCATAGAACGACTTGATGTCCAAAAACTCATGCGGAAGCAACCGTTCGTCAATGGCTATTCCCACGATGGCAGAAGCAAAGCTTTTGGCAGCAGATCTGGTATCGTGTAGAACATCTTTTGCGAAATCATCAAAATAGTGCTCGAAGACAATGCTGTCTTCTTCCGAAATGACTACTGCATGGGTACGTTCCAACGTATCACTTTCTATATCTCTTACCAATCGCTCAAAACGGGAGTCCGCCACCTCGCTGTAGGATGCGCCGCTGCCCTTCCCTAGCGCCCATTGCCTTCGATCGGATGGGCGCATATCCAAGAATAATTCTTCGTTGAGAAACCTAAGCCGCATGTGTATCACTTGATCCCCCAACGTACCTTCGAAGTGAATTTGTGATCTAAGATCGACAAAAGAGATTCTATTTTCTTCGATTCGAAACTGCTCCGCTAACATGTAATGAAAGGTGGGTTCCTTAAAAAATATAGAGGCATATAAACTACTGTCGCTATTGGAATCCAATGACAGAAGCAACGTATAGGGAGGAGCTTGCCCAAGTAAGAGTTGCCACTTACCCTGCCAGACGTTTTGCCTGTCCGATTGTAGGGCAATCGCACATAAATGATGATTGATTTGAAAAAAAACAATGGGTTCTGCACCTTCAAGATCTACGGACACCCTAAGCTGATTCTCAAATGAACCTCGAAGAATACCATCAGAGCCCGCACTAAGTCCTATCCGGGTTATGCTTTTATTGCCCTGAAGTTCGACAAACACATCGCGCTCATCCGAAGCGTCCAGTAATACATTAAAGCCAAATGGGTTTGCAACCGTTATTCTCCCTTCCCAGCCCCCCAGGACTTCTAATTGTCCCCAAGAAATATCAAAAGACAACAAAAATAATATCAGCGCTTTCATAAGGTGAGAAATACTAGGCATATCCTTCATACATTATCTCTTCTCAATTCATCAATCAATTCAATAATCTCAGGCTAGGTCTGCAATGAAACCTGCGCTACCCCACGATCCAAGAAACCACTTCAACAAACAGCATCAAGGCTAGGGATTCGCTCTACTTAGCTCTACCATCAAAGCCTCTTTTAATTCACTTGTATCACCAAAAGAATCAGGATTAAATTGGTCATTATTGCTAAGTATGATCAGCGTTCTGTTTATGTCGATCATCCGGATCAAGACTGAATTTGCCCCCAATATCCCACCTCTTCTTTCCATAATCCTTGGTTTAGATTCACCAAATGGATAATCGTACGTCCAAACACTATATCCTGAATAGTTATATTCAGGATAGGAAGCAAACATGAGTGCCTTGCTCTCCTCAGAAAGGATCTTGCTGCTATACATCGCTTGATCAAGTCTTAGCAAATCCCGGGCAGAGGAGTACATGCATCCCGCAGCAAAAAAATTCTCAATGTAGAATAGAGGATCTGCTTTCCTGTCGTCATTCTCATCGTAAGAAAAAGAATAAGCGAAATCAGCTGGATACTTATCTTTCTTCAGAAAGCCTGTTTGTTCCATCAATGCCTTGTCTAAGATTCGCCGCTGGACTGACATTTCCCAAGTGATGCCCTCGCATTTTTCAATAATGAGGCCTAGCAAAATATAATCCAGATTGGCATAATTGAAGCGCCCAATGCGTCGGGACTTGTTCTTCATTGTTTGCTCCACAAAGTCCCTAGGGTTCCTTAATTGCGTGTACACATCTTGATTTTCATTTGGCAGGCCAGAAATGTGTAGCAATAGATGATGCACTGTAATCTGTTTCGATCTTGGGATCTTCAAATTCGGGAGCAGGTCATTAAGATTGTTATTCAATTCAATCTTTTCTTCCTCCACCAACTGCAAGATAACCAGTGCTGTAAACATCTTCGTTATGGAAGCTATTCCAAACCTCGTTGTGTTCTCAACTGGTCTGAGTGAATCAGCATCTTTAAAGCCAAAAGAATCATGATAGACCATCTTGCCGCCATCTGCCACTAGGACTGTGCCTTCAAAAAGTCTATTCGCCACAAAATTCTGAACAATGCCATCAATCTTATGCGAGTCTACCTGGGCCGAGCCAAGTAGGCCAGCACTGAGCAATACGATGCAAGTTGCCAATAGCTTTAACATTTCTAGATTTTGGCACAATATGCTGCATGGGACCCACCAAAACGTCTCAAAACGTGTTCTGGGGCGACTCAACTCGTGCTATGCCCCCTTTTTCTGGCTTCCGAAGGGGTTTGGCCAGTGATTTTTTTGAATACTCGGTTAAAAGTGGATTTGGAATTGAA
>JAHQVP010000143.1 GCA_019634275.1 Saprospiraceae bacterium
CCAGATCAAGCAGGTCACCAAGGATCAAACATATGTCCAAACCTTAATTGATGCAGGAAAGCTAAGTCAAGAAGAAGCCTTCAGCCACCCTGACCGAAATATCATCTTACAGGCCATTGGCGGCCATCATCGACAACTATCTCCTGCGATGCACCGCATAAAGTTGGAACCCAATGACCAAATTCTACTTTGCTCAGACGGCTTATATGAGTACTTAACGGATGTTGAGATAGCGAAAATTCTCGCTGAACATACACCCACCGAAGCAGTAGAAGAAATGGTCAACAGAGCCAAAGCACGGGGTGGACATGATAACATCACGCTCATTGTTCTAACAGCAGGATCCAGGACTACTCCATCTCAACCTCTTTCTTTCACTCAAGAAATTACAACGTCATGATTGGTACTACGATCGCAAACTTTCGCATCGAGCAGGTGCTTGGCCAGGGAGGCATGGGAATGGTCTACAAGGCCAGAGATCTGCGCCTAAACCGTCCAGTGGCTCTCAAAATGTTGCATCCACATCACAGCAACAATCCTTCATTTGTCAAGCGGTTTGAAAACGAAGCCATGATCACCGCTCAAATCAGCCATCCCAATGTGGCAACACTTTTTGATGTCGTCGATCACCCTAATGGAAGAATTCTCGTCATGGAGTATGTATCAGGAAAGACACTTGAGACGTTGCTCAACGAGCAAAATAAATTTTCAGTCACTCAGGCTGAAGAATACTTGGTGCAAATGAGTCACGCACTCTCAAAGGCGCATAGCATGGGCATCATCCATCGAGATCTTAAACCTTCCAATATTATGATTACGCCAGAGGGTCGCGTTAAGGTCATGGACTTTGGAATCGCACGCCTCAAAGGAAGTGCCCGCTTAACGGCTCAACACAACGTGATCGGCACCCTTCAATATCTCTCTCCAGGACTCATTCGGGGTGAGGAACCCTCGCCTGCAAGTGACTGGTACGCACTGGGAGTGATCCACCACCAAATGCTCACCGGAAAAATTCCGTTTCCTCAGCTAGACGAAGCGGCGTTGATTGCTTGCATTCTTGCCGGCAACCATGCCATCACGGAGGCTCCAACATCATCACAAAAGCACATCGCCCAATTGCTGGCAGGACAGCCTGTTTCTATTAAAAACGTGAACCTATCCAATGGCCAGGGCAGGTCCAGCTGGATGAAGATCAAACCCAACTTCCCATCTCTGCCTTCCAGGATGATGCCATCCATAGCATCCACCTTGTCGAAGAAGGTCTCTCCCGCTGCCATGCTGATCATGACCGCAGCCATCTGCGTATGCGTCTTGGCAGCTTCGAGCTTTACAAGTGCAGCACAGAAGGAGGCCTCAAAAGAAACTGTAGCTCCCCCTGCCCTACCGTCAATCGACATCCAACCCATCTCCAATACATTGCCATTTGTAAAGGCAGCGAAGCCACTTGAGCTACCCGAATTCGAGAAACCCATAGCTACAAATCAAGAACCTGCCGATAAACCGGAAGAAGTGGAAAAAAAAGAGAAAAGACACGCAAAAGTCTCCGAACGGCTTGCCGAAGAAACTCCACGGCTGTCCTCGCCATCCCCAACCAGAAAGTTGACCAATCCCGTGCAGGACAAAAAGGTGGTCCAGTCGCCCCCCGACCTGATCAGTGAGCCCAAACCTGCAGTGGATTCTGCACGAAATCTTTTCAGCCCCAAAACCATCCTCAATCTTATTAAATCGGGTTCAAAGCGAAAAATTGCCTTACCCGAGATGCGCCTAAAAGTTGAGTTAATGGAAGACATCAATCCCAATACCCATCGCAGAGGCAACACCTTCATTGCAAAATGCATGGCACCGGTGGTGTATGACGGCTTGACAGTGATCGAATCGGGCGCGCCCGTCCGTGGAGTTATTCGCAAGGCCAGATCGGCTAAAGGTCAAAGGGACGCCGTATTGATGATTGATCTGGTATCCATAGAATGCATCAATGGCAAATGGCTTCCTATCATAAGCAAGGAAGTACGCGCCGGAGGGAAGGATCCAGGCTTCGAAACAGGCTACATTTTCTCAGGAGCCACCCTAGCTCCCACAAAAATCAGTGTTACCTTATGACCACGATTTACTTGATCATCATGAAATCCAATAGCAATATGCCCATCCGAATTTTACTCGTAGACGATCACAAAATCATCTTGGATAGCCTGTCACTTCTATTTGACCTTACGGAGGGCATTCACGTCGTCGGAACGCTCAATGACAGCAGACATGTCATTGACTTTCTTGAAGAACATGAGGTGGATGTTCTGGTGACCGACCTGACCATGCCGTACAAGGATGGCATTCAATTGAGCTTTGAAGTCAAGCAACACTTCCCGGAGATGAAGATTTTGATGCTGACCGTCAATGATGCACCGGACCGTATCCAGGATGCCTATAAGGCGGGCATCAGTGGATATGTCATGAAGAAAGCAGGACGTGAAGAACTTGAAAAAGCCATTGCCACAGTTGCATCGGGACAAATGCATTTCTCGCAAGAAGTCATGAGATCCATTCTGACCACTGCTCCTGAGGACAATCAGAAACAGGTCCTGGCAAAACTGACAAAACGCGAATTAGAGATCATCCGGCTGATGGTGGCAGAGAAATCATCTGCCGAAATTGCAAATGATCTCTTCATCAGTGTCGGTACAGTAGAAACGCATAGGCACAATATTTTTAAGAAACTGGGCGTGAAGAATGCCATTGGTGTCGTCAAATTTGCCTTGAAGTATGACCTGTAGCAAACATGGATGGTCAAGGTTGATCCTATTGGCTTGTATCGCTTTATTCACCCTGCCCACTGCCAATGGGCAGCTATTGGACTCACTGTGGACTGCTTTTTCTGGTGAGGTACTCGATGCAGAACGTAACGACCGATCGAAACCAGTTGTAGGCGATTTGGTGTTCTTCCATCGCGCCCCCAATGATGATCGATTTAGAGATTTTATTCGATATCTGCAGTCGCTCAATTCAGAGAGTAATGCCCTCCAAGTGCAGGGGCTCGTCGAACTTCTTGAAGGGCGTTGGCAAGAGCGCGATCACCGAATGGATTTGGCCATCCAGCACTATGCACAGGCTGCCGAATCGTTTCAAAGCATAAGCGATGCATGGCATGAAGGGCTGGCGCACTACCGTACCGGTACTTCTTTGATCAATACAGGGCTTTACGAAGCATCCATCAATCCTATGAGGCGTGCACTGCCCCTGGCCCGACAAGCGCAGCATAAACGACTCGAATGTGAGCTCCTTGATTTTTTGGGAGACTACCACTACTACAGTGCATTTCGACAAGAAAATTTTGATTCCGCCCTGTACTACTATTTGGAATGTCAGACTTGTCTGGAGACGCATCCCGATGACCCATGGATGCAATCTGATATTTCCGTTGGATTTGCCAACGTTTACCGACGCATGAACCGCACTCAAGAGGCAGACGCCGCCTTTGACAAAGCCATCCAATTGGCACTCGAGACCGAAAATTTTGGTGCCGTCTATGCCGCTCATATTGACCAGGCTGAGGTGCTGCAACAGGCTGGTCAGGTCAGGAAAGCCCTGGATCTCCAGAAGAAAGGCTTCGAATATGTGCTGAAATCTGGCCAACTGACCCTCATTAAGAGAGGTCACGAACAGCTATACTACTCCTACCGGCTCCTAGACCTCCATGAGGAAGCGCTGTACCACTTCGAGCAGTTTACGCAAGCGCAAGACAGTCTTTCAAAATCCGAAACATCAGCAAAACTTGCCGAGCTTGAAAAGCAGTTGGAATCCGAGAAAAAAGACCAACGCATCACCAGTCTTGAAAACAGCAGCCTACGACAACAACGTCGATCCATCTCATTGGTGGTGCTGCTGGTCGCTCTTCTCTTGGGCCTGGTCTCTTATGGGTACTTTCGCCTCCGCAAAAACTTGAAGATTGTACAGGCCAAAAATCGCGAGATTACCACCGCTCAAATCCGCGGTCAGAACATTGAGCGCAAACGCATGGCAGCAGAGCTTCATGACAATCTAAACACTAAGATTGCTGCAGTGCGCTGGCAGTTGGAAGCCATACGTCCACAATGCGACGAAAAAACGGGGCACGTATTGGACAGAAGCCTTGCCCTCATTTCGGACGTGTATGATGACGTGCGTTTGATCTCTCACAATTTGATGCCAGAGACGGTCGAGGCGCTCGGACTGGTACCCGCCCTTGAAAACCTACTGGAGCAAATAAATGGCGATGATCGTACCACGTTCCACTTGGATTCGGATGTACCAGAGGGATTCGGATTTGGCCCCATTACGTATCACATTTACAACATCATCTTTGAGATGATCAACAACATCATGAAGCATGCGGAAGCCAGTGAGGCATGGATCAGCATGCATGAGCAAGACCACCACATCTTTATCAATGTCAGCGATAACGGCAAAGGTTTTGAAGTAGACCAGACCTTTGATGGTTATGGCCTTCGCAACATTGCTTCCCGACTGGATAACATCAATGGAAAATGGTCGGTCGATAGTGCAGTTGGCAAGGGCACCAAGTACCACATAGAAATTCCATTACTGGAGGCAGGCGAATAAGTCGATACTCCGTAAGAGTGCCCAGGATCTCTACTCTGGTTCGAAGCCGAGAATTACAGTGAATTTGCCCAGGTCCGTCCACTTAAACCCTTCAGGTCGGTTGATGATGTCTGGCTTATCGAAGCCGATTCCATAGTCAAATCCTAACGTACCGAACATCGGCAAGAATACCCGTGCTCCCAGGCCTGCGGAACGGCGAAGGTTGAATGGATTAAACTCTCTAAACGAATTCCAGGCATTGCCCCCTTCAACAAAAGCGAGGACAAAAATGGTAGAGCTTGGATTGAGCGACAGTGGGTACCGAAGTTCAATATTGAATTTATCGTAAATCGAGGATCCACCAATGCTGTTTCCATTCACTGCCTCGATGTCGTATCCACGCAAGATGATCTGATCCTGCCCCAGGATGGTAAATTGAGTTGCCAGTGGCTCTGCCCCTAACTGGAAACGTTCGAAAGGAGTATCGCCAATCTGTCGATTAAAGAAGCCCAGCATACCGATCTTTGCCGTTGCCTTCAATACTGCCTTTCCAAATACGGTCTTATACCATTCTGCCACAAATTTCCACTTGTGGTATTCTGTCCACTTGTATAGTTCTGCTGGCTGCAGCTCACTATAGTCCTTATTCCTAAAGATGGAATAGGGAGGAGTAACCTGTAGGGTCAAGCTGATGTTCGAGCCATCTTTTGGAAAGATAGGATCGGCCACCGTGCTCCGTGCAAAGGTCTGCTGCAGATAGAAGTTATGAAAGACTCCCCTTGCGATATTTCTGCCATCAGGCAAGCGGAAGACTCCGATAAAATCATTTAGTCGAATGTTCTGAAGGTTGATGGTCGTGTTGGTCACGAAGTTGTCATCAGGCCAATTAAGTCTTGATCCCAAGCCCACGGAGAGCTGCTCTATGGAGAGCGTCTGATCGATGTTGGTGAATCGGGCATTTTGTGTAAAAAACGCAGCCAACGTAAAAGAGCTGGGCTTCTTTCCTCCTAGCCATGGCTCCGTAAAGCTGAAATTATACGACTGATAAAATTTCCCATTGGTTTGGGCACGCAAAGAAAGTTTTTGTCCATCGCCTTGGGGTAGAGGTGTCCAAGCACCTTTTGTAAAGAAGTTGCGCAAGGAAAAATTGTTGAAGGTCACCCCGAGTGTCCCCAATAGTCCTCCCCTAAAGAATGCTGTGCTGGGTTGATATCCAGCCGATAGCTCAAGTTGATCGGAGGACTTCTCTTCGAGCACATACTCGATGTCTACCGTTCCACGATTGGCGTTAACCGGGGTATTGACCGCCATGGTTTCTGGATCAAAGTATCCAAGATTGATCACCTCTCGCTGGGACCGAATCAATTCAGCCCGGCTAAACTTATCTCCTGGTCTGCTTCGAATGGCTCTGCGCACGACATGTTCATGGGTGCGATCGTTCCCAAGAATTGTTACGCGATCAATGGTTGCCTGGGGACCTTCAAAGATCCGCATTTCCAAATCAATGCTGTCATTATCAATAGCGATCTCCGTGGGATCCACCCGGAAGAAAAGATATCCGTTGTCCATGTACAATGAACTGACATCTCGTCCATCCTGGCTAAACTGCAGCCTGGTCTCCAAAAGCTCCTGATTGTAAACGTCCCCTGCTTGTATGCCCAGGCGCTCCTGCAACTGCTCATCTTCATAGATTGAATTGCCTTTCCAGGTAATGTCTCGAAAAAAGTATCGATTGCCCTCGACCACATCCAGATTCATCCACAACTTGCCTTCTTCATCGCGCCAAATAGAATCTCCGGTGATGCGAGCATCTCTAAAGCCTATCGTATTGTAATACCGAATGACCGCATCCTTGTCTTCCACGTAATCATCCTTGATGTACTTACTTGAAGCGAGAAAACGCTTGCGATGCTTGGTATTTTTCATCTGCTTGCGCAGCTTCTTATCCTTGGCATGGGTATTTCCTGAAAAGGTAATCTCCTCAATTTTCACCCTATCTTTTCGATCTACTTCAAACTCGAGCACGATGCTGTTTCTGAGTTTATCATCGACTTTCTCAACCGGAGTAACCTCCACATCCAAATACCCCTTCTTAATGAAATATTTCTCGATGGCATTCTTGGAGTTCATCTTGGTCGCTTCCGTGACGATGCCTCCGCGCAAAAGGAAAGGTTTGACAGCATCATTGAGATCTTCGTGATATACCTTTTTGGTCCCTTTATAGGTAAACTTGGATAGGCGCGGGCGTTCTTCCAATTCTATCCTGAGGAATACCACATCCCCAATCACCTTTTCCTGAATGATCTCAATATTGGTGAACAGCTTCTGCTTCCAAAGGGCACGCATGGCATTGCCGATGTCATCTCCCGGAATGGTGATCTTCTTGCCCTTTTTCAATCCCGAGACGACCCGGATGGCATTCTCATCGCTGTAATTGGCTCCTACTATGGTAACCTCGCCGATCTCGTACTCTTGCTTCTGGGTATAATCTGCGATCTGCTGAGCATCCAAAGTGCTCACACAAAGAATCATCATTACCAAAGATGAAATGCGCGTAATCGAAAACACGCTGAACAAACGATTAGGACGAGTCTGTGTGATGGACATTCCGGTGCTTTAACGTTTCATTAAACCAACTGATCGCTGGTCTTTCCAAATCTTCTCTCTCTGGCCTGATAGTCCACCAGAGCCTGATAGAACTGTTCCTTATCATACTCTGGCCAATACACATCCGTGAAGTACAATTCGGTGTACGCAATCTGCCAGAGCAGAAAGTTGCTGATGCGAGATTCTCCACTGGTCCGGATGAGAAGGTCCGGATCAGGTATCTGCTTCGTGGCCATGTGCGCCGAAATGACGGCGTCGCTGATGTCTGCTGCTGCCAAATCGCCAGTCGACACTTTTTGCGCTATCGCCCGAACTGCCTCGCGAATCTCCCATCGCGCGCTGTAATTCAAGGCCAGCGTGAGTGTCATCCTGGTATTTTCACGAGTGGTTTGTATTCCCTCCAATAAGGCATTGAGCGTCTTTTCTGGCAACTGCTGCAGGTCACCGATGGCATTCAGGCGGACATTATTTTTCATCATGGTTGCCACCTCGGCATGAATGGTATCCAACAGCAAAGACATAAGCGCATTTACCTCCAAACGCGGACGATTCCAATTTTCAGTAGAAAAGGCATACAGGGTGAGGTACTCAATGCCAAGCTCTGTTGCCGCTTCAGTGACGGCACGAACCGCCTTCACACCATTTCGATGGCCAAAGACACGCGGTTGCATCTTTTGCTTCGCCCATCTTCCATTGCCATCCATGATGATGGCAACGTGTCTGGGCAAGCGCTCCTTGATTATGTGGTCCTTGAGCTCCAAAGTCTCCTTTAAAATGAGGCCAAAGGTAGCAAAAGTCAATGTCTTATCTTTGCACGCTTTGATCCATTCGCTATGAAGTATAAGACGTTCGAAAAGCTAGATCTGCCGACCATTGATCGGAACATTCTGCAATTTTGGAAAGACCACGACATCTTCAAGAAAAGCGTCAGTCAAGATCGAACAGAATCGTTCGTTTTCTATGAAGGTCCTCCCTCCGCCAATGGCAAGCCCGGTATTCACCATGTGATGGCCAGGACGGTTAAAGATCTCGTTTGCCGCTATCATACCATGAAGGGAAAACGGGTGGAACGCAAAGGAGGCTGGGATACGCATGGATTGCCGATCGAACTGGCGGTGGAAAAAGAACTGGGCATTACCAAAGAAGACATTGGAAGCAAAATCTCGGTGGATGAATACAACCGCAAATGCCGAGAGACGGTGATGCGGTACAAGGACATGTGGGATGACCTCACGATCAAGATGGGTTTCTGGGTTGACCTTGAAAATCCCTACATCACTTTTGAGAATGAGTACATCGAGTCCGTTTGGCATTTACTGAAAATTCTCTACGATAAAGACTTGCTCTATAAAGGATACACCATCCAACCGTATTCTCCAGCAGCTGGCACTGGATTAAGCAGTCATGAGCTTAATATGCCGGGAGCTTATAAAGACGTAAAGGACACGTCGATGGTCGCTCAGTTTAAGGTAATCGAAGACGGCCGTTCTCAAGCGCTCTTTGAAGGCAAGTCAGCCGGGGATGTGTATTTTGTTGCCTGGACCACAACCCCTTGGACACTTCCGTCCAATACTGCATTAGCGGTAGGTGCTAAGATTACCTATGTCCGTGTAGCCACCTACAATCCTTACACCAAGCTTCCTGTCAATTTAATCATGGCGGAGGACCTCGTAAGCAAATGGTTTTCTGCAGCACAGGCCGAAGCTTCGTACCCTGATTTTGATTCAGCGGACAAGGTCATTCCCTATGAGATCACTGGGACCTACAAAGGGACTGATCTGGAGCTGATCAGCTACGAACAATTGATGTCCTATGTTCAACCCTCTGAGGGAGATGCATTCAAGGTTCTGATCGGTGATTTTGTTTCAACCGCCGACGGTACCGGCATCGTCCACATTGCCCCATCTTTTGGTTCTGACGACATGCAGGTCGCTAAGAAATATGGCATTGGAGCGCTAACGCTGGTGGATAAGACGGGCAAATTCACCGCAGAGGTGGGAGAATTTGCCGGCCGCTATGTAAAGGACTACAAGGATGAGGAAGACTACATCTCAGTTGACATCGATATCGCGGTTAAGCTCAAGCAGGAAAACAAGGCATTTAACGTCCAGAAGTACGGTCACAACTATCCCCATTGCTGGCGCACAGACAAACCTGTCTTATACTATCCGCTGGATAGCTGGTTTGTTCGGTCAACGGCTTGCAAAGAAAGGATGGTGGAATTGAATAAATCAATCAATTGGCAACCACCTCATACTGGCGAAAACCGTTTTGGAAAGTGGCTCGAGAACCTGCAGGATTGGAATCTCTCGCGATCCCGTTTCTGGGGCACACCACTACCCATTTGGAGAACGTCAGATGGGGCGGAAGAGATTTGCATTGGTTCCCTGGCTGAACTCAAGGCAGAAATTACCAAAGCCAATGAAGTACTCGACAAACAGCAGGAGGTGCCTGCTGACTTGCACCGGCCTTACATTGATGAGATCATTTTGGTCAGCACATCAGGGGCACCCATGGAACGTGAAAAAGACCTCATTGACGTGTGGTTTGACAGTGGAGCGATGCCCTACGCACAATGGCATTATCCTTTTGAAAACCAAGAGCACTTTGCCAAAAACTTTCCGGCAGATTTCATTTCGGAAGGCGTGGATCAAACACGAGGCTGGTTCTTTACGCTGCATGCCATAGCGGCAATGGCCTATGACACCAACTCCTTTCAAAATGTGATCTCCACTGGCCTCGTGCAAGACAAAGACGGTAGAAAAATGTCCAAACGGTGGGGGAATGCCGTGGAGCCTTTCGAGACGTTGGCTACTTATGGAGCCGATGCAACACGTTGGTACATGATTACCAATGCTCCCCCATGGGAAAACTTGCGTTTTGATTTAGCTGGTATTGTGGAGACGCAGCGAAAGTTTTTCGGAACTCTATATAACACCTATGCCTTTTTTGCGCTCTATGCCAACATCGATGATTTTCACTATCGCGAAGAGCGTATCGCCAACGGCGATCGATCGGAAATGGATCGATGGATTCTATCTAAACTAAACAGCCTGGCTCAGCAAGCTGATGCCGCCTATGCGGACTATAATCCGACTGTTGCTACTCGTTTGATTCAGGACTTTGTGCAGGAAGAGTTGAGCAATTGGTACGTGCGGCTCTGTCGGCGACGCTTTTGGAAAGGAAACTACTCACAGGATAAAATTGCTGCCTACCAGACGCTCTACG
>JAHQVP010000144.1 GCA_019634275.1 Saprospiraceae bacterium
AGCAAGGAGCCCAGTCTGATGGATGACCAGTAGCCATATTCTTCGACTTCACTTTGATTGAGGACATGGCCCTTTTCCGTAAACCGAATCAACGACTTCCGTGGGTACAGATGCGATACATTGCCTTTGGCATAGCGGGCACTCTTGAAGGTGACATCGGCATTGGCATTGGAGCGTTCTACCTTTTGACTGTCTGCTTCCCCCCGATAATTGGTGATCGTCAAAAAGCCATTGTGCTTCAAGACATAGGTCCCGCTGGTATCCTGGGTGAGGTCCAGGGAATCAAGAGCGGCATAGTCATAGAAGTAATTGTCTTCTTCCTTCTTTTGTGACCTTCCGATTCCATAGTCGATTCGGTTTCCTGCGGCGAGATCCACGAAAAACTTTCGACTCGATCGAATATAGACTTTCCGACGATTTTTACGACTTCGTGCCAGCTGGCGACGGCTCCCTTCGAGGGAAGTAAAAAATGCCGTGCCCTCGTACCGAATGTAGGTCCCCACCTGTGCTGCGAAGTCCGTGAGGAAGAAGGTGATTTGGTAACCGAGATGCTGATTCATGATCTGCAGTGGCTCCCGGGCGGTGGCACTCAAAAGGCCATTTTCTTCTTTAAACAAGAGTACTTCCGGATTGACAAGTTTGACCTGTTTCGGCGACACCTCTCCGAGCAGCGCATCCTTAAACACGCGTAATCGCCTCTTGCGCAGGGCGGGACTTGATTTGGCCGCCACAACGGCCTCTTCCAACAGTACCGCCTGTGCTTGCACATAGATGGTGTCTTCCAACACGGACTGATCACTGTCATGGATAAAACCGAGCGTCTGATAGTTGAGGTGCGTAAAGAACAATTGCAGTCCCGCATAGGGTTGGATGTCGAGCTCGAAGCTTCCATCCTGATCGGTAACGGTGCCAATGCCACTGTTGCCGACGAAGACAAAAACATCTGCCACAGGCTTTCGAGACGCCATGTCCCGGACATACCCCTGCAGCGATTGTGCTTGCAAGGCGGTCCCCAATCCCATAAAAAGACCCAACAGTACCCTCCCTATAGACCTGCTATTCATCCTCTATCAAAATGAACTTTTGACCGTAGACAGGCTTCCCCTGGTCCGTAATGCCTTCGACCTTGATCAGGAAGCCACCCAGTCGATGGGACCCTCTCGCAACTCCTGCTGCACCCTCACTTCCAATCCGTAAGTATGGCTCCCACAGCATGGTCACGGACTCGTCGAGGGCATGCGCAGACGTGGAGCGGGTTTGATAAAACTCCCTGGCCTGGTAGTATCCGTCATACGTGAAGTGAAGCACACCCGGGTCATCGGGTGTTTCCGTGATGGATTCCCCTCCTTCTTTTAAATAGATGGCTACGATACCACCGGAACCGAGTTCGCCATAGGCAGCCAGTTGACTTAAGTCTTTGATCACATCTATGAAGGCCACTCTCGATGGGTCTAAACTGAGTATGGTGGTCGAAGACACCAGCATTCCATTTAAAAGAAAACGCGCTGCCGTCGATGCGATCGTACTCGAAGACATCGAGGAAGTCGCGGCGCGCAAAATGACTCTGGGGCCTAATTCTTGTGCACCTTGTGCTGTCTGGCCGTAGCGAGGTGAAGACTCGGCAAATCCGGTCAATCCGGTAATCTGCGCACCCGGGACGCGGGCACGAATGATGTCAAAGATGGACCGATACCGCTGCAATCCCATTTCCTGGGCCAACATGATTCGCTGATTGGGCCTGCGGTAGAGCATGCCATCTGCGTGAACCTCAATAATCGGATCGATGCGTGCCGCGCGAACCTGAATGGTGTCGATGGTAACGGACAGTCCATCCCATTCCTCCATTGCCTGTGTCACTACCTGAGCATTGTCGGTGAGATAAGGAAGGGTAGACGGAGCGAACACGTGTGCAGCGCTACGCTGGGGCAAAGAAGGTTGGACCTCACTGAAGATGGTGATGTCGACGTTTCGATTGCCTCGAAGTTTTAACTCATCTGTCCCTCGTTTGGTCTCCCGATAATCTCCCTTGGCGGCCTGGATCATGAGGTTGCGCGGGCCATACAGCTCCAAGTTTTCGAGGCGAAAGTTGCCCATTGGATCGGTTTGAAAGGGAATCATTGTAAAATCCATGGATAGGTCGGTCAGAAAGCCAGTGGCAGCAATGCCCTTATCCGATTGGTTTCGCGATGATATCCTGCCTGCAAGCGTCAATCCGCGAGCAGCGGTTCCCGTCCGCTCCCCTACCCACGTGAGTCGTCGCCAGCCGAAACACAGCAACATGTCCCGCATGCGGGATGCATTGGTGGCAAGCTCTTCCGTAAAGTATCGGGCCGGATCATCAAGCACCACATCCAACTCCGACTCGAGATAGAGAGAGGACAAGGAGTTGCGGGTGGAGGACTGGTAGTCCACATCGGCAATGCTCAGACTGGCATCCACTAATACGGCCTCGCCATCCAGATCAAAACACTCGATGAGGACTGCAAAGGAATCGCCTCGGGTATAGACGTCATCCTCCAGGGTGATTTCCACAAAGTGGTCCAGCATGTCATCATAATGGAACACCACCACTTCGGCAACAGCACGACTTTGGGCATCCGACAAGGTTATCACCAATAACCCGGCCGGCAGATCGCTGGTACTCACCTCCATCTGTACTTGTGGGCCCTCTGCCTCTAGCGGAAATTCTTGTATCAATTTGCCTTCCTGGGACAATTGCACTCGGCATCCTTGCAGTTGGCTGGCTGTGGAACTCGATGCTTGAATCTGGACCGACTCCTCCCCTACGGTCGCTTCCAGCGCAAAGCCTTTGTCAAGACACGTGGGGAAATCGAGCTCCAGTCTCTGGCCTTCGAACTTAAAATGTCCATGCAGCAAGGCTGAATCCAAAACCTGGATATTGACATGGCCAAATCCTGCGGAGTCCGTATAGAAGTCAATGGGGGCACTCTGATCTGCTGTCGTATAGATCGTACCGGAGATCGGTTTCCCCTTGCCGGTCATGTCTTCCGCTCTGATCCCAAGCAGCATGGGAAGCCCACGCACCAGGTATCCTCCCGAGGGAAAAAATCGAACAGACACATTGTGGGGGGCATTCGCTGACGTAGGCATGGGCTGGCTTCCGTAGACCGATATCGATTGCTCAAAGAAGGCCAGTACAGCTCCCCCTTGAGGCGTAAAGGTATACGCCCGGATGGTGTAGGAGCCCGATTGCGCATCTACCCCTATTCGCATGTCCCCATGGCCCAGTCCCTCGATCATCCTGAGCTTCTGAGTTTGTACTATGCTGGAATCGGGGCCGACGAGTTCGACGAAAAGGGTGGCGGTATCACTTCTTTCACCAGAGCGAAATTCGTCAAAATGATACGCCTTATAGAAGAGGTCGTCCCCCACTGTATATACATCACGATCAAGATGCAGATGAATTTTGCTCTGACCGAGTAGTGGAGTCCACAGGCTGCAAATCAAGACAACGCGCAGGGTTGTCCACATCAATATCTTTCCAGTCGAGGCTAAAGAGGCATGCATGTCTCTCTTAAATGTAGCCATTTTGATCCATGGGCAGATGCCCACTGGCGGCGACAAATGATGAAGAACTTGGTAAATCGGTCGAATCTTTGGCGATCCTTCTGGAAGTCATCTGGCTTTAAGGCTAGGAATCGCCATCAGTCCCTTTCGCAACGGGACGAATACCCTTGGCCTCTTCCCATAAAACATCCATCTGCTCCAGGGACATCTCTCGCAGGGAGACGGGGGCATTGGCTTCAATGTATTCAAAGCGTGTCTTAAACTTTTGGTTGACTTTGGCGAGGGCAGATTCGGCTTCTATCCCGACAAAACGACCATAGTTAATGAGGGAGAACAACAGATCGCCAAATTCCAGTTCTTTTTCCTCCACTGAGGCATCGGATTCCATGACTTCCTTAAACTCTCCGAGCTCTTCCTCGACTTTTTCCCACACGTCCGCTGTGGTCTTCCATTCAAATCCGACCTGCTTGGTCTTCTCCTGCATGCGATATGCTTTGACCATGGCAGGCAGCGAATCCGGAACACCTCCAAGAACCGATCGCTTTCCCTCCTTGAGCTTGAGCTGCTCCCAGTTCTGTTTTACGCGCTCGGCATTTTCTACGCTGAGATCTCCATACACATGGGGATGCCGGCTGATGAGTTTTTCGCACTCGGCATGAAGTGCATCGGCAATGTCAAAAGCGCCTTTCTCTTCCGCAATCTTGGCATAGAAGATCATATGCAACATCAAATCGCCGATTTCTTCCTTTACTCCGGCCAGATCATCATCAAGGACAGCATCGGCCAGCTCGTAGGTCTCCTCGATGGTCAGGTTACGCAACGACTGCATGGTCTGCTCTCGGTCCCAGGGGCATTTCTCGCGCAAATCGTCCATGACCTGGAGCAGTCTTCCAAACGCCTCTAACTTATCTTGCATGGATCGAAAAATTGACTAACTAATTGTGGAAATATGATAGTAACGGTGCGCCATCAGCGTGCAAAGGAATGACTAGACACCAGGAAGTGGCTCCATCTTGCATTCCTCATCGGGTTTCTTACCGCATACGGTACATTCTCCAAATTTGTCCTTGACCATGGGATTATTGGTGGCGCAAGTGCCCCTAAATTCCTTCCCGGTCACGACATGGCGCAGATTGATCAGGAGAAAGGAAATGCCGAAAACGACAAATACGATTAAAAGAGTGGTTAGAAATTGCATGTAGAAGCGATGTTTAGACAAAGGTAAGACAATTGGCAGCACCCCAAAGTTCAAAAAGCAACGGTCTGATGATCGCGTCCCTTAAGATCGATGAGGGCACATGATCCACCGCAATATTCCACGAAAGTGATTCGCTCTAAGCGTGTGCTTGATGTGCTGGTACAACAAGATTTAAAAATGCTGCGGTCGAGCGGTTAGAAGAGATGTCCCATCTCCTTCTTCTTGGTCTCGAGGTAGGCATCATTGTCTCGGGTTGGAGGAATAACCAAGGGAATGCGTTCGATCAGCTGAATGGATGACTCTTCGATGGCCTTGATCTTGTCCGGATTATTGGTCAGCAACCGAATGGACGTCACCCCTAAGGCCTGCAGGATTTTCACTCCCATGCCGTAACTGCGCTCATCCGCCTGATGCCCCAGTCGGAGGTTTGCTTCTATCGTGTTGAGGCCTTCATCCTGCAAGGCGTATGCTTGCAGCTTTCGAGATAAGCCGATGCCTCTACCCTCCTGACGAAGGTAAATGAGAACGCCCCCTTCTTTCGCAATCCGCTCCATGGAGCGATCAAGTTGGTCTCCGCAATCACAACGTGCGGAGCCAAACAGGTCTCCGGTCATGCACTCCGAGTGAATGCGTACCAATACGTCGCTAAGGGAAGCTTGTCCCACACTGAGGACAGCCAAATGAGGGGTAGGGTCTTCAAGGTCTTCGCCGAAGGCAATCATCTCGAAATCCCCCCAACGGGTTGGAATGTTTGAACTCGCTAGTTGCTTCATCATTGCGTGAGCAGCGATGCCTTTATGAATTTTACAGAGGCACCAAAATTAAACGTGTTGATCCTTACGGAACAGCTGCTCAATAATAACGCTTCTTCGATGACAGTTGTTTACTGCCAGAAATTATCACAGCTCCCAGTACAAACGAGAGGGAGGTAATCACTAATAATAACATGTCAATTTATCTCCTTGGTCAGAAAGATCGTGGTCCGCTGCAGCTAAGATGAAGCTTTTTGTGGACTTTGAAAACTAAACAAAGAAAAAATAATATAAATCAGTCGCTCATGTATAGATCCTTAGCAAAGAGCGGCTTACATGCTATTATCGCCTATATATCAAAAATTATCTCATGTAAAACTCAGCCTTTGGCACTACTTGTTGACCGTCTCTTGATCAGCCGTCATTACGTCCTTCTGATGATCAATGGACTCCTGGTGAACTGCCTTGAGAAACTTCCCTACAAAGTCCTGGCTGAGGCCTAGTGGCCCTGCTTTCTCCATGGATTTGTCAATGATCTCATTCCATCGATCGGCTTGCAGGATCGCAATGTTGTTCTGTTTCTTATATCGACCGATCTCTTCGGCGACCTCCATTCGATTTGCCAACATCTGGATCAGCTCCTTGTCGATAGCATCAATTCTGGATCGCAGGTCTTCAATGTTGTTCTTAAATTCGGTATTGTCAGAATCACTGCTCCGCATCTGCAAGCGAGACAAGATCTTTTCTTTCAGATCGAAGGGAGTCACCTGCTGCTTGGCATCACTCCACGCATTATCGGGATCCCAATGAGACTCCAGCATCAACCCGTCGTAATTAAGATCCAATGCCGTTTGAGAGACATCAAGGAGGTTATCACGATTGCCACAGATGTGCGAAGCATCACATACAAAGAAGAGGTCCGGAAACTCCCGCTTAAGTTCGATTGGAATTTGCCAAAGGGGAATGTTTCGATAGATCGAATGCCCAAACTTGGAGAAGCCACGATGGACGATGCCAATGCGTTCGATCCCCGCATTGTAGATACGCTCGATCGCTCCCTTCCACAGCGCGAGGTCTGGATTGATTGGGTTCTTGATGAATACCGGCACATCTACTCCCCGCAGTGCATCTGCTACTTCCTGTACCGAAAACGGATTTACGGTGGTGCGAGCTCCTAGCCAGAGGACGTCTATGTTGGCCTTGAGTGCTTCGAAAACATGGTTGGCATTGGCAACCTCGGTGGTCACCTGGTATCCAAATTCTTCTTTTACCCGCTTAAGCCACTGAAGACCTTCGAATCCGATCCCTTCGAAGTTATTGGGTCGGGTCCTGGGTTTCCAAATACCCGCGCGAAAAAGATCTACCGGAATGTCCAGATCATGCATTTGCTGCGCAATCTTCATTACTTGTTCCTCCGATTCAGCGCTGCACGGTCCCGTGATCAGAAATGGCCGCTCGGTTGATTTAGGGAAAGGTCTTTTAATATTGATTTCCATGGCATTTAATTTAAGATGCGTCTTATTTGATTTGCTTTTATAATGAGATCTCTGAAAGATTCAAAGTCTTTTTTAATGAGTAAGGTTCGAAATTTACTAATGGAGTTGATGTGTTCGTCAAGAACATCCAGGACGGCGTCGCGATTTTGTGCAAAGATAGGAATCCAGGTATCGGGGTTGCTCTTTGCCAGTCGTACCGTGGATTCAAATCCTCCGCCAGCCAACTCAAAAATTCGTTTTTCATTCTCTTCCTTTTCAAGGACGGTCAATGCCAGTGCAAAGGAAGAAATGTGGGAAATATGGGACACATAGGCGGTATGAACATCGTGCTCCTGAGAAGCGTGATAGACGATGCTCATGCCAATGGCCTCAAACAATCGCTCGACCATTTGTACGGCATCCGGGTCGCTCTTGTCCTTATCTACGATGACGGTGCATTTTCCCGCAAACAACTGCACTTGGGCAGCCGATGGTCCCGAGTATTCGGTACCCGCCATGGGGTGCGTGCCCACGAAGCGGTGCCCCTTCTCGTGCCCTTGTGCCACTTGCATAATTCGCCCCTTCGTTGACCCTACGTCCATGACCACCTGATGGTCGTCGATCAGATCCAGCACTTGCGGAATCAGACCCAGGATGACGTCGACGGGAGTGGCCAAGATGACCAACTCTGCCTCTCGGATGCGCTGCAGATCTTCATCGACTTCATCGACAAGGTCCAGGGCCATCGCTTCCTGGCGATGCGCCGCATTGCTGTCGATCCCGATAAGAAAATCGCCATGTCCACTGACTCGTAACGCACGTGCCAGAGAACCTCCGATTAGACCTATGCCGATGATCGCGATTTTCATGAATTCACTTGTCTTTGCTGAGCAATTTCTCCCAGTACCCGCTGATGCGCTTTATTCAACATCTCAGAATCGGTACATAAAGAAATTCGCACATACATATCTCCTTCAGAACCAAAAATCATGCCCGGTGTGATGAAAACACCCGTTTGATCGAGTAAGGCGTCAGACAAGGCTTCTCCATTTGCCCATTTTTCACTCACTCGCGCCCAAACAAACATGCCTACCTGATCCCGCGCTACCGTACAATCAAGCCCTTCTAACAATGAAATTACAATCTCTCGACGCTGACGGTATTTCTCGTTCAGTTCGTCGTGCCATTCTGGACCTAATTGAAGGGCTTCGGCGGCAGCAAGCTGGAGTGGACGGAACATTCCCGAATCCATATTGCTCTTGAACTTGAGCACCTGTTGGATGCGTTCTGCATCCCCCACCAATGCGCCAATGCGCCATCCTGCCATGTTGAATGTCTTGCTCAATGAAATCAGCTCCAGTGCCACCTCCTTACTTCCCTCGGGCTGTAGCATGCTGCCCGGATTATCATTGAGTATAAAAGAATAGGGATTGTCATGACAGAGCAGTATCTGATGTTCCCGGGCAAATCTTGTGAGTTTGTCAAATAGCGTTCTTCCGCCGCTCGCCCCGGAAGGCATGTGTGGGTAATTGACCCACATAAGCTTCACGCGAGACAGATCTTCCTCCGCCAATGCTCCCAAATCGGGGGCCCATCCATTGGCTGCGGACAAGGGGTATTGCACCATTTCGGCTCCTGTCAGCCGAGCAGCGGCGCTGTAGGTCGGGTATCCTGGATTTGGGACCAGGACCTGGTCTCCCGGATTCAAGTAGGCCATGGAGATGTGCATAATCCCCTCCTTGGAACCCAAAAGGGGCAGCACTTCGGTAGCTGGATCCAAGTCGACCCCAAACTTCCTCTGGTAAAAATCGGCGAATGCGACACGCAGCTCAGGAATCCCACGATAGGATTGATATCCATGATTGCCGGGTTCCTGCGACGCTGCACACAACGCCTCGATCACACGGGGATGGGGCGGCAGATCTGGACTGCCGATTCCGAGGTTGATGATGTCTTCTCCCTGCTGTCTTCGCTGGGCGATCTCTCGCAACTTACGCGAAAAATAGTACTCCTTAACCCCGCTGATCCGATCTGCTGACTTAGTCTTCATGATGCATCCCTGCTTTGTACTTTCCCAATACTTTGAGTCCTCTTGAGGCAGCACTCAATTGCTGAAATACCTCCCCGAATGTACCGGGATCTTCCAACTGAAAATCCACAAAGAACAAGTACTCCCAGGGCCGGCCGGGAATAGGCGTGGATTGAATCTTTGACATGTTGGCTCCCGCTTCGGCCAGAGACTGCAGAGCCCTGTACAAGCTTCCGATCTCATGGCTTACCGCAAAGGAAACCGATACTTTATTGAAATCAGGTTCTTCGCCTGAGTCCATAAAGTGATTGAGCACGATGAATCGCGTATAGTTCTTCTTGTTTGTCTCGATGCCTTCGGCCAGAATATTTAAGCCATACAGATCTGCTGCCAGCCTACTGGCAATGCCCCCCGTGTGCATCCAATCGTGATCTCGAATCTGTCTTGCACTTTCGGCGGTATCTTTGGTTTCCACCAGCTTTATCTGCCGATGGGGCTTAAAGTACTCTTTGCATTGAGCAATTGCCATAGGATGCGAATGCACTTCTCTCAGGTCTTCTAGCGTCACGCCCGGGAGTGCCATCAGGTTTTGCTTGATGCGCAAGTACACCTCCCCTACGATCTGCAGTGATGATTTATTCAACAAGTAATGGTTGCGCAATAGGCCACCGGAAATGGAATTTTCGATGGCCATCAAACCCGTGTCTGCCTTGACCTGCCCTTCGACAAAATCTACCACATCATCAAAGGTATCAGCTGGGATTACCTCTATCTCATCACCATAAAACCGTCGTGCAGCAATCTCGTGGAATGCTCCTGGATACCCCTGTATCGCGACTTTCTTCATTGTTGCCCCAAACTAAAAATGGGTCCTTTCGGGACCCATTCTGATTCTTTTCAATATATCGTGTACCAGCGAGTCCCTTCACTTCTTCATAAAAAAGAAATAAAAATAAAATCGCTCTGCGCTATTGCAAGTGGTACGTTTCATCACGTCAAAAGTAGACTATTCGTGCATAACTACAAAAAAATGCCTCTTTCTGCCCTTTTCCGATTGTCACTGGTCGATTAAATACTATCACAAAAAGCCAAAATTTCGTCTTTTGCCGTCATACAAACGTAAAAACCACTTCGTTTACTAGAAAAACAATTAGATAGATCATGCGATACTTATTCTTACTCATGGTGTGTGCCTTTGTCCTGCAGACCAGTGCAGCACAAGAAACCATGCCCGAAAGGGTCACTTCTGTGGAAGGCATTAGTGAGTACCACTTAGAAAACGGCTTAAAGGTTCTGCTCTTTCCGGATCCTTCAAAGCAAACCATAACGGTAAACATCACCTATCTGGTGGGATCCCGCCATGAGCAATATGGCGAAACCGGGATGGCTCACTTGTTGGAACATCTTGTTTTCAAGGGAACGCCCAATCATCCTGACATCCCCAAGGAACTGTCCGATCACGGTTGCCGTCCCAATGGCACTACGTGGTTTGACCGTACCAACTATTTTGAAACATTTGCGGCAAGCGACGAAAACTTGCGCTGGGCGTTGGATTTGGAAGCAGATCGAATGGTCAACTCCTTTATCTCTAAGGAAGACCTGGACAGCGAGATGACGGTCGTCAGAAACGAATTCGAGGCAGGAGAAAACTATCCGCAGGCGGTACTACAAGAACGCATCATGTCTACCGCTTACTTGTGGCACAACTATGGCAACACAACCATTGGAGCACGTTCTGACATTGAGAACGTACCGATCGATCGACTGCAAGCATTTTACAAGCGCTACTATCAACCAGACAATGCCGTCCTTATGGTTGCTGGTAAGATCGAAGAAGAGAAGACCCTGGAGATGGTGATGGAGTATTTTGCCCCCATCCCCAAACCAGAACGCAAGTTGATTCCTACCTACACGGAAGAACCGGTGCAAGATGGCGAACGATTCGTCTCTCTGGAGCGCAAAGGCGACATTCAATCTGCCGCTTGCCTTTACCACATTTGCTCAGGGCTACACCCTGACGATGCGGCCATAGACGTGCTGATTCGAGCGGTTACCTCACGACCATCTGGGCGACTTTATCAGCGTCTCATCGAGACGAAAAAAGCAACCCAGGAGTATGGCTACAGCATGAGCCTGCGCGAGCCTGGTTTTGCCTACTTTGTGATCAATGTCCTGAAAGAAGAATCTCTACCGGAGGCTCAAAAAATCTTTCTCGATGTGCTCGACTCCCTGAGCATTGATCCCCTTTCTGAAGAGGAGGTCGAGCGGGCCAAAGCCGAAATTCTCAAAGAGATCGAACTGGGACTGACCAATACGGCCAACATCGGCATGTTTATGAGCGAGTATATTGCTATGGGCGACTGGCGCATGCTCTACATTGGCCGCGATCGGATTGAACAAGTGACGGCTGATGACGTGTTGCGGGTGGCAAAGCACTACTTCCAGCCAAGCAACCGCACTGTTGGCCAATTTATACCGGCTGAAGAAGAGCCGCAACGCGTCGAAATTCCTGATGCACCCAGTGTCGCTACTTTGGTAGACGGCTATGTGGGCAAAGAAGTAATGGACCAGGGAGAAGCATTTGATCCCGCTCCCGCCAACATCGAAAGCCGAACGCTCAAAGGCAAATTTGCCAACGGAATGCGTTATGCATTCCTTCCCAAAGACACGAAGGGCGATGTAGTATATGCCAATATTGCATTTCGCTCGGGCAGCGAGGAAGCACTGCATGGACAGGGGGCACTGCCCAGCATTACACCAGCGATGCTTGATAAAGGGACCACCTCTAAATCACGGCAGGAGATTAGTGATCTGCTGGACGAGTGGCAGGCGGAACTGAGTGTGTCAGGTGCACCTGGGAAGACCTTCATCAACATTAAGACGACCAAGGATCAGCTCGAAAAAACACTGGATCTGGCGGGAGAGATACTTCGAGAACCGGCCTTTCCAGAAAATGAACTTGAAGCCATGATTCAAGCCAGAGTGGCGGGCATCGAGCAAAGCCGATCGGAGCCGAACTACCAGGCATTCAACACCATTCAACGTCATGTCTATCCCTACCCTGCTGGGCACCCGAGTTACACCATGACCGCCGATGAGTCCATTGCTGATCTCAACGAAATCAATACGGAAGCCGTGAAGAAATATTACGACTCCTTTATTGGGCCCGGCGATGGAGCAACAGTCACCATTCTCGGGGAGTTCGATCCAGACGAAATTAAGGGCATCGTCGAACGTAATTTTGTGCAATGGGACAAGGAGGACTTGTCGTATGATCGCATCCCTAGCAAAGCCTTCACCGTAGAACCCATGCGGAAAGACCTAAAAACTCCAGATAAGACCAATGCTTTTTTCATTGGACTGTTGAGCTTCCCCATGAGTGAGAACGACGCCGACTATCCCGCACTGCATGTGGCCAACTACTTGTTGGGAGGAGGGTTTCTAAACTCAAGATTGGCCGTTAGGATACGCCAGGAGGAAGGCCTCAGCTACGGGGTGGGATCGCAGTTGGGTGCGGACGCTCAGGATGACGAAACTTCCTTTTTGGTCTATGCCATTTCGAATCCCGACAATTCGGCTGCGGTACAAGAATCCTTCTTCAAGGTTTTGGAAGAGGTACGGAGCGAAGGATTTACCGAAGAAGAACTGGCCGCCGCCAAGCAAGGATTATTGCAGGGCAGTGTGGTAGACCGGTCTGAAGATCAAGGCTTGTTGACCACGCTAAACAACAATCAGACCTATGATCGCGATATGCTTTGGTACGAAAAATTTGATGCTGCCATCGAGGCCTTGACCGTCGAAGAGGTAAATAAAGCATTCAACAAATACGTCCAGCCCGATAAGATTTCGATCATCAAGGCTGGAGATTTCAAAGAGAAGGTCATCAAGCCGTAGGAGCAATAAAGACTGAATTTTGAAAAAGGAGGGATCTCAAGTTGAGGTTCCTCCATTTTTGATTTTTGATTTATGATTTTAGAGCCTTCCGCTTCTGTTGTCCCGATTTCCTCCGCTTCCTCTTTCTTCCGCTGCCTTTCCCTTTTCCCATTTAGCCCCGCTTGACCTATTCGATTTTCGAGGTACGATTTTTGATTTTCAAGTGTTTTGTCGTATCCCATTTTCCTCTGCTACCTCAATTTCCTCTGCTTCCTCTGCTCCACCCATTTATCCCCCGCATAACCCATCAACCCATTTCACCCGTTTTCACCTTTTTCCTATCTTTCTCACGAACCATCTATCTGACGACATTCGTGGAAAATTATCAACTGGATCTGGCAAGGGAATTTGTCCTGCACACCCGGCAAAACATCTTCTTGACCGGAAGGGCCGGCACAGGCAAAACCACCTTCTTACAGAACGTTCTAAAAGAGACAGACAAAAACTACATCGTGGTGGCCCCCACAGGAGTCGCGGCCATCAATGCGGGTGGCGTGACGATTCACTCTATGTTTCACTTTCCATTGACGGCCTTTGTGCCCACAAATGATCGTGTCGACTACGAAGTAGCCACTACCCGATATGGGCTTTCAAAGCACATTCGTTATCGGGCGGACAAAGCGAAATTGCTCCGCCAACTGGATCTCCTGATCATTGATGAGATCAGCATGGTGCGATCAGACCTACTGGATGCCATTGACTACGCCCTGCAGCGAGTACGAAGGAGCAATCTTCCCTTTGGCAATGTGCAATTGCTGGTCATCGGCGATTTGTTTCAACTGGCTCCTGTGGTTAAGCCCCGTGTCTGGTCCGCCTTGCGCATCTACTACGACAGTCCTTTTTTCTTCGATGCACTCGCCTGGAAAGAGAGCAAGCCAGTCACCATCGAACTGACCAAGATCTATCGACAGAAAAACCAGGACTTTATTGACATCCTCAATCGAATGCGCAAAGGGAAGACCATCGCAGCCGACATTGAATCGCTCAATGCAAAATACGATCCAGCCTTCGACGCAGTGGGCAAGCAATACATCACCTTAAGCACTCATAATCGAAAGGTGGATGCGATCAACGAAAAACAGATGAATGCATTGAACACTCCGGTTTTTGTTTTCGATGCGCTGATCGAAGGCCAGTTCAGCGAGCACGCGTATCCTGCTGATTTTTCACTACGCCTAAAAAAGGGCGCGCAGGTAATGTTTATTCGAAACGATGCAGAAGGACGATACTTTAACGGCAAACTGGCCGAAATCATCGAAATTAATGAGGATCACATCGAAGCGCAGCTACAAGACGGAGAGGCGCTCACGGTAGAACGCTTAGAATGGCCCAACAAGAAATATGTACTGAATGAAGAGTCCGGAGAGATTGAGGAAAAAGAAGTAGGCAAATTTAGTCAATACCCACTTCGACTCGCCTGGGCCATCACGGTGCACAAAAGTCAAGGTTTGACCTTTGAGCGCATGGCTGTAGACCTGGGCGATACTTTTGCTCCTGGCCAGGCATATGTGGCATTGAGCCGATGTCGTTCCTTAGAGGGGATGGTGTTGCTATCGCAAATGAAAATCAATAGCGTCTCTGTAAGTCCTCAAATCGTACGTTATCACCAACGATCTGGTCAGGGTACTGCATTGGAAACCATGCTCGAAAAAGCAAAGCTGCGGTTTGCCACCGAACAACTGATCCTTGCCTTTGATTTTTCCGAGATCGAGCTGACCTGTACCCAATGGTTGGATGCCATAAAAGAAAAAGAACTCCCGGAAAAAGCAAACGTCTTGCGCCTGGCACTGCAAGTGCGTGACTACTGCAAAGAACAACGACGCCATGGGCGTAACTTTCAAAGAGAGTTGCGTCAAATGCTGGCGGGTGATCGCAACCAGGCCATGTCGCTCCTCAAGAATCGCACTTCCAAGGCCGTAGACTACTTTACCAATGGACTCTATAGTAACGGGATCATGCCGATCCAACTCCACATTAAAGCATTCATCTTTAAGTCTGGAGTGAGCAAATATTTGTAAGTGGCACAAGAAGCGGAAGATGCCCTCTGGAGCAGTATTCAGAAGATGTACCGCGTGGCGTTGGACGGAGAGAACCTCTACAATGGGCCCATCAAATTTGTAAAACCCAAGGCTTCAAAGAAACCTAAAAAAGCTGCCAAACGCAAGAAAGGAGACTCGGCATCCGTGACTTTCCAAC
The DNA here is from genome assembly GCA_019634275.1 of Saprospiraceae bacterium. GTDB lineage: Bacteria > Bacteroidota > Bacteroidia > Chitinophagales > Saprospiraceae > CAJQNM01. The sequence goes on from JAHQVP010000144.1 coordinate 15,112, forward strand.
TGTACCAAGAGGGGAAAGGCATTGATGAGATTGCTCAAGTTAGGAGCTTGAAAAGGGGTACCATTGAAAGCCATGTGACCTCGTTAATCAAAGATGGAAAAATCAACATCTACGACATCATGCCCAAAGAAGAAGTGGATGAGGTAACGAAGAAGTGGCAGAAAGTTGCCGATCTCTCAACCAGCGAATTCAAAAATGCCCATGGAACGGATCAAAGTTATGGTCAGCTCCGCATGATCAAGGCGTGGATGGATTTAATGGCGAGTGAAGGTTAGTCAGCTTCAAGCCACCGTGAGAGGAAAACATCATAGACTCGATACACACTGGCTTAGCATGTTTGCTCACATACTCTTGGTAAATATGACAAGAAAAGGATTCCTTTCCATGTCGGAAAGACAAAGAGAAGAATTCTATGACGCAAAATGCGTTGCGCAATTTGCACAATGGAATCAGGCGTAGACGGCCATTCCCGACACCTCCTTGCCCTCAAGCTTACTGTCGCCCATCAGGTGAACGTCCACTGCTCTTGCTGCTTCTCTTCCCTCTGATATGGCCCAGACCACGAGGCTCTGTCCTCGACGCATATCCCCTGCTGCAAATATCTGTGGATCGGAAGTCTGATACCCTTCTGTCTTGACATTGCCACGGTCATCGTACTCTACCCCCAGCGCATCCAGCAAGCCCTTGTGTTGGGGATGCAGATACCCAACAGCCAAGAGCGCCAATTCACAAGGCTCCTCTCTTTCGCTCCCTTCGATCTCCTCAAAACCGTACCGACCAGTGCTGAGGTCTTTCTTCCACTCGATGTCGACGAGCTGCACGGCTTTTAACTTTCCATTCTCATCTCCCAAGAAAGCCTTGGTCAAAATCGCCCACTGGCGATCACAACCTTCCTCATGAGAAGACGACGTTCTCAACTTCATGGGCCAAAGGGGCCATGGGGTATCTGGTGAGCGCTGATCAGGAGGCTTGCTCAACAATTCGATTTGGGTCACTGATTTCGCTCTGTGTCGGTTAGAAGTACCGACGCAGTCCGATCCCGTGTCTCCCCCACCGATTACGAAGACATTCTTATCGGTCGCCATTAACACGTCCTCCTCAGGAATGGTGTCTCCTGCCACTCTTTTGTTATTCTGCTCCAAAAACTCCATGGCAAAATGGACCCCGTCCAGTTCTCTGCCTGGTATCTTGAGATCTCTGGGGACTGTAGATCCGCCGGCCAGCACGACTGCATCAAACCTGCTTTTCAACTCCTCCACCTTCAGGTCTATGCCCACATTGGTCTTGGTTACAAACCGCACCCCTTCTGCTTCCATCACCTCCAGTCGTCGGTCTACCACCCACTTTTCCAATTTAAAATCCGGGATACCGTAGCGCAGCAGTCCTCCAATGCGATCGTTGCGCTCAAACACCGTCACCGTATGCCCGGCCTTATTGAGCTGTGATGCAGCCGCCAATCCGGAAGGACCACTTCCGATGATGGCAACCTTCTTTCCCGTTCGCAGGCTAGGAGGATTGGGTTGAATAAGGCCTCGCTCGAAGGCCGTCTCCGCTATGCTCTTCTCGATGTGCTCGATGGCCACCGGAGGTTGGTTAATGCCCAGAACACAGGCAGATTCACAAGGTGCGGGGCAGATCCTTCCGGTAAACTCAGGAAAATTATTCGTGCTTGACAAAATGCGATACGCCCTGGCCCAATCTTGCTCGTAGACGGCATCATTGAAATCAGGAATAATATTGCCCAGGGGACAACCATTGTGGCAAAAGGGCACGCCACAATCCATACAGCGACTAGCCTGATCAATCGTCTTACTCTGATCAAAGGGCAAGTAAATTTCTCGATAGTCATCAATGCGATCTTGTGGATCTCTTGATGAAGGCAGCTCCCTTGTCTGCTTAATAAAACCTCTTGGATCTCCCATAATTCTTAGCTAGCGGCCACTTTTATTTCCAATTGCTTCCTTTCTTTTTCCAGCAAGACAGCCTTGTAATCTGTTGGCATGACTTTTACAAAATGTTTCTTCAGCGTACTCCAGTGCTCTAAGATTTCTAAAGCATGGGCACTGCTGGTGTATTTATAATGATTGCGTAACAGCACTCTCACTTCTTCCAGGTCTTGTACACTGGGTGCTTCCAATTCAACCATTTCCAGGTTGCATGACGATTCGAAGCTTTTTTCTTCATCCAGGATGTACGCAACTCCACCGCTCATACCGGCTGCAAAATTCCTGCCCCAGGCACCAATATTGACAATGAGTCCTCCCGTCATGTACTCGCATCCATGATCGCCTACGCCTTCGACCACTCCTCTCACACCAGAGTTTCTGACAGCAAAGCGCTCGCCGGCCATGCCGTGTATGTAAGCTTCGCCGCTGGTCGCACCGTACAAGGCCACATTACCGATGATGATGTTTTCGCGAGGGATAAAAGAAGCATCGCGATCGGGAGTGACGATGAGCCGCCCCCCAGACAGGCCTTTTCCAAAGTAATCGTTGGACTCTCCTTCTAAGGTAAATTCCAATCCCTTGGCCAGAAAGGCTCCAAAACTTTGCCCGGCAGATCCTCTAAATCTAAATTGAATGGTTCCGTCTGGCAAACCTTCTTCTTTATACACTTTGGAAACTTCGTTCGAAAGCATCGCTCCGACGGCCCGGTCGGTATTGGCAATGTCAAATGTACCGGTCATGGGTTTGCCTTCGTCCAGAGTAAATCGTGCGTGCTCGATCAACTTCCGGTCCAGCACGCGTTCGATGCCATGATCCTGCTCCACCATTTTGTACTGTCCGACGGTCTCCTCCACATGCTCCTTGTAAAGAATCGGGCTCAAATCGAGGTCCATGTACTTCCAATGGGCAACATCTTTCTTCATCTTCAGCATCTCCACTCTGCCCACCATTTCGTTCACCGTTCGGAAACCCAGTTGTGCCATGATCTCCCGCAGCTCTTGTGCCAGGAAAGTAAAGAAGCTGATGACGTGCTCAACCTTTCCGGCATAGCGCTTACGCAGTTCTGCATCTTGTGTCGCGATGCCCACGGGGCAAGTATTAAGATGACACTTACGCATCATAATGCAGCCGCTGACTACCAGTGCTGCGGTAGCGATACCCCATTCTTCGGCTCCGAGCAGCGTCGCGATTGCCAGATCTCTTCCGGTCCGGATTTGTCCATCGGTCTGCAGGACCACCCGATCGCGCAGCTTATTGCGGACGAGCGTCTGTTGAGACTCCGCCAAACCAAGTTCCCAGGGCAGTCCAGCATGCCGTATGGAGGTCAGCGGGGAAGCCCCCGTGCCGCCATCATGCCCTGAAATTAGAATGGCATCGGCATGTGCCTTGGCGACTCCTGACGCAATGATGCCTACTCCGGCCTTCGAAACCAACTTGACATTAATACGGGCTTCACGATTGGCATTCTTTAAATCAAATATGAGTTGAGCCAAATCTTCGATCGAGTAAATATCGTGGTGTGGTGGAGGCGAAATCAAGCCCACTCCCGGGGTAGACTTTCGCACCCGGGCAATCCACTCATTGACCTTATGTCCCGGCAACTGTCCACCTTCTCCCGGCTTCGCTCCCTGCGCCATCTTGATCTGCAACTCGTCGGCATTGGCCAGGTAGTAGCTGGTAACTCCAAATCTGCCGGAGGCCACTTGCTTGATGGCAGACCGCTCCAGGTCTCCGTTCTCTTTAGGTTCAAATCGAATCGAGTCTTCGCCTCCTTCTCCACTATTGCTCTTGCCTCCCATGCGATTCATGGCGATGGCCAAGGTGGTATGTGCTTCGTGAGATATGGAGCCAAAAGACATGGCTCCAGTGGCAAAGCGCGGTAAAATCTTCTCAACTGGCTCTACCTCCTCAATGGATATAGACTCTCCCTTTCTAAAATCAAGCAGGCCCCTTAGGGTCAAAGCTTTCTCGCTCTGATCATTAACCTCATGGGTATATTTCTTAAACAGCTTGTAGTCTCCATTTCCCGTGCTGTACTGCAAGAGGTGGATGGTCTTTGGATTGAAGAGGTGCTCTTCCCCTCGCCTTTTCCACTGATAGATACCCCCTGGCTCCAGTTCTCGATAAGGCGGTACCTTATCCGGGAATGCAAGCTGATGACGAACCAAAGTCTCCTTTGCTATGCCATCAAAATCCATACCCTCAATTCGTGAAACAGATCCTACAAAGCACTTATCAACAACCTCGCGACTCAGCCCCAGGATCTCAAATATTTGCGAACCATGGTAGGAGCGCAGCGTCGAAACACCGATTTTCGACATGATTTTTAACAAGCCTTTCCCCACGGATTTAATGTAGGTCTGCAACAAGTCTTCCAATTGTTCTTTGCTGTCAAATACTTGTCGGCGCCGCAGATCAGCGATGGTAGCAAATGCCAGGTAGGGGTTGATCGCATTGGCACCATAGCCGAGTAAGGTGGCAAAATGGTGCGTTTCCCGCACATCGCCAGCCTCTATCACAATCGACGTTTTGGTTCGCAATCCCAGCTTGATCAGATGGTGATGAATGGCCCCCAATGCCAGTAAGGATGGTATAGGAGCGCGTTGATGGTCGGCCTGCTTATCCGATAAGATCAGGATGTTACGGCCATTGAAGACGAGATCTTCGGCCGTATTGCAGATGTGATCAAGTGCCACCCGTAGACGACCGGGTTGGCTATCTGCACGGAAGATAATGTCAATCGTACCCGTGAGATAGTCCGGATGATTGATCGATTTCAATCTGGCCAACTCCTCATTGCTTAGTACAGGTTGATCCAGGTGAATGGATTTTGCAAGCTCACTGGAGGGCTTCAGGACATTCTCGGAGGATCCTAGTTTAGTGAAAAGCGACATGATGAGTCGCTCCCTGATGGGATCAATCGGGGGATTGGTGACCTGTGCAAACAGCTGCTTAAAGTAATTGGATAAATGTTGCGAGTGTTGCGACAGAACCGCCAGAGGCGTATCAATGCCCATGGATCCGATGGGATCTTTCTTGCCCTTAATCATGGGGGCAATTATCACGCGCAGGTCTTCTTTAGAAAATCCATGGAGTTGTTGCTGATGAAGGAGTGTCTGTTCGTCCAACATGATGGTGGTTCCCATCTGTACGGGCAAATCCTTCAATTCAATGCGATGTTCATCAAGCCAATCCTGATAGGGCCCTCTGCTGCAAATGACCGACTTAAGCTCGTCGTCGCCGATGACCCGTTTGAGGTCCATGTCGGCAATCAACATTTTCCCCGGTTGGAGGCGACCCTTTAAGACCACAGTCGATGGATCTACTGGCAATGCTCCTGCTTCTGAGGCTACGATGAGGGTATTGTCTTCGGTCAACAGGTATCGCGACGGTCGCAGCCCATTGCGATCCAAGGTGGCGCCTACCAAGATGCCGTCTGTAAAGCATATGGAAGCGGGACCATCCCATGGTTCCATAAGATTAGAGTGATACTCATAGAAGGAGCGTTTAACAGCATCCATGCGCTCATCCCCTTCCCAGGCCTCAGGAATCATCATCATCAGTGCATGCGGCATCGTTCGACCGGCCAAGACTAGGAACTCCAGGATATTGTCAAACGACCCGGAATCGGAGTGACTAGGGCCAATGATCGGCTTGAGCTTCTGCATCTCTGAATCCTCAAAAAACGCAGAAGCAAGCAAAGGCTCTTTCGATCTCCACCAATTAATGTTTCCCTGGATGGTATTGATTTCCCCATTATGTGCGATGTACCGAAACGGTTGTGCAAGCTTCCACTTCGGCACGGTATTGGTCGAAAACCTGGAGTGGATCATTGCAACGGCTGAGGTACAGTCTACATCGTGCAAATCCGGATAGTAGGAGCTTACCTGAGCCGTAGTCAACTGTCCTTTGTAGACGACTGTTTTATATGAAAAAGAACAGATGTAAAAATGGTCGGCTGTTTGGGGAAAGGTTTTATGAATGTTGTGCGTTGCAAATTTCCGCAACACGAATAGTCTGCGTTCTAACACCTTGGCCTCCATAGATTCCTTTGGGCGAACAAAGACCTGCTCGATGTGGGGTTCTACGGCTAGAGCGGATGCACCAAGTCCTTCACTATCGGTGGGGACCTTGCGATAACCCAAAAGTTCGAATCCCTGCTCATCTACGTAGTCGTTGAAAAGCACCTTGCACTGCGTCTTAAGGGTTGGATTATTGGGAAAAAACACCATGCCCACACCATACTGTCCAAATTCCGGAAGTTGGAAGCCGAGTGCAAGGCATTTCTTGGCTAGGAAGTCGTGTGGGGTCTGGATCAAAATTCCTGCCCCGTCTCCCGTGTTCGGTTCGCAACCACAAGCGCCACGATGTTCCATATTGGCGAGCATCTTAAGTGCATCTCCAATAATCTTATTGCTCTTCAACCCATTGAGATTGGCGATCAAGCCAGTTCCACAGGAATCTTTCTCTAGTGCAGGCGTATATAGCCCTTTGTTGTCATGATTAGACATACGCAGTGATGTTGCCAAAAAATTAAGCGAACTTCAAAAATATCAATAAATAGATAGAAAAATGGCTCTATCGTTGATAATATGGCCAGTGGCGGGAAAGTCTTCCAAGGCTAAACCCCAAGATGATAAGGACGCCGAGATGGGAAAGACTGATACAAAGTTACGAGTTGAGGACTGCAGTGTCCAAGATGGTGCTGCTTAGCCGCCCGTGTCATCGGGTGCCGGTGGCCTGCTGGGCAATGCGTACTGTGGAGGGGGTGCCCCATAACTCGAGCGGCTATCGCGGCATCCTGTCGATCTTGGTTTCTTCAACGGTGTCGCTCCCTCAGCACCTCCACAACCTCCTTTAGGTCGTGGCCTTTTTCTGTCAATAACACCAGATAGTGATACATGAGATCCGCTGCTTCTCCGAGAAACTTCTCTGCGTCGTCGTTCTTCGCTTCGATCACCAACTCGACGGCTTCTTCTCCCACTTTTTGTGCCACTTTATCGCGTCCCTTGGCAAAAAGAGAGGCCGTATAACTGCTCTTGGGGTCGGCATTCTTGCGCCCATGTATGAGTTCCTGCAAATACGTCAAAAAAGGCAGCGGATCAAGATCACCGAAACATGTCCTACTTCCCGTGTGACAGGTGGGACCTGCCGGATCAGCCAATATCAAAAGGGAATCACGATCACAATCGAGAAACGCATCCTGCGCAAACAACCAGTTGTTGCTGGTCTCTCCCTTGACCCAGAGTTGCTGTCTGCTGCGGCTAAAAAAAGTAACCTTTCCTGACGTCAAAGTCAACTGGAGGGCTTCTTCATTCATGTAGCCTTGCATGAGCACCTCTCCTGTCAGGTGGTTCTGAACGATGGCCGGAACCAATCCATCTGCGTCAAATCGAACCTCGGCTTCCGCTATGTTTTCATTCGTGAGTTTCATGCCAGTGACTCTGTTTTTCGTACCACAATACTATTGTCTAATAATGCATCCTTCAATTCGGGGATGCTGATCTCACCAAAGTGGAAAATACTGGCTGCCAAGGCAGCATCTACATTGGATTCCTCAAAAACCTCGACAAAATGCTCAATATTGCCCGCACCACCGCTGGCAATAATGGGAATCGACAGGTCGGTAGACAATCTCCCCAATGCCTCACAGGCAAATCCTGCTTTGGTACCGTCGTGATCCATACTCGTAAATAAAATCTCGCCAGCACCGCGATCCTGCACCTCCGCCGCCCATTCAAAAAGTTCTCGCTCCGTTGGTTTTGAACCTCCTGCCACATGCACTTTCCAACCGCCTTCGATTTCTTTGGCATCGATGGCCACGACAATGCATTGACTGCCAAAGGTTAAAGCCAGTCTCTCCACCAATGCTGGATCCCGAACGGCTGCCGAGTTGATCGACACTTTATCCGCTCCCTTGTCTAAGAGGACCTCCACCTCTTCCACTGATTTGATGCCTCCTCCTATCGTAAAAGGTATGTTGAGGTGCTGCGCTACCCGTTCGGCCAGGTCTCCCAGGGTCTTGCGCTTTTCCTTTGTGGCGGTGATGTCCAAAAATACCAATTCGTCTGCTCCTTGCTCGCTGTAGATGCGTCCTAGCTCTACCGGATCTCCGGCATCGCGAAGTTGCTCGAAGTTAATGCCCTTGACGGTCCTTCCATCCTTGACATCCAGACATGGAATAATGCGCTTAGCCAGCATATTGAAAACGTTCTAGTTCGATGAGTGAGATATATCCTTCGTAGATGGCTTTGCCAATGATCGCTCCATGGCAACCCAGCTCCCTTAAAGTTTGCAAATCGCTGAGCGAACTTACTCCTCCACTTGCAATTAATTTAACCGATGGAAAGGTCTCCAGTATGTTGCGATAAAGCTCGGAGGAAGGTCCTTGCAACATGCCATCTTGTGCCACATCAGTACAAATAACCGTCTCTGCACCCGCATCAGTGTGCATTGTTAGAAAAGCCTCCCAGCCGTGTTCCGTAGATTGCTGCCATCCATGGGTGGCTATCTTCCCTTCTTTGAGATCTGCACCTAAGATGAGTTTAGAAGGGCCATAGTGATCCAGCCAACGATGAAATAACGCCGGGTCGGTTGCTGCAATGCTCCCAGCCGTCGCCTGATCGGCACCACTCTCGAAGACGATTCGCAAATCATCATCAGACTTTACCCCTCCACCGAAATCTATCGAAAGATCCGTCTGATGGGCGATCCGCTCCAAGATCCTCCAATTGACCACGTGTTTTGCTTTGGCACCATCCAGGTCGACCAAATGCAGTCGGGTCAATCCCGCTCCAGCGAAGGACTTTGCCACCTCCAAGGGATCCTTGTGGTATACAGTCTTGTCCTGATAACGGCCTTGACTAAGTCTGACACACTGACCGTCAATAACATCAATGGCGGGTATAATTTCCATGCTAGAGTTGGATGAAGTTTTCTAAAATCTTTGCACCGATGGGTCCTGATTTTTCGGGGTGAAATTGCGTAGCAAAGAAGTTGTCCTTTTGCATCGCAGCGGAAAAAGGATGGCCATAGTGGCAGGTGGCGATGGTGTGGGATGTGGATTCTACATAGTAGCTGTGCACAAAGTAAACATAGGCTCCCTGCATCGAAGGAGAAAACAAGGGCGACGATGCTTCCGACAAGGTATTCCATCCCATGTGCGGGACCTTCTCTCCATCTACAGGACGAAATCTCCTTACATCCGCATCCAGAATGCCCAAACACTCGGTGTCATTTTCCTCAGACCAGCGACACATCAATTGCATGCCCAGACAAATGCCAAGCACCGGTTGAGTCAGTTCTTTTATCAAACGATCCA
>JAHQVP010000145.1 GCA_019634275.1 Saprospiraceae bacterium
CTACGGTATTTTTGACGTCAAGCTGAACAGCGATAATGACTTTGTATTTAAGTTCGTCCTCAATGAAACCCCTACGGGTTTACACATGCACGAGTCTCGCGATCGACCTGACATGACCAAGGAAACGTTTGGGAGACTTTGGGACCGTATAATGGGAAGATGGTAGCATATATACGCCAGGTCCTGGTTGCACTGTCGGTGTTGGTGCTCGTTTTTCAGGCCGCTGCACAGAATGAAAAGGGACTAAGCAACTATTTAAAGGAACACTACCCGCAATGGCAAGCAGGAGATGTGGTGACCGCCGACCTTGTTGATTCGATCTTCCGACTGCCCTATACCATTGAATACATCGAGGTGCGCAGAGAGGCGGCCTCTTACCTGGCTGAGACTGAACAGTATTCTGATCTGGCCTTCCTCACGACGCACATTGCCGAAATATTGGTCTCTAACGACAGACCCTTAGAAGCACAGCAGATCCTATTTGAGGTCATGGACCTCATACCCGAGAAAGAGATCGGAGCGCATGGCCTATTAGAGTCTGCCCTAGGGGTGTCCTTTGATCTGACCAATGACCTTGGCCAGTGTGTCCAATTTTTTAGATCCAGCATCGAGAAGTTTAACAAGGACGATGAACTGCGCTTTGAGCAAGTTGTACCCTTAGGCAATCTTATATTCCTATACGAGGAGCAAGCTCTGTATGATTTAGCGCTTGCCCTAAACACGCAGGCTATGGCACTCGGACGTGAAATGCCTGCACCACAAAAACACTATAATTTGGCTTATGATTACGCTACTCGGGCATCCTTGCTCACTTCGCTAGGTCTTTTTGATTCCGTTGCGTACTACTTTGATCTTGCCACTCAGCAAGCGCAGCAAACTTCTGCCGTCAGTCCTAAAGTGTTTGTAAAAACCATGGCCATTGAAAGTTATTTGGAACAAGGCGATTTAGAAAGCGTAAGGCAATATGTAGTGGACGACCCGGTGGCAGAGATGTCTGCACTGGATCGGCCTGATGTACGTGATCATTACTTAGTAAAGGCAGCTCGTTTTTACATAGCGGATGGAACTGCGGAAAAGGCCACACCATTGATACAACTCATTGAGGTGCCGCTTTCGACAACCGCGAAGGTGGACTATTACACGACCCTTCAAGCATATTATTTTGAATTGGGGAACCTTAAGCAAGCACGTCACGCAACAGACTCGCTCTCTAAATATTCTGCCCAATCTGATCAAGAACACCGTGAGAATAATCTAGCGCTTGCCAGTCTAGAGCTTGAGCGAGAGCAGCTGAACGAACAGACGGAGATCGCTGCTCAAAAGCGCCGCCGACAGAATATTGCCTTGGTCGGTATGTCGGCCCTACTTGCACTGCTGGCTTGGTCGCTGTGGGTGCTGTATCGTTCCAATAGAGAACGCGAGCGCATCAACAAGGCGTTGTCGCTGACCCATGAAGCACTAGTGGGAAAGAATCAAGAACTTGAACGGTATATACGATCCAACATTCAGCTCGAGCGATTTGCCCACATTGCCGCACATGATCTCAAAGCGCCATTGCGTACCATCGCTAGCTTTACGGGATTGCTAAAGCGCAAGATCTCAGGACGCCTGGATGACAAAGAGCATACCTATCTCGCATTCATCGAACGTAGTACTTCCAGCATGGGTGCTTTGATTGATGACTTGCTTATGTACTCCAAGGCCAATTCGCAATCGCTCGATATCACTAAGGTCCATCTAGCAACCGTGGTGCAAGAGGGACTGCGACAATTGCAATATCAAATCTCGGAAAAGGGGGCCACCATTAAGACTTCCAATTGCGACATTACATTCTTTGCTGATGCACTTAAGCTAAGGCAAGTATTGCAAAATTTAATCTCCAATGCCCTGAAGTTTCACAAAGAGACTGAGCCTCCCGAGATTTCTATTTCAGCACAGACCAGCAATGGTATGATCCAGATATGTGTTTCTGATAATGGCATTGGAATTGATCCCGAATTTCATAATGAAGTATTCGAAAGTTTCAAAACGCTGCATAGCCAAGATGAATTTGAGGGTACGGGTATGGGGCTTGCTATTTGCAAGGAAATTGTCGAAAAACATGGTGGACAAATATGGGTCGATTCCATTCCCGGGTTTGGAAGCTCATTTTATTTCACTGTTAGTGATGAAGCACAACAGGCCAGCGGCGATATGGGCAAGCAGCTGCGGGCAGACCTAAACTAGAGATCTTGCCGCTCCTGATTTAGGAAGTTGCTATTCAATAGTGGCCTCTAGAGAAGAGATGGATGCCACGTTAAATACGCCTAGCACAGTTTCGCCTGATTGAGAAATTACATTTCCTCTGGTATTGACCAAAGGCGTGGCGAAGATGCCGTTATTGCCATTAAGAATCTGGTCTCTCAGCGTTTCCATGAAGAAAAATACCTCCTTGTTTAGCGAATGAATTTCTACTCTGATGTTGTCACCCGGACTCCATGGTGCGGGATCTAGATCAGCATCGTCATCCGGATCTGGAATGGGGTTAATGAATTCTCTGATTGGAGGAATGAAGATCAATCCGTCGATCTGGGCACCGGCATCAAAAGCAGCATCATATGCAATGTTGATTTCGTCAGGTTTGTTTAAGAACGCACCATTTTTAAATGTTTTAATCCAATAAGTATTTCCAAGTCCTGGAAGGTCTCGGGCAAAAAACTCGGTCCAGATGCCATCTTCTCTTCCAATTTCATCATCCCTAAATTCTTGGCGTATTTCATCAATGGCCGGAGATCCTTGCAATGTGCTTTGACTTGTGTAGAGGCGCCCCCCGAGATCGATGGACAACTGGAAGTTCATTCCCTCCTCTCCTAAACTGCTCACCTCGGGTCTGGGAGACCAACGGTAAACTCCTGCTTCTACTTCGGTAAATGCAAAGGCAGTGCCGCCACTATTGGTTACCTCGACAATGGCGTCGGTCACTGGTGCAGAAGTCGTTGCATCAAAATATGGCTGAGACCAGGTCAGGTAGATGGTCTGCTCTTGAGGAAGATTGTCCAGCCATGCATCGACTGCAAGCAGACTTTCGGCAGAATCGAGTTCGACATCTATGGGATCTGTACAGTGCATAAAGCCCAGTACAGCGAACAATGCGAGGATCGAATTTCTTATGATGGCCATCATTGATTGAATTTGAAGTTGTAAGAAATGGAGGGGATCATAGAACCGACTACTGAAAGCCTAATGGCTTCTGTATTGGTCGGTTGATCCGCTAAAACGCGACCTTCCTGCTGTCTAAAGTATACAGAGAAGGCATTCCTCCTCTGATAAAGATTGTATATGGAGAAAACCCACTCTCCTTGCCATTTTTTGTCCGGTTTTCTTCCTGGTACCCAAGTGGCCGCGATGTCCAGTCGATGATAGTCGGGGATGCGAACATTATTTCGCACATCATTGGCATTGTGCGGAACCACATAACCCTGCTGTTCAAAGCGAGATGTAGCAAAGGTGGTTGGGGTTCCAGAGAGATAGGTGAAGGTGGAGCTGAACGACCATTTTTTATTGAGCTCATAGAAGAGACTCAACGTGAGGTTATGCAACTGATCAAATCGAGAAGGATACCATTCCGAAGCATTGATTCCGGGTACCTGGCGCTCGGATCGAGCCAAAGTGTAACTTCCCCAACCTCCCAGTCGTCCCTTTGTCTTCTTTAACATGACTTCCCATCCATAGGCCCTTCCTTCGCCCACCAAGAGATCTCCTTCGATGGCGGGATTAAGAAGCAGGTCTGCGCCGTCAATGTAGTCCACGAGATTGTTCATCTTTTTGTAATACAATTCCGTGGATAGTTCGTACGTATTGTCCTGGAAATTGCGGAAGTACCCGGCTGCAACCTGGTCGGCGGTTTGCGGTGCAATGTTATTGGTACTGGGCAACCAAACATCCACTGGAGTAGAAGCGGTAGTATTGGAAATGAGATGAAGGTATTGTGCTGTTCGCATGTAGCTCGCCTTGAGTGACGATACGGGATTGAGTTGATATTTTACCGAGAGTCGAGGTTCCAGATTGGTATACGTCTCGATGGACTCCCATTGATCAAAGTACGTAGTGGAGGTGATTGGCCTTCTAAAACCTGCCGGAGCATCCCCAAACTCAAAAGCGTCTCCCTTTCCTGTGTAATTGAAATAGGAAAGTCGAAGGCCATAATTGAGACTCCATTTCTCGCCGAAATCCTGCTCATTTTCCAGGTAGACTCCCCCCTCTATGGCATATCGTTTGTCCAGGCTGATGTCGCTTACTTCTCCTTCACTTACGCCCACTGCTCGTCCGGGTTCGAATTCGTAAGCGATGGCTTGCCCACCAAAACGAATGACGTTATTTGGATTAAGGAAATAGGTGAGCTCAGGCTTGACGCTGTAGTTGACGATGCTTGCATCCCAATCAAAGGAATTGGTGGCCTCTGCGCCGAAACTCAATTTGTAATCGTAGTCGCTGTAGTAAAAGGTGATGTTGCTAAAAAGTCGATCACTGAACAGGTGATTCCATCGCAATGTACCGGTGCTATTGCCCCAGTTAAAGCCGGCATCTTCGCCAAATCCAAAATTGTCCCTTCCAAAGTATCCGGAGACAAAGACCCTGTTGCGTTCATTTATATTGTAGTTGCCCTTTAGGGTCAAGTCATAAAAGTTTAGCACACTTCCGTCCAGATCATCATTGAGAAATGGCTGAGCAAGTACGTCAATATAGGACCGTCGACCCGCTACGATGAAGGATGCCTTGTTCTTAATTAATGGTGCTTCTATGGAAAGGCGGCTGAAAATCAACCCGATTCCTCCGTTCATTGTGAATTTCTTGCTGTTCCCCTCCTTCATCCGCACATCTAGGATGGAGGAGAGCCTGCCCCCATAGCGCGATGGAATACCCCCTTTGTACAATTTGACGTCCTTAACAGCATCCGGGTTGAACACTGAGAAGAAGCCAAACAAGTGTGAAGAATTGTACACCGGTGCTTCATCCAGCAACACTAAATTTTGATCGATGCTTCCTCCCCGCACATTAAAACCCGTGGCTCCCTCACCAACCGTGGTGATGCCGGGAAGCAATTGTAAGGCACGGATGATTTCTACTTCTCCCAATAAAGTCGGAATGCTCTTAATGGTATTGATGTCCAACTTGTTGACACTCATCTCCAAATCGGTCACGTTTTGATCCTCTGCTTCTGAAACGACCACGACTTCTTCAAGAATTTCGGCGGCATCTCCCATTTCAATGTCGACCGTTTGGTTTTCGGTCAGATCGACTTGCCTGGAAAGGGTCTCGAAACCGAGATACGAGTACTCTATCGTGTATGTGCCAGGCTCGACGGAGATGGAATAGAATCCGTACTCGTTGCTGGTGCTGCCCACTCCAAGCTCCTTGATGTAGGCTGTAGCTCCAATCAACGTCTCGCCACTGCTGCCATCCTTGATGTAGCCACTGAGTGTGGTGCGGTCTTGTCCAAATGTGGGATGGACCATAGCCAGAAGAAGTATGAAAGATATGATGTGCTTCATGAAATAAGAGATCAAACATCTATAACCATCTAAATGCAAGACGGTTGTCATTATTTAATTAATAGTGGTGCTCGATTTGACAGACACGAAAGTATTCTAACGGTTGCATGTGCAGGAGCTAATTTGACCAGCTGATCCGTTTTTCGGACGAAGCGTATGGTGAGCAGCGACCTTAACAGAGCATTAACTCAAAAGGAGGAGATATTGCATAATTTCCATCGTCATATAGTTGATATGAGATCAGTTTTATCGGTTATTGCGCTTATTCTGAGCCTGCCTTTGTGGGCACAGCATCCCCTCACTACATTGATTGCGGATGAGGTCGCGATTTTGCAAGAAGGAGACACCTTGAAGGTGATCTATACTTTCGAAGGGTGCTATGGTCCTTATCATCATGGTGAGATCTTCATGACGTTGAAAGGAGGGGAAATTCACTCCTTGAGCAAAAGTTACTCGGATCGATCCAAAGCACCGATGGTGGAATCCAATGTTGTCGCACAAGGGAGATTGGTCGGCAATCTGGATGAGGCTGGGAAAAAGGAATCTTCAGAAATCCTGGGCAACGTCATCAATTTTAGAATCATGATGGGTGAAGAAATGCTGCATCGCGGCAAGGACCGCATTGCACAGCGTCATTTTATCGAGGTCTTTCACCCCTTTACCTCTACTTTCCAGCCCACCCAGCGTCCGTTGATTCCCAAGATTTCGACTGGAGGGTTTGTGCGCTGATCACATGCCTCGATCTCACCCCTGATCTTTGCAATTGTGGAGCGGAGAGGATGTGCTTTATTAGCGGGTTCTCTTATCTTTCCAACATAGCATGGATAGATCCAGACAAGTCATTGCGGCATGGCCTTTTATAAATCAGGGCCGTGAATGGAGCCCCAAACGACTGGTGGCGGTGGCTCATCGGTTGCAGTTGGGTGGTGTTGAACTGCTAGATGTGGAGCATTGGCCTTTGTTACAGAAGTACGGTCTCGTTTGTGCCGCTACACGATCACACACTTTCGTTCGAGGGATGAACAACAAGAATCATCATCCTGAATGTTTTGCTGCCTTGGAACGAGCTATTGAGGCCACGGCCAGAGCAGGCTTTCCGAATGTCATGACCTTTACCGGTCTGCTGGACACCAGTGATCATCCTAGCGGCAGCGTGGTGGATAGAGAACAGGCGTTTCAAAATTGTGTGCAGGGATATAAGTCCATCGTGAGCAAAGCGGAAAAGGAAAAGGTCACGCTGGTGCTGGAACCCCTGAATACGAAGGTCAACCTACCTATGAAGGGGCATCCAGGGTATTCCGCAGGTCATATTGCAGATTGCATTCGCATCATTGAAGCCGTGGGCTCACCTGCACTCAAACTCCTCTTCGATGTTTACCACATCCAAATCATGGATGGCGATTTAATAGCGCATATACGGTCTTCGGCAGAATACATAGCGCATGTCCAGGTGGCCGGCGTACCAGGCCGGGGTGCCTTGAGCATGAGACAAGAAATCAATTATGCTGCCATTATGGCGAGTCTGGACGAAATTGGCTATCAAGGGTATGTCGGCCATGAATGGTTGCCGGGCCGCAGACCCATCAAAGAACTAAAACAATCCATTTATGCGCTTACCTAGTAAGGTTGGGTGGTACTTGCTCGTATCGGTGTGCATGCTGCAATGTGGGCAGGCAGAAGATGCTGAAGCCCCTCGCTTGGGACCCAATATCGTCTTTATCATGGGAGACGATGTGGGCTGGAACGAGTTTGGATATAATGGGGAAGTATCATACACCCCGCACATCGATGCGTTAAAAAAACAGAGTCTTAGCCTAACCCAGTTTTATGTGCATGCAGTTTGCGCTCCTTCGCGAGCTGCATTCCTGACTGGTAAATACCCTTTTCGGACCTGGAGTGATTGGCGATCCGAGGACTTTGGCAAACCCAGTTACCTGGAGATGCTAGGGCTTTCCCTGGCTACCAATGTTCAAGGTGAAGAATCACGTATGGTGACAGGACTTCCAACCGAGGAGACTACCATTGCAGAGGCGCTCTCAGATCTTGGCTATCGTACCGGTATAATGGGAAAGTGGCATTGTGGAGAGTGGTTCCCGGAGCATTTGCCAATGGGCCAGGGATTTGATACTCAATATGGTCATTATGCTTGGGGAATAGACTATACCAATTTTACAATTCCGCACAATGCTCCTGCCCGGTTTGCGGTCTATGACTGGCATCGTGATCAAAAACCGATTGCTGAGGAGGGATACTCTACTGACCTAATTGCCAATGAGGTCGTACAAAGCCTGTCCACTCATCAAAGAGACTTTGGGGACCAACCATTTTTCTACTATGTTCCTTTTAATGCGATACATGGCCCTTTGGAATCCATACCACGATATACGGATTCTCTGGATACACGATATGCCGCGCTTAAGTGCTTTGACGATGCCGTGGGCAATATCGTAGGATCCCTTGATCAATATGGATTTGCAGAAAACACCTTGGTAGTGATTACCAATGACAACGGAGGGCTGAGGCCCAATATGAATGCTCCATATCGAGGTACTAAAAACACCAATTACGAGGGCGGTGTACGTTCTCCGTGCCTGGTGAGGTGGCCGTCAAAGATCGCTGAGAACGTGGAGTCGAATGCCTTGATGCACATCACAGACTTCTTTGACACGTTTGTTGCGCTAGCCGGTGGGACTCTGCAAGGTGAATCGGATAGAGATGGCATGGACATGAGTGCCACATTGCTCGCGGGCAAGGACAGCCCTCGGGAAAGGATCATCTTTGAAGTCGCTGGCAGCGTGCGACCACCCGCCATTCGCAGAGGTCGGTATAAGTTGATCGGAGAGGAGCTGTTTGACATTGCGACTGACCCATACGAACAAAGCGACATTGCAGTTGACCATCCAGAAATCGTCAGGCAACTGGTACAAGAATTGGAAACAGCGAGTGCCGAACGACCACCAATGCCGGATGTAAGTAGGGTGATGGACCCTGCTTTGCCTTGGGTCTATGGCCAGGAAGAAAACGCGCAGGCTCCTGCATGGCTAAAGGACCACATGCGTACAATCAGAAGTACGCAGCCCCAGAAGTGGGCTCCCGGAACCACACCTTGGCCTCAAGCACCCAAGGATGGAAAGATCATCTATACGGGAGATGGTCGCTAGCAGTAAGACGATGGCATTACTGGTCGATCAGGAGTTTGAGCAGGTTGAAGCATAGTGCTTCCATTTGACCCATCCTGGGATGAAACGCAGATATATTGCTGAGAATAATCACACCCAAATCGGCCTCTCTGTCCATAGAGATCGAGGAGGAATATCCCATTGTGGCGCCATTATGACAGAGAATCTGCCTGCCGGCCTGTCCTTGCACCATCAGCCAACCTCGTCCTGCACTCACTCGGGAGTTTAGGGCAAACGGTGCTTCCAGGAGACTCTCTACTATGCCATCAGACTCCCTCATTTGCCACTGAAGGAAGTTGACCATATCCGCCGTGCTGGAGTGGATGGCACCGGCTCCTGCAAGGGCATCAAAGTCCCATATGGAGGTGGGTGTTCCCATGGCACTTAGCCCTTGGACCAGCATCGATGTCGCTTTGCTACGATCCATCGGAGAAGCTCCCATGTCTAAAGGATCGAAGATGTTTTCCTGCATTAGCATATCAAAGGATTCTCCCGAAGCCTTTGCCAAAATCGTACCCAACAATCCGACACCCAGATTGGAGTAGCCATGATTTAGACCCGGCTCACTCAGAAGCTGCCAATCGGATTCGAGAAAGGACTGGAGGTCGCGTTCATTGTAGTCTTTGTAAGGATTTAAGGGATCTGCATCGCCACCGAATAGATTATTTGGCAAGCGTGGCAGTCCTGATGTGTGATTGGCAAGGTGGTGCAGCGTAATGCGATCACCGTGCAAAGCCGTGTAGTCCAACCACTTGTTAATGGGGTCGTCAAAGGCTACTTCTCCTTGCAGTGCCAATTGTGCGAGTAGGCTGGCGGTGAAGACCTTGGTGAGTGATCCAATTTCAAATTGCGCGTGGCGATTGTCCACATTGTTAATGTCGCTGCCTTGCTTCGCACATCCAAGATGCAAGGTGCTGTCTCCTTGTACCAAAGCAACCGCTATCTCGCTTCCTTCCGGAAACTCTATGAGGAACGACTCGATTAAATCGGTCGCTTCGTTGCGGTCGAACTGAGCCGTCAGACGTTCAGAGGTTATCATGAGTATGGTACTCAATAGAAGTAAAGGCAGTCTCATGGCTTTAAAGTAGAGGCATTCTGGGAATACTGCCTGATTTTGATGGATGGTTACCGCTGGTTCGTCGAAAGGCATACCAACATGAATGGCTATCTTCCTCTCGGCAACGATTAAGATCGGATGAGATTCAGAACGACACAATTATCAGCTGCAGAATACGAGCATTCCGGACTTCGCATGATTACGGTGGGTACGAACAATCTGCCCGGGAGGGGAGACATTGTGGTTTATTGCCCCAATACACAAAGGAAGAACCTTCCTATCGCCGTACTTCTGCATGGAGTATACGGAAGTGCTTGGGTGTGGTCGCAGCGGGGAGGTGCCGCTCATACTGCCAAGATGTTGATGGAGAGCGGAGATATTGGACCTATGGTTTTGGCCATGCCATCGGATGGACTTTGGCAAGACGGATCCTTTTACCTTGCTCATCATGGGTATGACTTTGGTGCCTGGATCGTGGAGGATGTGATTGATGCTGTGCGTATGTTGATACCCGAGGCTGCTGATTCAAACCAGACCGCCATTGGAGGGCTCTCGATGGGCGGGTTCGGGGCTTTAAGGCTGGGAGCAAGATATGCTGAGAAATTCTGTGCCATTTCTGCTCACAGTGCCATTACTCACTTGGATCAAGCAAAACATTTCTCGGAATTTGTGATTCCAACCATTCCGGAAATTGATCAATCCGTTTTTTTAACCATGCAGGAACAGGCTGGCGTCTTGCCTCCAGTGCGCTTTGATTGCGGCCGGGAGGATTTGCTTATCGCGTACAATCGTAGACTGCATCAGGACTTGACCCATGCCCAAATAGAACATGACTATCAGGAATTTGATGGGCAGCACGAATGGCCTTATTGGGAAGAGCATTTGAAGGATTCCCTCCGCTTCTTTCACCGACATTTCGACAAATGAGGAGACCAGGTTGTATCTTTTGCCAGATAGTGGAAGGGCAGTCTCCCTGTTGGAAGGTAATGGAAACAGAGGGTGCTTTGGCCTTTCTGGACATCCATCCTGTGGCACGCTATCATACGCTTGTCGTGCCGAAAATCCACAGTGACAATATCTTTGATATTGCTGCCAAGGACCTGCAAGATACCATTGCCTTGGTGCGAGAGGTTTCGCTTCTCTATCAGGCCAAGTTGGGTATTTCGGACATCCAGGTGGTCAGCAGTAATGGACGTCAAGCCCAACAGGACGTATTTCATTCTCACTGGCATGTGGTGCCACGAAGGTCCAACGATGGACAGCATATTCGCTGGCATACCCATTCGGAATGGAGGAGTGATTTTGACCGCATGCTCCAAGCCTTAGTGGAATAAATAAATTGGACTAGAATCTCAAGTGCACCTATGCCAATATATCTTTCACTACATGGCCAGCCACATCCGTAAGTCGAAAGTTTCTGCCTTGAAACTCATACGTAAATTTCTCATGATCGATTCCGAGTAAGTGAAGGATGGTTGCCTGGAGGTCAAAAACCGAAACGGGGTCTTCTATGGGATAATACCCGATTTCGTCGGTGGCTCCATAGGACACGCCCGGCTTGCTGCCTCCTCCGGCCATCCACATGGTAAA
>JAHQVP010000146.1 GCA_019634275.1 Saprospiraceae bacterium
AATTGCCAAGGAGATAAGTGCAGAACGCAAGGCCTACGCAGGTCTTTCGATCGTCCGTATGGGCATTGACAACATTCCCAACACCATTAATCTTTTCGACCCTGATGGAACAATTAATTACGACAACATCTCATCGTTCTCTGCGGCTGACTACGGCATCTTTCTGAGCTATGCGCAGCAGTTGGGACAGGGTCCCGTGACTTTCGGTGGATCGGTCAAAGTTATCAATCGACGAATCGGCCCTTTCGCAACGGCCTGGGGTTTTGGACTGGACGCCGGGATCCAATATCAAAAAGAAAGACTGCGTCTCGGGGTGATGGGCAAGGACATTACGACCACCTTCAATGCCTGGTCTTTTAGCTTTACCGAAGAAGAGAAACGCATCCTGCAGGAGACTGGCAATCTCGTCCCCAAGACCTCTACAGAGCTTACTGCACCCAGCCTGATTCTCGCAGGTGCCTACGCCATGCCAATGGGCGCAAAGAGCAACCTGCTACTCGCGCTGGATTTAAACCTAACTTTCGACGGCAAAAGGAATACGATCGTGAATTCCGACTTTGCCAGTGTAGATCCACGTATCGGTTTAGAATATGGTTACAACGATCGGTTGTTTATCAGAGGGGGATTAGGGAACGTGCAAAAGGTCAGAGATGACTTTAATCCGGACGCATCAAACACCATTGTGCAACCCCACTTTGGTATAGGATTAGGCTTCAGCAGACTGCGTATCGACTATGCCTTGACCAATGTGGGTGACACAGAAGGAACATCATTTTCCCATATCTTTTCCTTGTTGTTGGATTTCGTACGCAAGGAGCCGTAAGAGATCCTCCCTCTTGCTGAGTAAGGATTCCCGATCCTATTCGTCGCAAGTCATCAGAAGTGGACAGCCTTATACGGATAGCGCTCCAGGTAGATTTCCTTGATGCGCGACTTGAGAAACTCCCGCATTTCTCCCAATCCCTCGCCATCCAGTGCGGAAACAAAAATGACAGACTCTTCGTATTGCTTGCCCAGGCTTTCTTTGAATGCTTCTTCCAACTCCACACGAGTAGATTCCGGTAACAATGCGTCAAAAGCCTTGGATCTATAGCGATCAATCTTATTGAACACCATAATGGTAGGAACATCAATCGCCCCCAACTCCTCCAGTGTCTTCTGTACGGTCATGATATGGTCGGTAAAGTGAGGATGGGATACATCAACCACATGAAGGAGCAGGTCGCTCTCTCTTGTCTCGTCCAAAGTCGATTTGAAGCTTTCGACCAAGTGGTGTGGAAGTTTGCGAATAAATCCTACCGTATCCGATAGCAGGAATGGCATCCTGTCCAGTACCACTTTCCGGACCGTCGTATCCAGCGTAGCAAATAGTTTATCCTCGGCAAATACATCCGTCTTAGCCAGTCGATTCATCAGTGTAGACTTACCAGCATTGGTATAGCCGACAAGAGACACCCGTACCAATTCTCCCCTATTCTTTCGCTGTGTACGACTCTGCTGATCAATCTTCTCGAGTCGCTGCCGCAGTTGCGAAATCTTGTCTCTGACAATCCTGCGATCGGTTTCTATTTCTTTTTCACCAGGTCCACGCATACCGATACCCCCTCTCTGCCGCTCAAGATGTTGCCACATCCCCCTCAAGCGAGGCAATAGGTACTGCATCTGCGCGAGTTCCACCTGCGCTTTGGCCTGTGCCGTTTGTGCTCGATTTGCAAAGATGTCGAGGATTAAGGAGCTCCGATCTACAATCTTACGCTTAAATAGTTTCTCCAGATTGCTCTGTTGCTTTCCTGATAAATCATCGTCGAATATGATCAAATCTGCATCACAACGCTCCGCATACTCGTGTATTTCTTGGATCTTACCGCTGCCTACAAAGGTCTTTTGATCGGGAGAATTCAGCTTCTGTTTAAAAACTTTAATGGTCTTCGCTCCGGCAGTCTCGGCCAGAAAACTTAACTCAGCCAAATACTCATCTACTTGCTCTTCCGTAAATGGAAAGCGCACGACACCGACCAGTAGAGCCTTTTCCGGGCCCTTGTCGAGGCCAGATTTTTTCTGCTTACCGACCTTCCATTCTGTCATCTCCTATTTTTTGACCAACCAAAGCAAAGGATCTTGCAGATCTTTGCCCTGCCAAATTTCCAAATGTACTTCTCCAGTAGCATCCTTCTTTCTTGCCTTTCCAATCCGCTGACCAATTTCGATCTGCTGTCCGCGCTTCACGGAGGTTTTCTGCAGATAGGAATATACGGTGTAGAAAGCTCCATGCTTTAATATTACGACCTGATCAAAACCTGGAATTTCAGTCACGGATACTACTTCACCTGCAAAGATAGCGTTAACCGACGCACCGGCGGTAGTTCGGATGTCTATTCCATTGTTAGAAGTTGTCACATTGGGCAGGGCGGGATGCCGCTTGTTGCCATAGTACTTTGTCACCAGGCCCTTGGCTACCGGCCATGGAAGCTCCCCTTTACTCTTCTTAAAATCGATTGAAATGCGGCCTAAGGGGGTGTTTGGTAAGTTCTCTGGTGCATTGGCAAGCTCTTTCGAAATGATGGCCTCGATGGCTTTCAGCAATTTCTTACGCTCAGACTCTTTCCTAGCAAGTTCTTTCCGCAGAGACTTTTCCTGACCCTGTATTTCTTTTAGCATTTTGTCCAACCGGGACTCGTCGCTTTTTTGATCCGCGAGTGCTCGTTTGGCCTGCTCACGAAGAGTCCTTAGCTCTTGTACTTGCTTATCCAGTGCTAAGATTTTTTCTTCCAGATTAGACCTATTCTGGGACAATACTTCGGCCTGCGAGGCCCACGCTTGTCGAATTCTGCCAATGTAGTGCCACCTTCTCCACATCTCGTTGAAAGAACTTGCCGACAACAGGTATAACCACTTGCTGGACTTGAGTTTTTGGCGGTATGCACTTCCCAACAGGGCTCCAAAACGTTCCGTCATCTCTTCGAGTTTCTCTTCAATCATTACAATCTCCTGCTGAAGAGCCTTCCCGTGTTCTAAGTTGAGGTTAACCTGTCCCTGAATGTTTCGAGAGAGCGATTCTTGCTTCTTGATCTTGCTGCGCAATAGAGTGATCTGGGCCAATGACGTCTTTTTGTCTTCCTGATTCTGGCTCAGAAGCTGTGAGGCGAGCAGTATTTCCTTGTTAAGGTTTGCTTGTCGCGCCTCCAGTTCTTCCTTGGTTTGTGCCCCCATATGAACGAGGCCACATATTACGAGCACAACAACGAGCCACGGCCTATAGACGTTCGTAGTGCCGGGGAATGGAAAAGGGAGTTTTTTTGACTTGCTTTGTGTCAACATCGAGTATATTAATCTGAATTCGAGATAATTGTACATTATCACTACTTATAATATAATCCCTAAAGTAAGAAAATTGAAAACTATCATTAACGGCACGATGATCCGTTAGGTCGGCATCGAATGTATACTTGCTTTTCGTATCTCGGACAAAAAGTCGACTAGGAAGAAAACTAGTAGGGTCGACCTGCTGCTGAATTTCATATGGAGCGGATGCTTGTTCCATGTAGTACTGCTCTGCCTCTAGCGCAAATTGCGAAACACTGTCTTTCCAAATAACGGGGTTGCCCAGTAAAATATCCAGGAGTTGGGGGTACGTCATGTCCACATCGATCACATTGCGCATATTCTCAATGGCATCGGCCATGTAGATCTTGTCCCAGCGATTGATGGCAAAGACGGAGTCCGGTCTCACCAGAACACGGGCGACTTCAAATCCCAAGAAGGAGGCATTTAGCCAAATCAGATCTTTGCCTACAATGCGTAGATTGGAGGTAAATTGAAATGCCCCGTACTCGTCCCGATACTTGACCTTTGCTTTCACGTTGAGTCGTTCTGGAATGTTGCGATTGGCCTCAAGTTTGGGCTGCAAGCTGCTCCAGGAGAGGTTTAGATCCTTCTCTCCTACCCGTTTATTTTTGCCCTTACATCCCATCCCGAATGCGAACAGCACCATCAAGATCAGGGTCCATTTACCGGCAGCTAGTGTTCGACCCATTCTGATTCGTTTACTGGGCATCATCAAGGCGTCGCTCCTCAATCTTGCGCTTCAAATTTTCGGAATCGATTCCTAATTCTTGCGCGGACTTCCATCGCTCGACAGCGCCTTCTACGTCCTTCGACACAAAGAGTATGTCGCCATAATTCTCTTGCAAGTATCCGTAGCGGTCTCCTCCCATCTTCATGGCCTGGTCCATCACTTTGCTCGCTTGCTCCGATTCGCCCCTTTTAAAGTGGATCCAGGCTTTGGTGCCTAGATATCTTGGATTTTGAGCATCACGGTCTATTGCCTTTTTGACCAAATCCAGTGCTTCATCTAACTTCTGCCCCGTCCGGGCCAGGTGATATGCATAGTCATTCAGCAAGCCGGGATCAGAAGCATCGATGGCGAGCGCATCTTCAAATGCCTTCTCCGCACGATCATTAAGGGCCAGATTTCGGAATACATGACCTTGCATGGCATAAATCGACACGCGCATTTTGTTGTCCTTTCCTGCCATCAAGATGGCCTGATCCAACGAGCTTCTGGCATCTTTATACTTGGCGAGTGCAGCATTAGACATGCCATTGCAATAGTATATGAAAGCCTGATTCGGGAAGAAATCCAATGCCATCTCAGACTCGGTCTGTAGTTGGCTCATCATTCCTTGCTCTGCTAATGTGGACAGATATTGTTCCCAAACCAAGTAGTTCGAAGGATTGAGTTCTATGGTACGCTTAAACTTGGCCAGGGCTTCTGTTTGCCTTCCGGCAATGTTCAATACATCTGCATGTATTGATGAAGCCTTTGCATCTTGTGGATGCGCCTTCTCCAAGTCTGCAAGCAGTTCAAGCAAGGGTACGACCTTTTCATCTTGAGGGTTGCGTTGTACCTCACGAACATAAGGCATCAACTCGGCTATTTTAAGATCAATGTCAGTATCGGGATTGCGCACGATAGGTTTGATCGACTGAAGATAGCCGCTTTCATCCCCTTGCTTGCGATAGGTCGATGCCATGGCAACATTGGCTCGAGCATCATCCGGATCAAGGGTCAGAATGCTTCGGTATACCTCCTGGGCTTGTGCATTTTTGCCCAGCCGATTGAGATGACTTGCCAGATGATGTTGGTAATTTACATTCTTGGGAAAAGACTTGATCAATTGTTGCAATGCCTGAGTGGCTTTCTTGTCTTTGCCTGCCTTTTTCCACAACTCGTAACGAAGCAAGGCTGTACGTTCGGTAACGCCGGTCCTTCCTTCCACCTCTTCGAACACTTTAATCGCCT
>JAHQVP010000147.1 GCA_019634275.1 Saprospiraceae bacterium
AATCGCTTTGTGGTAGAGGCCTGTTCCACCCACCATCACGACGCTAGACTTTTCATTCAAGATGGCATCAATCAGCGTAGAGGCATCCTGTTCGAACTGGGCAGCGCTAAAAGGCTCGTCTACGTTAAGATGGTCGATAATGTGATGCCTGACCGAAGCGCGCTCATTAAGGGTGGGCTTGGCTGTGCCCACATCTAAGCCGCGGTAGATTTGTCGACTGTCTGCCGAGATGATTTCTGTTTGCAACTGTCTAGCAAGATGCAGGGCCAGTTTGCTTTTGCCGCTGGCAGTTGGTCCTCCGATGGCGATCAGTGTTTTCTGTACGCCTTTATTCAAGTCCGTCATGTGGATCGGTAGCCATTCATAGCCGTGAAATTCTTACTTTTTGCGCAACGATCGAAAACATCTGTGTTTTATTCTTTGCTCAGACAACTGGTAGCGACGACGCTAAAGATCTATTTTAGAAAGATCTACCTGCTCCATGAAGAACGTATCCCGGGTGATGTTCCCCTCGTGATTGCCGCCAATCACCCGATGGCGTTTTGTGATGCTTGCCTTCTTGCCTGTTTTCTAAACCGACCCCTGCATTTTTTGGTGCGTGGAGATGTCTTTGTAAAGCGTTGGGAGTGGTTTTTCAAGTGGACCAATCAAATTCCGATCTATCGGTTTAGGGATGGTTTTGGGAATATGCGCAAGAACGCAACGACCTTTCACCGTGTCTATCAGCATCTTAATCAAGGAGCGGCTGTGCTTATATTCGCAGAGGGAGATACGCGCTTGCGTAAGCACCTGGGCGCACTTCAGAAGGGTCCTGCCCGGATCGCATTTGGGGCGATAGAGGAAGCCGATACCCAAAACCTGCACATGTTGCCGATTGGCATCAACTATTCTGATGGCAAACAATTCCGCTCGGATGTGCTCATTTCAATCGGCGAGGCCATCGATCTGTCTACGTACGATATCCAGACGAGGGATGCAAAAAAGGATGCGGTGTTGCACGTGACACGTCACCTCTATGACCGCTTGATTCCGCATGTCATCCATTGCAAGGACAAGAAAACGGAAGATGTCCATCGGGCTCTGGTAAAAGATTATGAGGAATGCAGGTGGCCGATCTTAGATACGGACTCCTCCCGATTTGAATACGAAAAAGCACTGGCAGAAGAGCTGAATGGGCTCGGTGAGGAAGCCCTTGAAGCTCGACTGCAGGAACACAGCAGTAAGAAGAAGTCACGTCCTGGGGTTTTGCATATACTCACGATTTGTTTGTTGATGCCTTTAACCATACTGGGCATTGTATTGAATGCACTCCCATTTTTTTTGGCCAAGGGCATCGCGAATAGGCGCGTTGGCCTCGTCGAGTTCTATAGTCCGGTCCGGATTGGTCTAAGCATGATTCTGGAGATTCTTTGGCTGCTGATCTTGCTTGTTCCGGCACTCTATTGGTTCGGACCGATTGCGCTGGTGGGCATCTTTTTGATCCCTATGCTGGGATATTTGGCAGCCATGGTTTATGAAGAAATCCGTTATTGAAGGGGATGAGATGGTCACTCTTGATGATTTCCATGCTGTTGTCGAGTAAAGCGGTGGGGCAGTCTTTCGTACAAACCGAGGGCACAGGATTCATCTTGGATGGAGCCCCTTATCAATATGTGGGCGTGAATCTCTGGTATGCCATGCACCTGGGTTCAGCACAGTGCGGAGATCGGGACCGTCTGAGACTCGAGCTCGATAGACTCCGGGATCTGGGCATAACCAATCTGCGCCTGATGGCCTCAGCGGAAGGCCCGGATGATCAGCCCTGGAGGGTAAAACCCGCGTTGATGACGTCGCCTGGAAAATATCAAGAACATCTTTGGGAAGGACTGGATTTCGTGCTCTATGAAATGTCTCTGCGTGATATGAAAGCGGTTGTAACACTCAATAATTTTTGGCCCTGGAGTGGTGGCATGGCGCAATATGTCAGTTGGTCGCAACATTCCAGCATTCCATATCCTCCTCCGGCTGCAGGAGGTTCATGGGTCAAATTTATGCTGTACACCAGTCGATTTTACGATGACCCACGGGCGAAAGCATGGTTTCGTGATCACGTCACGAAAACCGTCAATCGCTGCAATACGTTTTCCGGTATGCTGTACAAGGAAGACCCGACAATTATGTCCTGGCAATTGGCGAATGAACCTCGGGGTATGCTCAATGGACGGGCTTACCGCAAGTGGATTCACGAAACGGCCGACTACATTCGATCCATCGATGACAGGCATTTAATCAGTCTCGGTAGTGAAGGTTTTACCTCCTCACGCTTTTCCGGTACTCGTCCTAAGAAGGACCACCGCTTTCAAAACATCGATTATGTAACTGCGCATGTATGGGTGGAAAACTGGGGTTGGTATGATCCCATGCAGGAGGACAGCTATGACGACGCACTTTCCAAGGCTAGGATCTATATCGCTAAACATGCCACCTGGGCTGATGCGATAGGAAAGCCTTTCGTTCTTGAAGAGTTTGGCATAGCCCGTGACAGGAGGTCGTATGATCCCCTTTCTCCCACCCTGACACGCGACCGGTTTTTTTCAGACGTTCTTGCATCTTGTTACGAACTGCTTGAGAATAAGAAGCTCGCAGGGCTAAACGTGTGGTCATGGGCGGGATCTGCTCGACCAGCGCTGCAAGGTGGATTTTGGCAAGAAGGTGATGCCTTAATTGGGGATCCCCCACACGAGCATCAGGGCTGGTATTCTATTTATGATTCGGATCTATCGACCTTAGATACGCTGCGAAATTGGTCCCGAAAATTTGTCGGCAAAGAAGAATGAAGGGAACACCTGTCGTTCGTCTCCGCCCAATAATCCGAGCTGCACAAAGGAATTTAGAAACCCAGCGCCGTATCCAAAGAGTTGTACCAAAGCGGCCAGTACGGACAATAGTGCGATGTATGGATTGCCTGCTTTGACCAGCGATTCAAAGAAGATGGCCAATAGCAGGATGGTCAGTGGGATGAGCCACGCAGGTGACAGAACAATGGCCAACACGATGGATGCCCCTGCACCCAGTAAGAATAAGGTGGGCAAGAAATACACCAGCTTGAGTGTGCCTGGGTGCCACCGTCCCAGGATGAACCGTACCAAGCCAAACCGATAGACCTGCTTGGCAAATTTTCGGAAGTCGATCCTTCTTTTGTGGTATACCTTTGCAGAACTGATTAGACCTACTCGATAGCCTTTGGCCATGATGCGATAGCTGAGATCAGGATCTTCTCCGGGATGGATATCCGAAAACCCACCTACATCTTGCAGCACAGATTTCTTTACGCCCATGTTAAAGCTTCGGGGTTGAAATTTATCAAGTTGTTTCTTCTTTCCTCGAATCCCCCCCGTCGTGATGAAGGATGTCATGGCATGGTTGATGGCTTTCTGGGTGGCACTAAAAGAAGCATGTCCATCATCCGGACCTCCAAATGCGTCTAAGGGATGTATGTCCAGATGGTCTACTACATGCTGAAAGTAGTCTGATGGAATCAGACAGTCGGAATCGAACAGGACCACATACTCTCCATTGGCCATGCGCATGCCTACATTGCGACTGTCTCCGGGACCTGTGTTTTCCTTAAAGTGATATCGAATCTGGAGCAACTCTTGATATTTATTGACCAAATCACGGCAAGGCATCGTAGATCCATCATCAATGACCAATACTTCAAAATTCCTGTAGGTCTGTTGAGTCAATGACTCAAGCAGCTCCTGTACTTCTTGTGTACGGTTATAGACAGGAATGATGACCGAGAATTTAATCGAGGCCATCGTATATATGTAAAGTGATCATCATTTGTACAATACTCAAAAAGAGTGCCAAGGTCTCTACTCTTTAGACTTTACGAGCGCCCATAAGTGGGCTCCGGTGGGTTGCCCCTCCTTCATAAATGCGCTGTCGCAAAAACCTTCACGGACAAATCCTGATTTTTCAAGGCATTTGGCAGAGGCCGTATTCCAGTCAAAAACATACGCCTCTAAGCGAATCAGGTCTCTGTTTTGGAGCATGGTCTGAGAAAATGTTCGAAGACATGTTGTCATGAGGCCCTGATTCCAATAGTCGCGGGCAAGCCAGTATCCCAGTCCTGATTTATGCGAGCTGATGCCAAAATCATAGAGGAGTCCTATCGACCCAATCATTTTGCCCAGTGGCTCGCGTAAAGCCCAATCCTTTTGCAGACCATGATCTTCTTCCCACTGAAGGACATGGTCAATAAAGGCGTCTGCATCCATGAGGCCATACGGATGAGGGATGTTGACGGTATTATCCGAGATCCCTTTGTCATTAAGATACATGGCCATATTCTTGCGATCGGGTCGATCAATCATGGTTAGGTGATACCCATGCGGTAGGTCAATGCGATCCTCGGTACGAAACATAGGATAGTGTTATGCCCGGCAATGTATCATTTTCCGGTATGTGGCTAAAATCTCTTCGGGAGCGCGCTTCTTTTTATACATCTGAAAGACTTTAAGGTTCGCCAGTTGCACGCGTAAATATCCATTCTCTTCATACTTACGAGCAGACACCATAATGTCTTTTGGCAAAATGGCGAATTTGTACTTCTCACGCGCCCGCTCGATAAATTCATATTCTTCCATGATTATCATGTGCTCACTGAAGCCATTTAGTTTTGCAAAGGTGGACCTTGATAGGAAGAGACTTTGATCTCCACCTCTGCACCAGAGTCGGTCAAAACGCGTGAAGAATGAATTGATGCGCAAGAGTGGATGCCGGTTATCAAATTTAAATCGATAACACCCCAACTCGGCCCCATTCGTCAGAGACTGAATGATGTCTCGCTGGTATGACTTAGGGGGTAAGGTGTCTGCATGGACAAAGTAAAGAATGTCTCCCGTGGCCATCGCTGCCCCTCTATTAAGTTGATGGGCTCGGCCACGCTTTTGACATTGAACCAATTGCACTTGCAGTTGACGACAGACGATGACCGTGTCATCATCACTTTGTCCGTCGGACACGATAATCTGAGGATTTCCACCCAAGCGCAAATGCGGGATCAACCGTTGAAGGTTCTTTGATTCGTTATAGGTGGGAATGATTACACTAATGTCCATCCGGCGTGATTGTTCGATAATATACGAGCCTCCGTGATGATTCAGATTACGAGAGTCTTACTTTAGTCGTCCAGTAAGCAAAGCGTTTATGAAAATTTTGATCATTGGCGGGGGAAATATGGGATTGACCTATGCCCGCAGTTTTATACGATCCAGTATCGTCACGTCTGAAGAGATGATGATTTTGGAGAAATCTCCCCAGAAGGCAGTCGAACTTTCCAAGTTGGATTTGGGCAAAATTTACGGCCAACCGGAGGACTGCCTCGAAAAGGCGGACTTAATCATACTGGCAGTAAAACCGCAGGATGTTCCGGCATTGTTTAAGAGTATAGAAGGGAAGGTCGACAAGCAACAGGTATTTCTTTCCATTATGGCCGGGATTACGATCGAGTCATTGCAGAAAGGACTGCAAATAGACAAGGTCATTCGAGCAATGCCCAATTTACCGGCTCAGATTGGAATGGGAATGACAGCCTTTACCTCTACTGATGCGGTGACTCGAATAGAACTGGTTACGGTACAAAACCTCCTTAATACCACAGGAAAGACCATTTATGTGGAGGAAGAGGACCTATTGGACGCAGCGACTGCGATTTCTGGCAGCGGTCCAGCGTATGTTTTCTATTGCATGCAAGCGCTCATGGAGAGTGCTGAAAAAATGGGATTTTCTACCTCTGAAGCGGAACTACTTGTATGGCAGACTTTCAAGGGAGCAGTCGAATTATTTCATAAAAATGCTTTATCAACACAGGATTGGATTGCAAGGGTATCCTCAAAGGGAGGAACAACCGAAGCTGCAGTAAGCGTGTTCGAGGAGCAGGGATTGCGAGAAGCATTGATGAATGGCGCAGATGCGGCCCGCAATAGGGCCATGGAATTGGGAAAATAAAATTAAAGTAGAGAAGGCAGGACCTCAGCGATCGTAAGTGGAATCGATTTGGAATGTGGTCACTCCGAGTTCTCGTAAAACCTGAATATCTCTCCGTCCACCAAAAAGAGCATTTTCTTGCCTGTAGTGGAAGACATTGACAGAGGGAATCACCTCCATTGACATGTGTTGGGCCAGCCTGACGCTTTCTGCATTGAGCCTATTGCCATGATCAAAGAGAAAATAGTGACACGCTATGTCCTCTCCCTTTTGCCATTCGGCGTATACGTCTTGGAGTTCATGGATTCTAACGCCAAAGCGGGCTAGCTTCCAGTAGTGACGTCGGGCCTCTTGATCAATAAATAGGCATCGCCTTAAATCATGTCGCTCTTCGATGCTGGATCGCAGTGTTGCATAGAATTGGTCTGAGCGATCCTCGGGGGGAACCTTAATGTCTACCATTAAATCCATGTCTTGCGGCAGTGCAGCCAGGTATTGTCCTAAGGTGGGCACGTATGCACCATGCTGTCCCTTGAGCACCCGGAGTTCTTCGGAGGTCAGTTCATTCACTTTATCTACTTTGCCAAAGTACCTTTGAAGAGTTTCATCGTGATGCACAAAGAGCTCACCATCCATAGACTGCCAGAGATCAAACTCTACACCATGATAGCCTCGTGTCGTGCACATTTCAATACTGGCTAGCGAGTACTCCGGTACTGTGTCGGAGACCACGCCTCCTCGGTGTGCAATCCATTGAGGAAGGGAAGTCCTACCGGCTTCCATCTCACGAAAGCGTTGAGGGCAATCCAGGTTAATCATATCAATGTCAAACTCCAGGCATTTCCTCCACAAGGTGATCTGATCGCCAGGCACATAGGCCATGACTTTGGTGCCCATCGCATGAGCGCTGTCAATCAAGTCTTTGGTGAGATCATGGGTACGCACCTCGACAATAGGAGGATTCCACCTTGCCTTGGCCTTCTTTAATTCCTCAGTGTTGCTCACATTGACCTTGTAAGGGAGCCCAGATTTTGCCACAATCGGGATAAGCGCATCGGGTTGGTTAAAGAAGCATTGATCTGAGATGCCCCATGCATCCACCAGGTCAAAGAAGCGCTCAATGTCACCTGATTTGAAGTCAAAGTAAAACTTGATTTTTCCCTTTAACTGCTGAACCAAACTGTCAACACGAGGCACTCGAGCACCCGTAAATTCATGTCTGTACCAGGCACCAACATCCAATTTTTCTATTTGGCTGTGCGTAAGTGTCGCAAATGATCCGGTAGATCCGGTAGTACGATCCAAAGAGGAATCATGAAAGTCATAGAATATACCTTCCTCATTTTCCCTTACATCAATTTCCAGGTAATCCCCACCATGCTCAATGGCCAGATAAGCCGCGGCCCAGGTATTTTCTGGAGCATGTCGATTGGCCCCTCTATGCACAGCCACTTCAATCTGGCTAAAGAGCGTCATGCTGGACATGAACAACAGGGTAGACAGCGCTGCGATCTTCATGTGGTCACGACTCCATTGTCATTCTTGAAATATAAGGTGCCATCCACTGGGCAGATAGCTTGACCATGATCATCAAAATTTAGACGACCACCGGCCTTGCTCATCCATCCAATTTGCCTCGCTGGGTTACCCACCACCAATGCGAAAGCCGGTACCTCCTTCGTGACCACGGTCCCGGCACCAATAAAGGCATATGCTCCAATGTCATTCCCACAAACGATGGTTGCATTGGCGCCGATGGATGCGCCCTGATGCACCGTTGTTTTCATGTATTCGGACTTTCTATTTACTGCACTTCGGGGGTTGATTACATTGGTAAATACCATGGAGGGCCCCAGAAAGACATCATCTTGACAGATCACCCCCGTATAGAGAGACACATTGTTTTGAATCTTCACGTTGTTGCCAATCGAAACATGATCTGCAACAAATACATTTTGGCCTAGACTACAACCTTGGCCAATAGAGGCCTGCCCCATGACATGACAGAAGTGCCAGATTTTAGTATCGATACCAATGCGTGCTCCTTCGTCAACTACTGCGCTATCATGAACAAAATATGATGTAGAATCAGACATGGTCCTCAAGTATTGCTGCTTCGAAAATAGCGTTAATCCATCATCCAAAGGCAGCCTCCATCTCTGCCTATTTTGAATTCATGGCCGGTGGTCAGATCAGTCACCTTTCAAATGGCACTACTTTGGTATCTTTTTGCGTCAATGACAAACCAAATGAACACACCTTTGCGGGATGCTTCCTGCGTCTACTGCTTGTTTTCTTCAATCAGATCGAGATGACAGTAGTCCGCACTTTTCTGTCTACTCGCTGGCGAGATAGGGTTGGCATGGACGCAATTAGGAGGCACCAGCAGCGCCAACTTCGGGACTTGCTAAAACATGCGCAGGCCAGTGTGCCTATTCAGCAAGAGCGCATCCAATCTACGAAGCTCTTGGACTTTACGGACATTCCTCCCATTGGAAAGCTGAACATGATGGCTAAGATCAGCGATGGTGTGGATCACGACATGCTGAGTAGACTGGGTTCCAGCGCAGAAGAATTGGATGCTTTCTGCGATGGGTTTTATGAGCGGGATGCTTATTGGTTTTGTAATCATGCCATGTTGGCGGAGTCAACCGGTACGTCGGGGACCAAAGGCCTCTTTTTTCGCTCCAGGTCGGAATTGGAGCAGAGTGCTGCCATTGGAATGGCTCGGTCTGGTTCCCGTCCTTTGCTTCGTATACTTAAGCACAGGCCCCTGAGGCGTGCCATTGTCTTGATGCGCAACTCTCGATACGCTACTTGGCAGGGCTTGAATGACGCATCACACAAGTATGCACGATTCGTCGACATTCGGATTTTTGGAAACCTAGATGACCCTGAGCGCTTGGTACACGATCTCAATGCTTTTGATCCTCATCATCTGGGCAGTGTGCCCATGTACCTGCAGTTTCTGAGCCAATACAAATTACAAGGGAAACTGAAGATCAATCCGCAGACCATATTGACAGGGGGATCCACTTTTACGCCTGCTGATTTTGCCCTGGTCAAAAGCGCATTTCCGGGTGCCCGTGTGACCAACAGATATGCTTCCACTGAGTGTTCGCCCATGGCAACTTCCTGTTCACTTGGACAACTTCATTTATTCTCAGATGCTGCGTTGCTCGAACCAGTAGGAGAAGACGAAGAGGCGACACCACTGGATGAGTTTTCGCACCACATACTCATCACCAGTTTGCTCAGAAGATTTCAGCCTATCATACGATATCGACTGATGGATGAGGTTAAGATCTCCTCACAAGCATGTGGATGTGGAAGTCCTTTTCCGGTAATTGAGGTTCGAGGGCGAAGCAATCCAGAGTTTCCGGCCACGATGAACAGCGGAGACGAAGGAGTGGTAAGGGCCATCGATTTGCAAAAATGCATGAGTAGCCTGCCGATGATTAGGCAATTTCAAGTCAACTGCCACACCAAGAATCAATTGGACATGCTCATATTTGTGCATGGGAATGATTTGGATGTTGCAGCTTTCCGGCAACGGCATCAGGAAGAGATCAGCCAGAAATTTTCGGAATTTCTGCGAGAAAAGAAATGCGACCAATATGTAGAGTTGCACTACGAATACTTGAAGGTTGATCTGTCCAAGCAGAAACGACAGGCATTCAACCTACATATTTAGTGCCTAACAAACTGGGCGTCACATCAGCTAAAATAGCGAAGTACAGAGGAGCCGATGTACGTCACCAAGGCTTCATCCATTTCTGTATGAATGGGCAGTGACATCACCGTGTCGCACAATTGCTCCGTGATGGGGAGTTCTCTGCCTGCCGGCCAATGATCTACAAATGCCTTTTGCTTGTATAGGGGAACCGGATAGTAGATCATGGATGGAATTCCGTCCTGTTTAAGGTGGTCGATCAGCCGACTGCGATCCTCAGCAGGAACCATCATGGTGAATTGATGAAAGACATGCGAACTGTACTCAACCTGCTGGGGCGGTGCAATTTTGTCGACAGTCTCAAGAAGCACAGTATAGGCATTGGCGACCTGACGGCGACGCGCACAGTAGTCATCAAGATGGGGAAGTTTGACTCGAAGGATCGCTGCCTGCATTGCATCAAGTCTGGAGTTTACCCCTACGCGATCATGATAATAGCGTTTGGATTGACCATGATTAGCAATCATTTTAAGGTTAGCAGCAAGGTCGTCGTCATTGGTAAATATGGCACCTCCGTCCCCGTAGCACCCGAGATTCTTTGAGGGAAAAAAAGAAGTGGTACCGATGTGGCCTATGGTACCAGCCTTGGCTGATTTGCCGTCCGAAAAAGTATAGTCAGCACCAATTGCTTGTGCATTGTCCTCAATCACATACAATCCATGCTCGGTGGCAACATCCATTATTTCTTCCATCGGTGCAGTCTGCCCAAAAAGATGCACCGGTACAATGGCTTTTGTACGTGGCGTGATGGCAGGTCTGATCAGATTGGCAGTGACATTAAAGTGGTGTGGATCGACATCGATCATCACGGGTGTGAGTCCAAGAAGGGCAATTACTTCCGCGGTGGCGACATACGTAAACGAAGGGACAATGACTTCATCACCTGGCTTCAGACCGAGTGCCATGAGCGCCACTTGAAGCGCGTCGGTACCATTGGCACAACCAATGACATGCTTGACGTCTAAATAGTGAGCAAGCTCTTCTTCAAATGCCTGCACCACCGGACCTTTGATGTAGCGCGAAGACGCAATTACATCCAGAACAGCTTGGTCGATCTCGCTTTTGATGCGGGCATATTGCTTCTTGAGATCCACCATTTGTATGTCGGCTATCTGCTCCATTTCTCTGTGCGTTTTTACCGTACAAAGGTACCTTCTTTCGTTTATACTATTTTCAGGAAAAAGTTACGTCATGGAAGAAGCAGCAGTGCTGAAGTCCCTAAGCGAGGGAATCTTGATTTTGACCATCAATCGCCCCAAGGCCCTAAATGCGATCAACCATGAGGTGATGTCGGGATTGCATGAGGTCTTCAGCGACCTTTCTGGCTATGCCCCGCTAAAAGGCGTGGTCATCACGGGAGCTGGAGCGAAAGCGTTTGTGGCGGGAGCAGACATCAAGGGCTTTGACTTCGATCAATCCATTACCTCAAAAATTGGCCGCTTTGGCCATGATACGTTTAATCTGATAGAGGCATGTGCCGTTCCGGTCATAGCTGCAGTAAACGGATTCGCGCTGGGAGGAGGTTGCGAATTGGCGATGGCATGTCATATGAGAGTGGCATCAAGCAACGCCCGTTTTGGTCAACCGGAAATCAACTTGGGCATCATTCCAGGCTATGGAGGCACGCAGCGCCTTCCACAACTGATTGGAAAGGCCAAAGCATTGG
>JAHQVP010000148.1 GCA_019634275.1 Saprospiraceae bacterium
CAACGAAGACCCGTGGTGGCCGGCGAAAGCATTTGTTTACGGTCACAAAGGCTGGACAGAAGGTTCTGTCAGATGTACGAGAGCAGCGAAACACTTTGTGGAATTCAATCCCAAAACTGGCCTTTAAATGAGTCGGCGTGGCATGAATTGGATGAAGCGACTGTTGGAGTGGTTTTGTCGTGAAGAATTGCAGGAGGGAATATTGGGAGACTTGGAAGAAAAGTTCTCATTGGACAGAGAGCGTTTGGGTTTAACTCGGGCAAGACGAAGGTTTGTGTGGCAAGGGCTTGGATTTTTACGATGGCGATTCAGAAGAAAAGGCCTGCTACAGGCAGGATCCACTGCTCTATGGCAAAACCATTTGTCGGCTACCATGCGGTCACTGATCCATCGCAAACAGTTTTTTGCCATTAACTTGATTGGCCTGACGCTGGCCATGGCTTGCAGCCTTTATTGCCTGATCCTCGTACAGGACGAATGGCAGTTTGATCAATTTCATGCAAAGAAGGACATCACTTACCGGGTGTTTAAACATCATTCCAATCCTGCCGAGGAAATCGATATGTACAATGCCGAGACCTCCGGACTGTTGGCATCTACCATGTTGAAAGAGTATCCTGAGGTCGAGGGGTTTTGCAGGATATATCCGTTTGAGGAAGTATTGACTTTTCATGAGGATCAGCACTTTCGTGCTGATCTAAGTTTGTTTGTTGATTCTTCGTTTTTCAATTTTTTTTCTTTCGACCTTTTACAAGGGGACGCCAGTACAGCACTGCAAGCCCCCGGATCCATTGTGCTGACTGAGGGCCTGGCGGAGCAGATCTTTGGAGATCGAAACCCCGTCGGTGAGAAAGTAATCAGTGTTGGCGATGTAGAGTACCACGTGACCGGTGTTGTCAAGGACCCGCCTCGTCACTCCAGTATTCAATTTGATCAATTGATCTCCTGGAGTACGACGGTACCCGGCACAGGAGCACTTGAATTCAATTGGCTTAACAATTGGCTTGCACAAGCCACTCGGACGTATGTACAATTGGTTCCATCGGCAGACCCTCTTGTTTTGGAGTCAAAGCTGACCAAGCTCATGGAAGATCACTTTCCAGAGCGAGCGGATCAGTATACTTGGCTGTTGCAGCCCTTTGCGGACATGTATTTGCAGAGCAGTCATATACGCTATCAAGCGGGACTTAGATTGGGCAGTGTAACGTTCATTTATATCCTGATTATTTCTGCCCTTCTCATACTGTTGATTGTACTATTTAATTATTTCAACATAGCACTCTCCCGTGCCAAGGAGCACCATCGAGAAGTAGGGGTTAGAAAGGTGTTGGGTTCGACTCGATGGCAACTTTCATGGCGCTTCATGCTTGAGACGCAGATCACTACTTTGATCGCAACAGGGGTTGCCTTTTTCCTCTTGATGTTTGTACTGCCCTACTTAAATGCAGCTACTGGCAAGGAACTTCCATTTAGTCTCTTGATTCAGGGCCCAACACTGCTGACCATCTTCATCATGTCTAGTCTCTTAAGTGTGCTGATTGGTGCATATCCAGCTGTGGTACTTTCCAGCCCTCCTGCCGCTGTGATCATGAGAAATGTGGTCGCCAACAGAAGGCCTGGCCTAATGAGAAACTTCCTTGTTGCGGCCCAGTTTGGAATCGCCTTTGTCTTGCTCCTCGGATGTTTGATGGTCATAAGACAAACCAACTTTCTGAAAAACGCTTCTCTGGGCTTTGACAGTGATAACCTGGTGGTCATCGATGTCTCGAATGAAGTAGGAGAAAATGCGCATGTTTTCGAGGAGAAGTTGCGCAGATATCCGGGCATAAAGTCGGTTTCAATGGGAAGGTCCGCCATTGGCTGGGGCAACTACTCAACGACATTTGTGCCAGAAGGTCGAGCAACGGAATTGGGTACCAGGGTGCTCATTGTTGATCCCGATTTCTTTCCCACTTATGGCATCCATCCTGTTACCGGAAGAAGTTTTCATCCGGAAGGCAATGGGGACTCCATGAGTGTCATTGTAAATCGCACTTTTGTTGAGTCGGCGGGATGGAGTGATCCGCTGGGCAAGAGAGTGATTGGAGATGGCAGTGCGGAAGGATACGTGGTGGTCGGCATGGTGGAGGACTTTCATTATCACTCACTTGCTACCGCAGCAATTGAGCCTCTTGCCATATTTTTTTCCAACAACATTATCAGAAATGCCACAGTTAGGATCAGCTCGGGTTCTCGTGCAGGTGCTCTTGCTCATATCCGCAAAGTCTGGGATGAAGTCGCCATCAAGACACCATTGGACTTTTATTTTGTAGATGACTGGTTCACCGAGCAATATCGGAGCGAAGATCAACTCCTTAAGACAAGTACGCTCTATGCACTTATCAGTGTCTTCTTGTGCGGCCTAGGTCTTTACGGAATCACGGCCTTGATGCTGCAACGACGAAAGAGGGAAATCAGCGTTCGGAAGGTACTTGGGGGTACCATTTTGTCGATTGTGACGATGATTAATAAGCAGGTCCTGTTGGTACTGCTGTTGGGGGCAGCGATTGCATTGCCCTTGGGATATGTGCTGGTGGAGGAATGGTTGGAGGATTTTGCATACCATACCACAATCGATGTTGGAACAATCGCACTGCTGGTGGCCCTCATTGGCTTGGGCAGCTCATTGATTGTGAGCATTTTGGCGGCCCGCACGGCAAGTGCAAATCCCTCAGAAGTGTTAAAGAGCAGCTGACGATGGGGTCATCTTGCTTCCTTTTGTCCTTCTTCATACCTTATCAAAGTGAATGTGGTCCATCACCTAATGCTGGTTTGTTTGAGCCTTTTTGCGGTAAGTGCGCAAGCGCAACCACAAACCGACGATTTCCTCCTGAGCGGAGATACGCGCGCTTTGAGTAACAACTGCCTGCAACTTACACAAGATCTACTCTGGTCTTCTGGAGGCATCTGGTATAAGGAGCCCATCGATTTGGGTGCTTCTTTTCGCATAGACCTTCGACTGATGATGGGGTGTCAAGATGAAGCAGGGGCTGATGGCATGGTCTTCGTTTTTTCGCCATATCCCAGTGCCGCCGGCTATCAAGGCGAGGGGATGGGGTTCGCAGGTCTCCAACCTTCCCTTGGCGTCGAAGTAGATACCTGGCAGAATGAACATCTAGGTGACCCCACTGCTGATCATGTTGCTATTATGAGAGATGGTTACGTATCGCATTTTTATAACCTTGCTGGTCCTATTGCCATTCCTAATGTCGAGGACTGTAAACTCCATGAGTTTAGCTTGATTTGGGATGCAGACAGGACCACCTTATCTCTGGAATTGGATGGATCTGAAGTTGTGTCGCATTTCATAGATGCGGTAAAGGATATTTTTTATGATGACCCGAAAGTCTACATGGGGGTGACGGCGGCAAC
Organism: Saprospiraceae bacterium; assembly: GCA_019634275.1. GTDB lineage: Bacteria > Bacteroidota > Bacteroidia > Chitinophagales > Saprospiraceae > CAJQNM01. The sequence continues at coordinate 3,412 of JAHQVP010000148.1, forward strand.
GGGCAAGTACACCAATCGACATGAAATATGTTTTGATCGAATTGAAATCATAGACCCCTTAAGTAAAGCGCTCTTTAGTCGCATCATACAGGCAAAGCTGAAGCGCGGTCTGCTCACAAGCATACCGCTGACATTTGGAAGCGACAGTCGAATATCCGATGGGCACGCTGAGCTGTATAAGTTGGCAAACTTGTTAAACCGTGAGCCTACGCGCATGGTCGAAATTGACGTGCATGTTCCTCTTGGCAAGGGTTCTGAAGAGGATCTGGAGGAATCCGCAGTCAGAGCGCGGACAATCAAGACTTTTCTAGAAGAAGAAGGCATAGACGCTAAACGGATCGTAGTACGTCCGTTAGGGTCTCAGTTTCATAATTTAGAAGGGCGGGAATTGAAGGGACCGGGGAGAATTGACATCCGCCTCTTTAAACCTAAAACCTGAAGTCGAAGAGCATGAAGTGTAATAGGTTGAGAGGTGTTCTGACCCTCATGCCGCAGGCCCCTTGTAGGGAATCTGTTCATCCAGAAGTAAGGCTTCCTCATACAGCAGGCACAGGGAAGAGAAGTCGATTTGAGAAGCCGAATGAAAGGTGATCCCTTTCACTTGCTTTCTCCCTCTGGCCTCTAATAGTCGATGCTCATCCGCCAGTTCGTTGGCCCTGACAAAAACAAGTTCGACCGATTCGGATTTCTTAAGTGGATTTAAGTAGCAGATCCAGCTTAGGCCATCATAGAACGGAATACCATACCGTATGCTGGACGAAATCTTGGGATAGCCCATCAGAAAATCGTGCAGTAGATACATGATTTCCCGCTGCGTATCCGATGGGATGCCGTCAATGAAATCTTCGGAAGCGGTTGACATCAGATGGGATGCCTTAAAGGAGACCTTTCAACAACTCGGCAAAGTCTTCGACTGGCATTGATCCCTGATCTCCCTCGCCTTGCTTACGCACGCCTACGGTGCCAGTTCCGGCCTCCTTTTCGCCCACAATTAGCATGTAGGGTACTTTTTTCAATTCCGTGTCCCGGATCTTCCGACCGATCGATTCGGTTCTGCCATCAATATATCCTCGGAGGCCTGCTGCAAACAGCTGTCCTTTTACATCTTCCGCATAGGATTGAAACTGATCACTGATCGGGAGAATTGCAAATTGCTCGGGAGACAACCATAGAGGAAACTTACCCCCTGTGTGCTCGATAAGCACACCGATAAATCGCTCCATCGATCCAAAGGGGGCGCGATGAATCATGATCGGACGATGGGCCTCGTTGTCAGAACCGATGTATTCCAATTGAAAGCGCTCGGGAAGATTATAATCTACCTGAATGGTGCCCAGTTGCCAACTTCTGCCCAAAGCATCTTTGACCATAAAATCGAGTTTGGGCCCATAAAATGCGGCTTCACCTAGTTCTACTACGGTATCCAGACCGACTTCGGCTGCTGCTTCCTGGATCATGGCCTCCGCTTTCTCCCAATTTTCGTCACTGCCAATGTATTTGCTCTTGTTCTCAGGATCCCGGAGCGATACTTGTGCAGTGAAATTCTCAAAGCTTAGCTTCTTAATGACGTGCATTGTCAAATCGAGAACATCCAAAAATTCATCCTTAAGTTGATCCGGCGTACAGAAGATGTGTGCGTCATCTACGGTAAAAGAGCGGACGCGCGTCAGGCCGTGAAGCTCTCCGCTCTGTTCATACCGATAGACCGTCCCGAACTCAGCTATGCGTACGGGGAGATCACGGTATGAACGTGGCTTATGGCCGAATACCTCACAGTGGTGGGGGCAATTCATTGGCTTGAGAAAGAACTCCTCATTTTCTCGTGGCGTCTGGATGGGTTGAAAACTGTCTTCCCCATATTTTTCGTAATGCCCAGAGGTCACGTAAAGGTCCTTCTTGCCAATGTGGGGAGTGATGACAGGCTTGTAGCCTCGTCGCAGTTGTTCATCTTTTAAGTAGTCTTCCAGCCGGGTGCGTAGGGCAGTGCCCTTAGGCAACCAGATGGGAAGTCCAGCGCCCACTTTCTCTGAAAACATGAAAAGTTCCAATTCAGTACCCAGCTTTCGATGATCCCGTTTGCGGGCCTCCTCCAACAGCGCCAGGTGTTCGGTGAGCATTTTTTGCTTGGGAAAGGTGACCCCATAAATGCGGGTCATTTGCTTGCGCTTTTCATCTCCTCTCCAGTATGCACCGGCCACGCTCATCAACTTGATCGCTTTTATCTTGCTGGTATCAGGCAAGTGTGGACCTCGACATAAGTCCGTGAAATTTCCTTGTTGATAGAAGGTGATGGTCCCATCTTCAAGTTCGTCGATTAATTCCAACTTATAGTCGTCGCCTTTATCGGTGAAGAATCGGATGGCTTCGGACTTACTCACGGCCTGTCGGGTAAAGACTGACTTGTGCTGCGCGAGCTCCTTCATCTTGGCTTCAATCTTGGGCAGCTCATCAACAGACAGAGAGTGATCACCTAAATCTACATCATAGTAAAAGCCTTGGTCGATCGCGGGACCGATCCCAAACTGTACGCCGGGATACAGTGCTTCGAGGGCTTCCGCCAGTAGGTGGGCGGAGGAATGCCAGAAAGTCGCTTTCCCCTCACTCGAGTCCCACGTGTGCAGCACAATCGAGCTGTCTTGGTGAATCGGACGTGTCAGGTCCCACGCTGCGTCGTTGATGCTGGCACCAAGTACATTGCGTGCCAGCCCTTCACTAATCGAAGCAGCCACCTCCAGGGGAGTAACGCCATCTTCAAATTCTCTCACATGGCCGTCTGGAAAACTGATTGAGATCATGACTCTGTTAACTTTGATTTTAGCAGACGCAAAAGTAAGAAAGCATCTTGCTTCGTAAGGAGGCGATAAGTTAGTTCAGGGCCGCTGAGAGGGTAGCAGGGCAGAAACCCAGACGGCTAAGTGTCAATCCACGGCAAGAATGCGCTGCAGTATCTCTTCTGTAGAGAGTGTTCCGGGAGCATATTCCATGTGAACTTCGAGGTCGGTGCTCACCGTTGCATTTTGCTGGACAAAGTTGTAGATGCCCTCATCTGCTTTGCGAATGACCACTAGACTTATGTCTAGCCCTATGGGCAGACCCCATGCACAAAAGCATTCTTTCTCTATGTCGTAGTAGAATGGCTTTACGATAAGGTCGTCTTTTCCTACTGCAAAGACACGAGCGTTTTTATCGTACGTGAGCAGATCAAGATCAACACACACAGACGTAAGTTCCTTGCCGCTGCTTTGATTCCTGGCCACGCTGACCCAACCGAGCTTATCTAGATAACCTTCATACCCTTTGAAGGAGCCATCATCCCATTCTACATATTCGATGTGTCCAAAGTAAGCGGGTAGGTCCTCTACACGCTTCCACTCAAGTGCCCATGATTCTCCAAGACCGTAATAAAGATCCAAACTGGAATCATCAGGAGCCGGCTCATGAAAATGTAATTTAAAACCTGACCGGGGGCGTAGTTCCTTGCCTGCGCTCGTTGCCTTTACTTCAAACATTGTTTCTACCCCTAAGAGCAAGTCGTCAGATCCTGTTTTCATTTCTGCCAGGATAAAGTCCGAAGGCTTTTTAAACTCTCTGACACGCATCTCAATCTCATCGCATGGACAGGGGGTACCATCTGCATATTCAAAGATTCCGAAGTCGACTTCAAATTGGGTGCCGGATGCGGTATAGAAGGTGGCATAATCGGTTCCGTCAAGCAGAAAGGATTCCTCTGGATTTTGGGATTCAAACTCTGTCTCGAAATCAAATGCTATCGTGTCCGGGATAAACTGATCGACCTCTTTGGTACACCGATTAAGGAGCATGAGGATAAGAAAGAGTGCTATGGTGCGTGTGTTCAGCATGTTTACCATAGTTTATGCTTCCAGGAAAATCCAACTTGTGCCCGTTTGTACTGCTGCTGGATGGGATAACCATCGATTGTCAAGTTGGAAAATGGATGTGAGTAAATAAGTTGCAGCCCTATGCTGTTCTTGTCCGTAATGTCCAGCTCGTATCCCAAACTGACCGTACCTCGGATGCCTGCTCTGGTCTTGAAAAAATCGACTTCTTTCAGGTCGAGGACGTCTTCTGATTCAGAAAGAATGCTACCACTCTTCATGAAGGCAAGATTAACATGGGCACCTGCGCGAAGCCAAATGCTGTGATCTTCTTTGGGTCTGATGCGGTATCCAAAGATCAACGGGATGTCGATGAAGGTGTATCGATTATTGGAGCGCTTGAGTCTTGTTCCGTACTCCCGTACGATGGAAATGTCAATCACATTTCCGCTCATGTCACGGATGGTATCGACAATGGTCCGGCTGGAGGTCTGGTCGATGAAGTCGAACACTTCATGGATTTGCGAAAGCGCTACACCCGTTTTGACTTCAAGGTCCTCAAATTCGAGCCCAACTAATGCCTGCAAACCAAAGGTGCTGGTAGGCTGCTCCGTGTTTTTTCTTCTTTCAATGTAGGGCGTAGATTCTTCATTTCCGGATGTATCCTTCAGACTTCGTAAAGGATAGCCTGGAGTAAGGCGCAACTCCAGAAACAAAGACGAGCGCCGACCAACGGAGAGGTTAGGACAATTGATTTGAGGATTGCGATCAAAATTTAAATGCTCGAAAGTGATGCCGGGTACGTATGAGAGTGAGGAAACGTTTCGCTGGGCGTGAGCAGATGATGGCCCTTCCGTAGGATGGGAGTCTTCGCTGTCGGACGCATCTACTGACTTTTCATGAGGTGAAGACAGCATATGCTCATGTGATGAATTCGATGCGATTAACGCTTCTTCCTCCGCTGGGGTAGAGGCTCGATTTGCTGACCCGCGTATCTTGGAAGCCTTTTCTTCCTTGTGTGTGCGAAGGTCTGATACTATGCTATGCTTTGGGGGGCTTGATTGTGCCAGCGAGATGGAGTTTTCGGCCATCGAGGAGCCTGGCTGTAACTCTTGTGTATCCTTGTCGGTCTCTGCTGTTGGGGCCTCAACTGGAACAAAGCCAAGTTGATTCTGATTGTCGGGCAATTGATTTCCCTGAACAGCTCTTGCATTCGGAAAGACACCGTCCGTGGTCTTCCGATCACTGCTCCATTTCAAAGCAGTACCGGCCATGAGCAGTCCGAGCAAAAGGAGCAATAGTATGGGAGTACGATCACGCTGATGCAGTCTTCTGCTGATCTGTGGCCATATGTGATCGCTCACAGGTGATACTGCCTGGCGCAGACGAGTTGCAAAAGATTGATCAAATTTTTGTTGCTGAATGCTGGACCAGGCACCAGCGGGGACCGCTGAAGAAAACGCTCCGAGCTGGGTGCGAAAAGCCTCATCAAATTTTTGGGCAGCTACAGCATCCCATAGATCACCGGGAACCCTAGACTCCGCATCTTCCAGCCGGCGACGGAAAACGTCATCAAACTTTTGCTCGCTCATAGAGGTATGGAGTGAAGTTTGAGAAGTTTACGCTGCAATTGCTTTCGTGCTTTAAGCAATTGAGTGCGCGAGGTCGCCTCATTGATGCCCAATTGCGCTGCAATTTCTTTATGGGAGTATCCTTCAATCGCAAACATGTTGAAAACGATCCTATATCCTTCAGGTAATTCTTGAATCAGCGCGATGATTTCCTGCTCCGACAACGAACTGAGGGCCGTGGCGTCGAGTTCGGGCTCCTGCACATGCTCGATGCCTACTCGCTCCTTATCAAAGCGCTTCCGTTGATATTTTTTGAGTGCTGTATTCACAAAGATTCTTCTGATCCAACCTTCAAAGGACCCTGTACCCTGGTACTTAGCGATGTTTTTAAAAAGAAGCACAAAGCCTTCCTGCAGAATGTCTTCCGCATCAGCTCTGTTTCGGGCATACCGAAGACACACCGTCATCATCTTGCCACTGACCAGATCAAAAAGATGTTTCTGACACGCGTGTTCTTGACGTATACAGCCTGCAATGACTTCTTCCTGGTTCACCGACTCAGTAGTTTTACACAGTTACACACACTAGACCACGCTTATCATGGATACGTTGCCTGCATCTCAATAATGGGGAGCGGCAGTGCGACTAGGGAAATGGGATCGACTTGATCCCTGTGGAATAAGGCGCTTAATCGACGGTGAAGCTAAGCTTCACATTAACGCGGTATTTCTGGATTTTGCCGTCTTTTACGGTCGCTCCTAAGTTTTGAATGTTGACCGATTCAATGTTTTTGATGCTTTCTGATGCTTTATCCACTGCATTTTGAGCGGCATCTTCCCAGCTCTTTTCTGACTGAGCCAGAAGCTCAATTACTTTAACTACACCCATTTCTATATCGTTACATTATTTAGAAAATCACTCATTTTCGGTTGGTGGGGTTACGCGGTTGAGTGCTTCTGCTGCACGTTCGTGTTGTGGGTCTAATCGCAAAGCCTGATCGTAGTCAAGTCGGGCCGATTCCAAATTGGCCATCAGCTCATGAACTAAACCCCGATAAAAATAGGCATTTGTAAATTGGGGATCCGTATCGACCGCAAGATCAAAGTGTTGTCCTGCCTGCCCCAGGCTGTCCTGATCCAGGTAGATCAAGCCCATGTTGAAATAGGCGTCCGCATAGAAAGGTGCTATTTCAATCAATTGTCGGTAGGTGATCATGGCTCCAAGCGCATCTATTTGTGTCTGGACCACAGCCTTAGCGTGCATGGCCGCCACATGGTCTGGCATTGCTCTTAGAGCGGCGTCAAAGTAGCGCAGGGCTTCGCGTGGTTCGTCACTATATAGATTTCCTAACTCGATCCAGGCATCTATGAGTTCTGGACTTTCCGCGGTGGCCTCATGAAAAGCAGTGCGAGCAGCAGCCGTGTCTCCTCTTTCTTTTAATACCATGCCCCTCATAAAGTGGGCTTCTGCTTCTTGAGGGTCTATTTTAAGCACCTTTTGTAGGGTGGCGAGCGACTGTTCATGTTGTTTGGTGATCAACTGAAATTCTGACAGCTTTAGCAAAGAGGGGGTGGAGTTGGGGAACACAGCCACCACAGCCTTGAGTGCCGATAGGGCTTCCAACGACTGGTTGCTGTCCAGGAGTGCATCAGCGTAGAGGTGATGGACTTCCAATGGAGCCGTAGGATCTTTCACTGCTATGGCGAGGTCATCTGCAGCCTTTTTGTAGAGTCCCTGGTCGTAGTACCATTGTGCACGAGTGTACAATAATGCCGGATTCCCGGGGTTTTCCATTAGCAATGCATTGACTTCATCAAGGGGCGAAGCCAAACCAGGTTTGTCAGGGGCCTTGCCCCTGTCGCAAGACATTCCAAACAAGATCAAGCTTATGCAGAAAAGGAAATTGTTGTACATGGCACCATCTTCAACGTAGACCTACAAGGAGGAATTGTCAGAGGAATCGATGATTCGTGTCTGGAGTCGTTTGGCCCATTGCGATGGAGCAGTGAGACGACGGGCCAATGGTGATTACATTACTAATTTATTTAATATCTTTAGGAAAGATTCGACTAGGTTATGAGGTATGCTACGCTTCTGTTGACGCTGCTGCTGTCTTCGCTGCCAGGATGGGCCCAAAAGCAGTACGTTCTGGACTACATTGAACAGTACAAGGAAATCGCGATCAGCGAGATGTTGCGTACAGGCATTCCTGCCAGCATTAAGCTTGCTCAAGGCATCCTGGAATCTGACGCAGGAAGATCGGACCTGGCGCTAAATTCCAACAATCATTTTGGCATCAAATGCGGACCAATCTGGACTGGAAAGACATTTTACAAAGAAGACGACGACCGTGATCGCCGGGGCAGACTGATCAAGTCCTGCTTTCGAGTTTTTCCCAGCCCACAAGAATCCTTCGTTGCCCATTCTGAGTTCTTACTGAATCCCAATAAGGCCTACCGATATGGATTTTTGTTTGCCATCGAACGAACGGATTATAAATCATGGGCATGGGGGTTAAAAGAAAGCGGCTACGCTACCAATCCTCGATATGCCGTCCTTCTCATTAGCCTCATCGAACGATACGAGCTTTATCCTTTCGACTACTATGAAAAAGTACCGGGGGACATGCCACTGGCAAAGGCGCAGAGGCAACGACCCAAGTCTAAACCGCGATACAGCGAAGCAAGAATATCACCTAAGAAGATCACCGCATCCTGGAAGTCTAATGGGACCGATCATGTACGCGTCATTCCTGGGAAAGTGACCAATAATGGGCTCACCCTGGTGTATGCACAGCTGGGAGACACGCCGCGTTCATTGGCTGATCGGCATTCAGCCAGCCTGGGGGACATCATGGCTTTCAATGAGAACATCCATGAGCCCGAGCAACTTTTGGCCACTGCCGAAAGAGTGTACCTCGAAGAGAAGAAGAAGAAATACAAGGGGAGTACAGAAGTCCATACGGTACTGGAAGGAGAGACCATCTATGAGATCGCGCAAATGTATGGCATCCAACTACAGCGACTTCTTGATCGCAATCGCATGGGATCTCATGATGAGCCGCTGCCGGGAGAGCGCATACACTTGCGCAAGAAAGCAAAGAAGAAAGCCAGACCTAGAACCATGGTGAGGAAAAAGATGCCGTCACAGGCGCAAGAAACAGTGCCGGTCCAGGTGGTGAGTCATACCGTACGCAAAGGGGAGACGCTGTATAGCATTGCCAGGAAGTACAATGTCACCGTAGACAGCCTCAAAGAGCACAATGAGCTGGCCTCTTCTCTCATCCATCCTGGCCAGATACTAAACTTGGATCGATGAAAAGGTGGGTATTGTTGATGATGACACTTTGGGTCTTGGGAGATCTGTATGGACAAAGCATAGCTTTTGGCATCAAAGGTGGCCCTACGCTCGGTGTTCAACGCTGGCAGGGGTCTACCACAAACGATCCTTTGATTAAGTACCACGGCGCGGTATGGATCGAGACCGATTCAGAGGAGAGCACGGGTTCTTTATTTGCAGAAGCGGGATACCACATTAAAGGTCGAGCGCAACGTTTTCGAGCAGGCGTTAATCCTTTTACCGGCAATACTTTTGACGCGCGTACCTTTCAAATGCGGTTTCAGAATGCCTCTTTGTCCTTGGGTGGCAGACAACGATTTCTTACGCGTACGAATCTAAATGCCTACTATTCTCTTGCACTCCGGGTGGAATACACCATTGCCCACGAGCTGGAAATCTATGAAGGCCTTTCTGCCGGGGTAAATAATTTCGTCTACGGAGTCACCTTAGGCGGTGGATTCGAGTTTCCCTTTGGGGAGTTGGTGTCTGGCGTACTCGACATTAGACTGAGTCCAGATATTTCCCGTCAGATTTTTGTTCCCCCCTTTGAATGGAACAATCCATGGACGGGTCGAGTAGAGACTTTTCGAGAGCAAAACATTCGCAACATTGCACTGGAGGTTTCCGTGGGATTTCGCTTCCTCAACAAGGTGATTTTGGTCGACTACTGAACAGACGCCCCTAGATAACTTTTATTCTTCACGGAATTCTGGGAGGATATAGCCAATAGGAACAGGCATCTTTGCTTTCGTAGATAAGGGAGTTGCTCATGCGTTCAGGTTTTACGGTATTCTTTATAGTGATACATGCTATCCTTTCCTTTGGTCAGTCAAGGGAGGTGGACAGCTTATTGACTGTTGAGCAGGCCGATACCAATGTGCTCAATAGATTGATGCAACTCGCGGTCCCACTGGAGTACGCCAATCCATCCAAAGCGCTTGAAATCTATGCGTATGTCGCTCGTACAGCAACAGGTGTTTCGGACCTTTCACTAAAAGGCAGCGCCTATATGTATGCTGGCATCACCTTCTCCAATGTTGGAGAAATGGACTCAGCCAGGCTTTACTACACCAAGGCATTGGGCATTTTTGAGCCATTGGAAATGCTCGAGAAGATTGGAGCCCTGAACTCAAACATCGCCAATACTTTTCACAGCGAAGGCAACTTCGCAGAAGCGGGCAATTACCATGAAAAAGCAATCGCCATCTTCGAAGACCTGAGAGATACTTTTCGGCTGATCACCGCGATAAGCAACATGGGGGCCTCCCTGGGCGAACTCGGATTGATCAATGAAGCCATCCAGTACAATGCCCGCACCATTGGCTTGTCCGAGGCGGTGGGGGATCGCGGGCAATTGGCCTTTGGACATCACAACATGGGCGTACAGTTTATTGCGCTAAACGACCTACCGCAAGCAGAAAATTCTTTTGTACAGGCGCTAGAAATTGCGAGACAAGAGCAGGAACCCTATATGTTGCAGGAGGTGTATCGGAGTCTGGCAGACTTGGCGTTGGCTCGCTCAAACTATGCGGAAGCAGAACAGTATTCGGCCGCTGCATTGGAGATCCTGGATACGATCGAGATCCCGCTATATCAAGCATCGGCAGAGGTTCGCCTTGCCAGGGCACAACTGGGTGCAGGCAAACTGGTGCAGGCCGAAGCATTGCTTCTGGGAGCGAAGAAAGTGCTTTCGGAAGTGGGAAGTCTGCATGAGCTCAAGGACTGCAATCTCTACTTGGCTCAACTTTATCGAAAAAAGGGACAATACTTTCTTGCTGACAGCATGATGGTGTTGCATTTCTACCTCTCGGACAGTTTAAACGAGCTTTCTCAGTCTCAGTACCTGGCCGGCATCGAACGGAAGTACCAGCTGCTCAAAAAGGAACAGGCGCTGGTCGACCAGCAGCTTGTAATCGAGAGGCAAGAGCGTGGTATTGAGCGGACGAGAGCCTTGGGCATTGGCCTCGGAATAGCCCTTTTTCTCTCCTTGGCCTTCATTTATTCTTTGTTTCAACAACGGCGCATCCGCAGGGCGCTGCAGCAAGAGAAGCTGGCAACCCTCGAAAGAGAAAAGGAATTGTCTGTTGCAAACGCGATGCTAGAAGGGCAGGAATCGGAGCGCTCCCGGATCGCCAAAGACCTTCATGATGGTTTAGGAGGGCTTATGTGGTCGATAAAGTTGCACGTGGAGCATTTGCTAGAAAGTACGGGCATTCGGGACCCAAGCGAGACCGATCGCACGTTCGAGATGATTGATCTGGCATCGGAGGAGGTCCGTCGGATCTCGCACGACATGATGCCTTCCTCTTTGGAATTGTTGTCACTAGAAGATGCCGTCCAAGACCTGGCCAAGGCCATGTCGACCATTGGGGGAATTCAGATCGCAACTAAGACCACGGGAATTCCGCGAAGCATCCCTCATCGCGAGCGTATTGCTTGTTATCGCATTATACAAGAGCTTTTGCAGAATGCGGTGAAACACGCAGATCCACGGCATGTCTGGGTGAGCATGGCATTTGAATTAAACCATTTGCGTATCGCAGTTGCAGATGATGGCAGGGGATTTGATGTTAACCTGATCGAGCAAGGTGGCCTTGGTCTCGTCAGCCTTCGTTCTCGCGTTAAGTATCTGGGCGGCACGCTCGACATCCGCTCGGGACCCGAAGACGGCTCCATCATATCCTTTGATGTGCCTATTCAAGAATTGGCTGAATCAACCGAGCATACCGCATGATCCCTGCTAACGGCTTTTGGTTTCTATATAAGTCCATCATCCTTACTGGTAACGGGCTGTTCTTCTCTCTGATGCTGTTTGTTGGTTCGGCAATCGGTCAAGACAGCATGTATGTGGACAGTCTGGTTAGTGACTTGGAAGTACAGCGTGATGTGGACGATCAAATCATCACACTCAGACGCCTTGCCTGGCACCATTTGCGATATGATGTGGATCAGGCATACACGTACACCATGCGATTTCGAAATCTAGCCACCGATGCCCAAAATGACTTTCAGTTTGCCGTGAGCGACCACTATTTGGGCCTGGTCGCTCGTCTGAAGGCAGAATATCCGACTGCCATCGAGCACTTCCGTTCGGCGCTGGAATTCTACCAGACCGACACCTCCTACCGGGCATCCATGACGGGAACCCTCTTCAATCTTGGCGTTGTGCATCAGTTGGTGGGCAATTATGACCTGGCGCTGGACTATCTCTATCAAGATCTGGAGATCCATCAGCAGAACAATGATCTGAGGGGCATCGCGAATGCACTTAATTCCATCGGAATCACCTTCAAGAACATGAAGGATTATGATCGTGCCATGCAGGTTTACGACAGTGCGTACGTACTTGCGCTCGAGAGTAAAGATGTCGCCACGCAATCCAATCTCTTGGTCAATAAGGCCATCATCCTGGAGCATCAGGGAGCTTTCCAGGAGGCGGTTCGACACGCGCGCCTGTCCCGTGCACTGGATATGGCAGATGGATACCGCCATGGGGTGGCCGTATCCAATGAGATGCTCTCGAGAAATTTTGCCAAACTAGAACGACCTGATTCTGCTCTTATCTACGGGAGAGCAACTCTGCTCATGCAGCGAGCTTCCGGCTCCCGTATTGACCTAGCCCATGCACATCAGGCGATCGCAGAAGCGCATCTACAGGCAAGGATGCTTGATCAGGCAGAGATCCATGCGGACTCTGCATTGCATTTGGCTTTGGCACATGATCGATCGGTAGACATTCATTATGCTTACGAACTGCTGGCCGAAATCTATGCGAGCCAAGCACAGTATGACCGCGCGTATGAGTCTAAAACAAACGCTCAATCCTGGAATGATTCGATCTTCGCACAGGAGAAAATTGCACTCGCAGAAGAATTGGCGGTGCGATATGAAATTGAAGAGCGGCAAAAGCAAATCAAGTCACTGGAGGTAGAGCGCAGTTTGCAAGAAGCCATCATCGACAAGCAGACCCGCACCAGAAATCTGCTGTTGGTATTGATCGCCCTCCTGGGGAGCTTGGGATACCTTGCCTACCGCCTCCGTGATCTAAAGTACTACACCAAATCCCTGACTGATAAGCGCTTGCAAGATCAACAGCAACTCAAGATCGAGCAGCTGGAGCGGGAGAAGCAAAATGTGGTATATGGCTCGATGCTCGAAGGTCAGGAGAAAGAACGCAGTCGAATCGCAAAGGATCTACACGACGGCCTGGGAGGGCTGTTGTCAACCGTCCGAGTACAGGTTGATAATTTGGCCTCTTCGTTGGGTGCCAAAATGGATTCCGGTTATGTAGAAACGAAGGCATTGGTAGACGAGGCGTGTGAAGAGGTACGCCGTATTTCGCATAATATGATGCCTTCTTCGCTCAGCATGCTGGGACTTTTGCCCACTGTCGAGGAAATGGGAGCTCAACTGCAATCAATTGGCATCAAGGCACATCTTCATCTTCATCCTGAAGCAGTAGAGAATGTAAGTCAGATGCAATCGGTCATGGTGTATCGCATTTTGCAGGAAGCCGTCAACAATGTGATCAAGCATGCGCAGGCCCGGCAAATTTGGATCCAGCTTCAATATGCGGATGGGGTCTTTCGACTAGGCATAGAGGACGATGGCATTGGATTTGACCAATCGCAGAAGTCAGCGGGCATTGGCCTGGCCAATTTGGAGGCTCGAGCCCAGTACCTCGCGGGAACCTTGCTGGTCGAAAGTAAACCCCAAGGCGGCACGTCGATCACGTTGGCCTTTCCCAAGCAGGCACCAGAGCAAGTGCTTTAGCGGCTGATGATCACTTTGTGAATGCTCTTGTGATAGGTCGAGTCATGAAGCGGCATGAGCAGGAATGTTCCGCTTGGCAGATGATGGACATCAATGGTTCTACTCTGAAAGGGTCCGAATGAGAGAGGTTCGCGGAGGACTTCTCTACCCTGAAGATCCATCAGGCGATACCCTTCAAAAGTACGGTTGGTGAGGTTTTCGACCACGATGGTGTTGTTCGCTGGCGTGGGATTGATCGAAAAAGCCTTTGGTGCAGCGGTTTCCAAATTTGTAGAAGACACGGTAGATCCAGGAGCATAGATATCAAGATTGTCGATGTGATAGACATTTCCCGATTGGGTGTCCGGGGCAAAAAGCAGTACGATCCAGTCAATGGCAATGTCGGATACGCCAGGATCGGGAGAGTCCAGATAGGCAAATTCGAGTCGTTCCCAATCATTCTGAAGGGTGGTCACGGCTTCATAGCGGCTGTGTCTCCCGGTTGGATAGTTCGTTGGAATGGAAAACGAGGAGTTTTCCAGTTGCAAAATAATTTTGGTACCAATCGGAGCGTCGGTATACAGGTCAAGGTAAAATCGCTTGGTGCCATTTTCGAAGAGGGTTGCGTTGCCCATCGTGGTGCGTTGAACATTGTATCGAAGCACATCAAATGTGGAGCCACTGTTTCTGCTGTATCTCCCTACCAGTGCAGATGCATTTATGCCCGCTGGACTCGGATTGTCCACATCCGGTTGGTAGATTCCATCGGATCGATCAAATTCAACCAGAGCCTCATCGTCAAAGTTTTCAAGCACGCGTTCCTGTACCAGTGGGGGCTCGACCAAGACATCCAGAAAAAGGCTGCTAGATCCGCAAGTCGAAGAAATAGAAGCTTCTATTTTTCCTCCCGTATCTCCCCAGTTTACAAACACAATTTTGGAGTCATCGTCGCCTACAATGGTGCTCCCTGAAGG
>JAHQVP010000149.1 GCA_019634275.1 Saprospiraceae bacterium
CTCTATCTTTACCTCTTTGCCGTCAAAGGCCGCATCTGTAAATATCAAACCATAGTTATTGCTATAGCCAATCAGCGGATCGTTGGTGTCCATGTACAGATGGTTTGCATCAGCAAATCGCATGGTGTCGCCATTGGGTTCCACATAGAAATATTCAAAATCAATAAATGCATCCAAGGCATAGTAATTCTCCTCACCCGGTGGATCTTGAAAAGTCACTTCGATCAAATCATTGACGTATCCATCCAAGCTAATGCCACCGTCCTGTTCGACTCGGACGCTGCTAAGCGATACCTTAGTGGGCCAGACGTCGGTAGCATTGACCGACAAGTATCCGTTGGCATCTGCCGATATCTGGACTTCTTCTGCGCCCCGTATCTCTGCTCCCGTCTTCGACCATCGGTATTTGTTGAGATTAGGGTCGTAGTCGGCTATCCCAATCAATCCTTTGTCACTGAGTAGCCGAATGGTAGCGTCCGAAATAAGCAGACCTTCCGCATCATCTAAAATCCCCCTGCTGATCGAAATATCGGCGAGTATTTCTTGACCACCATCATCAACAATACTGTTGAGGACCAGTCTGGGGGTATGCTCAGGCACGTCGATCTCCACGACCTGACTAAAGGAATCTTCATCACACGCATAAGTGAACAAAAGCCCCAGGAAGATCAATATTCCAAATAATGAATTTTTCATTTCTAAAATTTGAAACTGTACGAAACAGATGGAATAATGGGAAGAATGCTAAACTCTCGAAAAACTCGGCGACTGCCCACATATTGTCCATCTTCAATTATGGCCTCATTTGTGTCATCGAGAAAATATGGATTGCGATGATTGTACAAATTGTAGACGCCTACACTCCAAGTCCGTTCACCCCATTTTTTTTGCTTAATAAAATCGATACCGAGATCCAATCGATGATAGCTGGTCATCCGAAACTCATTCTTTCGTCCGCCGGACTCGATTTCGGGATTCCAGCCTCTCACGCCCGCTCCTTCATAAACAAACTCCGGTATGGTTACTGCATTGCCAGTACCATATACCCATGTCCCTGAGATGCGAATCTTATCTGTCCACTTGTACGAACCGACAATGGATATGTCGTGTCTGCGGTCGTATCGAAATGGATAGCGCCTACCAGAATTAATCTCGTCAAATTGTCGATAATTCCAAGCCAGCGTATACCCAAACCATCCAGAAAACCGACCCTTCTTTTTCTGAAGAAAAAGCTCTGCTCCATAGGTTTCTCCATCTCCCTGTGTCACTTTATCCTGCCAGTCATTCTCCAAGCCGAACAAAAAGGAAGCCCCTTCCTTAAAGGAGATGACGTCGTCCATCTCTTTGTAGTAAGCCTCCAACGATATCTCGTAGTCATCCCCTATGGTACGGGCTGCTCCGATTGCCGCCTGCCAGGAACGTTGCGGTCTTATTCTCGCGGTGCTGGGCACCCAGAGGTCGGTAGGTAATGAAAGTGACTCACTGGTCAGTAAGTTGATGTACTGGGCCATGGTGCTGAAGGAGGCCTTGAGGCTCCATCGATCATTGACTAAATAGCGCGCTCCCAGACGAGGTTGCAAGGAACTATAAAACTCCCCATCCACATCAAAAGCGGATAAGTGCAGCCCCGCATTAACCTTCAAATCCCCAATCGCAAAATCATCCTCTACATATATTCCATACTCTCTCGATCCCACTTCATTGCTCCCGATCAAGGTGTCAAAATCAACTTCCTCATACGCCTGTGCATAGCTCAGTGCTCCGGGAGAATAGGTGTGATGGGTCGCTGAAACACCAAACCGCACATAGTGATTGGGATTAGGGATAAAATCAAAATCAATCTTAGCACCGAGGTCCTCAATGCCAGAAAAATACTTTGCCGAAAATGATTCGTCTTCGATAAATTCACTCTGTGTAGAATATCCAGCAATGATGTCTATCCGGTACTTGGAATATGTCAACGTCGTATTCGCAAAAAGCTTAGGTGTAATCTGATAATTCCATCGCAGTGCCGAAATAAGATTGCCCCAATCGAGCCCTCCTGTAGATTCGCTTCGCTCATTTTCTGAAACGTCGCTGTACTTAAATTTAAATAAATCAGAGCCCGCATAGCCGCTGAGAAAAATGCGGTGTTTATCATTTATTTTATGTTGAATCTTAGCATTGAGATCAAAAAAATACAGGCTGGGATCTACCTCTTCTCCTTCCACCGACTGCGACTTGATGATGGGACGTGCAATTAAATCAGCGTAAGTACGCCTGCCGGAAATTAGAAATGACGTCTTGTCCTTTACAATGGGCCCTTGAAGGGTGAGCTTAGAAGAGATTAAACCCACACTGCCCTCTCCATGAAACTCACGCATGTTTCCCTCCTTCATATTGATCTCCAAAATCGAGGAGAGTCGGCCTCCGTATCGAGCAGGAAAGCCTCCCTTGGTCAAGGTTACATTTTTAATGGCATCAGGATTAAATACAGAAAATATCCCTAGGACATGCGAGACATTATAGATGGGCACTCCATCCAGAAGGATGAGGTTTTGATCAGGACTGCCCCCTCTAACATACAACCCCGTCTGTCCTTCTCCTCCCGCCTGGACACCAGGGAGCAATTGCAGCGTCTTTAGCACGTCTTTTTCTCCCAGCAGAGTGGGTGTGTACTTGATCTGTTCGATGGGTACGGAAATCTGACTCATCTGCGTATTCTGCTCGATTCGTTCATATTTTTCCGCGACCACCTCCACCGTCTCAAGGGTCAGATCAGAAGTAAGAGATACGGTTAGGCTGGTGTCTCCCTGGAGGTCAAAGGAAAATGTACTTGATTGATAACCGATATACGAAAAAGCAAGGGAGACCGGACCATTGTCCACGGTAAGGCTAAAGAATCCATACGTATTGGTAATGGCTCCACTGCTGGAGCGCTCCTCATAGACATTGGCAGAGATGAGGCTTTCTCCATTGGCATCATCAACGATATAACCACTGATGGTGGATTTCTGGGCAAATGTTAGAAATGGAAAAAGGAAGGAGGTGAAAGAAAGCACCTGCCGCAGTACCCTGGTGTGTTTGTGCATGTTCTCGGTTGACTTCCTGAAAGACGGAAGATGCCCAAGAAACGTTGGCTCACTAACATTTATTTAACGCACTACCAGACTTTAACGAAAGTGCTGAAAAACTGACTCGCTTAACTTCTACTCCGCCTTCAATAGCTGCTGCTGAAGTTGAGACCGGCCGACCTGAAGGTGGACGACATAGGTGCCACTAGGCCAATCTCGGCCCGACAGGACAATCTCGTTAAAGCCCGAGTGCCCACTCAGGGTACCATCTTCCATCACCCTGCCCAACATGTCCACAACCCTATAAGTGCCGGTGCTGACACAGGTAGACTGGACAACAACCTTGGTCTCTTCCTCAAACGGGTTGGGGAACGCATGCATTTGTGCACACGAAGGATCGTTCATGTCATCGGTGGCGGTCAAGACACTCTCCTCTTGCACTTCTGCAGCGAACCGTACTTCACTAAGACCGAAACATTCGCCCCCATAATTTGACAATCCCGTCATCAGGACATACCGCGCAGTCACTCCCGTGAAGTCAGGCCCCTCAAATCCTTCGTAATAGGATGACCCATTGGCTTGTGGCCAGTCGAAGAGGCCCAATTCGGTCCACTCCTGGCCGTCTCGGGAATAATCAATGGCTACCTCCCGAAAACCCCGCTCCAGATGGCTGGGGTCGTTCGAATTCCAAACATGGGTATTGAAGAGCGCGTATACTTCTTTGAGGTCATATAAAATCCAGTGCCCATTTTCCCGCAAAGGATTGGGGCTAGGAAATTCTTCGCAGGAGATCCAGCCATCCATCCAGGAGGTACTGTGGCGGTCAGGAAAACACTGGGCTTGTGCTTGCTGAAACGCCAACACGCCTGCCATCATAAAAATGACCTGCAAAATGCAATTGCGGTAAGGCTGGTCCAAGCGATATGAAGCGCTCTTTCTGAGATTAACTACACTATCCATCATGCTATAGATTTAGAAAACCGATCGGCAGACGGGCATCCCCTGGCTGATAGAAATTACCGATGTTGGGAAAAAGCGTACGCAGCTCATTTGGGCTGATGCCAAACCATAGTGCCAATTCGGCAAAATATTGATCCGTCGAAAGCGTGGGAATCAAGGTGCCATCGCCCAGCTCTAAGGAAGTGTCCAGTGCGATCGATGGATAGTCTCCAAAAATTCGCCCTCCATTGACGGGGCCACCCATCACCATCACGTTCCCTCCCCAGGCATGATCTGTTCCATTACCATTGGAAGTTAGGGTACGTCCAAATTCAGATATCGAAAAAGTGGTGACACAATCCTCCACTCGAAGCTCCTGCAATGATTGTTGAAACTCCCCGAGCGCGTTGCTCAACACCGACAACATACCGAATTGGTTTTCCAGTATTTCATCATGGTGGTCCCATCCACCAAATGTGACAAAGAATATTTGCCGTTTCATGCCCAGAGCAGCCCTTGCTGAAATCGTGCGGGCAATCATGCGAAAACTTTGAGAAATATAATTGTCCGAAAACTCCGTATTGATTGCTGTGGCGCCTTCCAATGCCGCTTTAAATTCTAAATCGCCATCCCTTGATTTTCTAATAACGTCGACATAGGTCTGCTTAAACATGTCATCATATTCACGATCGATCATGTTGTCGATGGCGACCGTACGTTCGATATTAAATACATCGTACATGTTTTCCTTCTCATAGCCATCAATCCCAATACTGCCCCCATAGGGATTGATGGTAAACTCCACGGTTTCGTTTCCCGTCTGAAAAACATTGGTTCCCGATAGCGATACGTTCATCGAAATCTTATCATTGGAATTCATGTCTCGAATCAGGTCAGCCACTTTACCTCCCCATCCAATGGCCGACCGCTCATGGGGCAAGCCAGTTTGCCATTGCTGTATTTGATCGGAGTGGGAATAGAGTCCGAGTGGAACATTCCGACTGTCGTACACTTCCCCTTTGTTTACCGGCCTGATTAGCGTGCCCACATTTGATATAAAAGAGAGTTTTTGCGCATCAAAAAGTTGCTGGACTGCCCCCATTGCCGGATGAATCCCAAAGTCTCTACCATCCCCTCCGATGGGATCAATCGACAACATGGCCTCCGATTCGATGGCCAAATTCGAACGGGTCCGGGCGTACTCCTGATACGGAACACCCGACCTCGGCATAAGCATATTAAACGAGTCATTGCCGCCCGCCTGAAAAATGCAGACCAACGCTTTATAATCGTCGTCTGACTCGGAAGCATCCATTGAAGCCGCATTAATGGCTTTTAAGTTAACCAGGGAGCTAAGCAGCGTCGAACAGCCGATGGCTCCGCAACTGGCCTGTCCTAAAAAATGTCGCCGTGATAAATTTTTCATGTTCTTTTACTTCAGTATGGCGTAGTCCGGTGAAATCATAATCAGATAGATGGCCAGCTCTACGCGATCCTCCCGGTAGTCTCTATAAATCTGTGCAAGCAGTGCTTCATGAATCAGCTGCCGGGTGGCATCGGACAACTGTCCGTGAGTCAGGAGAAGGTCCAATTTATTGATGAGCACTTCAGGGTCACGTGCATAACGCTTCAAGGCTGACTTATCCAGAAAAGGACTTGGATCTTCTTCCTCCCAACTGTCCATAATCTGATTGTACATGGTCCACCGATTTACCTGATTAAAGAACTCCACACTCGTACGTGAGTTATGGATCTGAAATTCGGGAGCAACTTGCTGAGCCGCGGCAATGGCGCCATTGGGGCGATAGTCCGGTGCATAAAAGTTGAATACACTGGGGGATCCAAAAATGGACTGCCCCGTGCTTTCCCAAAATGTATATCCATTGTTCCAAAAACGATCATAATACTGCTCCATGTCCAACACCTTGGCGTAGTGCGTGTACCGAACGAGCGGTTCCCTTAATCGGCCATGGTTTGGATCTAATTGCGCGCCGCATGATCTCGCCTCTTGATCAAGCAGAATGGATTTGATCACCGCCTTCATGTCTCCCCGCACCCCGTTTCCATTGTTGTTGAAGGCCGCTGCTACTCTGCCGACGTATGCCGGAGTTGGATTTGACTTGACCAGCCGCTGAATTAGTCGCAAGGCGATAAAAGGGCCCACATTGGGATGCTCGAATACATTGTCTACGGCATCGGCAATGTCTTCCATTCCCGATTGCCCATCTGGCACTACCGTACCATTAAGCAAATGTTTCTCCCCCGACTGATGATAGTCTTCGTACATCATCATGGGTTGGGTCATGTCTGCGAGGTAGATGTCGAGCCCAAAGTCAGCCTCCACATCATACATGTTGGGGCGCACATCTGAAGGCCCGAGTCCAGTCCAAATCTTGGCAAATTCTTTTACATCCGTTTGATCATAGGTCGGGATATCCCGGCCATTCTGGTCTTTGCGGTGCGATCCATCAGAGTTCAGTTCGTATAGACCAATGGTAAAAAGTTGCAAAAACTCGCGTGCATAATTTTCGTCTGGATGAATGTTTTCCGCAGGATTTGCTTTGGGATTATTGAGATGACTCAAGTAGAACCCCATAGCGGGATGAAGACTGACTTCCATAAGGATATCGCGGTAGTTTCCCGAAGCGTGTTTAAGAAAGATATCGTAGTAGGATGCCAGTGCGTCGCCATGGCCTTCCAGGTCAGAATTGGCAGAGACGACCAGGATCTGCGAAAGTGCATAAGCGATTTTGTTGCGGAGCAAATCGGGTTTCTTGACCACCATCTCCCACCAGGCATAATTCAGGATATTATAATAAGGGAGTCCCCCAAACTCTGATGAGTCGGCGCCCAGCGACAGATTCCAAGCCTGCACCTCATCATCGACATCGTATAGCAGCTGTAAGAAATCCGTTGGGGGGAGCTCAAATTGCTGATCAATCCATCCCTCGATCCCCGTGACCATGACCTGATCAATGTCCTCTGGCTCAAAACCCATAGTGGCCTGGGCCAAAAAACGAGAAGCCTCTAATCGCTCCATGGTCAACCCCTGACCATTAATGGTATTAACTGCTGCTGCAGTCTCATCCCCTCCTTGCACCCAATGCCATTCACTAGATGCCATTACCTCGATCGGACGATCACCACCCGCTCCCAGTTCCACTCGCTGGGCATAAGCGGTACAGACCATAAACAGTAAGGCCTGCAACATGTACAGTCTTTTCATACTCAAACCATTTAGAAGGCTTACAGTCGGAAGGAGTTTCTTCCAACTCCAAAACATAACTACACAGAGGATCTCCTCAACGCCACAGTCGTTGCCCCTGGCAAGCAAAAATTTGTCTATACAAATATACCGTTCGGTATATTTTATTACATTTGCCTTGATGGCACCAGCAAAAGCAGCCGAAACCACGGCATACATTTTAGACTGCGTAGCGCCCATTTTTAACAAAAAGGGATATGCTGCGACTAGTATGACTGATCTCACCAGTGCCACAGGGTTGACGAAAGGAGCGATCTACGGTAATTTTATCAACAAGGAGGACCTCGCGCTCAAAGCCTTTGAGCACACCATACGCAAGGTGATCCGCCCCATGTACCAATACATTGGAAGCGAAAACACAGGCCTTGACAAGCTGTATGCCATAACCCGATACCACCGATCATACTACGATACCGTCAAGGATTCAGGAGGGTGCCCCATCATCCGGGTTGGCATGGATGCACGTTACAACAATCCGGCATTGTTTAAAGCTGCGAAAAAGTCCATGCAAAAATTCCTTAAGGGTATCCGTCAAATTATCGAACAGGGAAAATCAGAGGCAACAATTAAATCCTCTACAGATTCAGAATTAATGGCAAAAGTGATTTACACTATAATTGAAGGGAGTCTGTTTACGGCTTTTTCTCATCAGGACAAGACCTTTATCGACACCGCAATGGACCACATTGATTCGGTTATTATTAAGAACATGATCAAGTAAAATTTTTTACTCTAAAATATACCGATCGGTATAAAAATAATGCACTATGAAAAAAGTATTAAAGTCTTTTCACCAGGTACGATTTCAGGACTGTGATCCCTTTCGTCACCTCAACAATGCGCGCTATTTGGATTACTTTATCAATGCCCGCGAAGATCAAGTGAAAGAACATTACGACCTAGATCTATTCGAATTTATGCACAAGGAGGGCACTGGCTGGGTTGTCGGATCCAATCAGATCCAATACTGCCTGCCTGCTCAAATGCAAGAACTGATTTGTATTGAGAGCACCCTGTTCGATTTTGGACCTAAGCACCTTTCTGTCGAAATGACCATGTGGGATGAAACGCAGACACAGCTCAAGGCGATCTTGTGGGTAAGCTTTGTTCACCTTAATCTGCGTACACAACAAACCACGGAGCACAACGACCGTTTGATGGACCTGTTTGGGTCGGTTGTAATCTCCATTTCCGAATCGGATTTTCTAGCACGATGCCGGGCGGTGCGCAAGGAGGTGGGCAGGCTCAGCTCGCAGCTTCATTAAGGATTTCCAACAGAGGCTCTCCTTTGCCATCGGGAGTGGTATAAAACGGTCTGCCCTCGATCACATAGTTGGTCTCAGGATGCATGCCCAGAGCATGGTATATGGTTTGATGGATCTGGTCGATCACTACGGGTTCTGTGATCGCCTTGAATGGACGTTCTGAAGCCGTCTCGCCATGCACATGGCCTGCCTTAAAACCACCGCCAAAAAACAACATGCTAGACCCGTCCGTAAAGTGTCGATGCATCCCATAGTGACGCAATTCTTCCACCGTGTCTGGCACCTCTACCTGATCCTTGACCACGGCTCCGGGACGTCCTTCTGTCAGCATGTCTCGGCTAAATTCGGTGGCGAGCACCACGATTGTGCGATCCAGTAACCCTCGCTCTTCCAGGTCCAGGATCAATTGAGCGATGGGCTGATCGATTTGTTCTTTCATCTTCTTTAGGCGGGTATGTCCATTCTCATGGGTATCCCAGCCAAGAAAGGGTTCGTACTCGGTTGTGACACTGATGAATCGTGCACCTCGTTCCACCAGCCGTCTGGCCAACAGGCATCCAAGACCAAAGCGCCCAGTATCATATTTCTTCAGCACGTCATCGGGCTCGGACAGATAGTCAAATGCCTTTGCATCTGGAGACTTCAGCAATCGATATGATCGCTCCATCGATCTTAAAAGAGACTCCTGTTGGTAACTGCTGGCATGCTCGTGGTGCGGACTCTTCTTAATCAGTTCACGATAGAGTTTATTTCTGCTCTCGAATCTTTGCAGGTCCATCCCCTCTGGCGGCCGCACACTTCCCAGTCCTTGAACCGGGTCAGGAATAATGAAAGGCCCATATTCTGAGCCCAGGAATCCTGCCGAATGAAAAGCCTTTAGCTCCTCCCCTTCTCCCACGGTAAACCGCTGTCCGATGTCTATGAATGGTGGGATGACCTCGTTTATGGGTCCCAGTTCTTTGGCGATCCACGCTCCCATGTGGGGCGGCTGCACGGACTGCGGAGGTTCATAGCAGGTATGCCAGTGGTACTGATGGCGGGTGTGTAGAATATGCCCCAGGTCGCCAGAGCGATAGGAGCGCAGAAGGGTTCCCCGATCCATGACACTGCCTATGCGCTGTAGCCCATCACTAAAAGCTACCCCATCTATGGCCGTAGGATGAGCATCAAATGTACTGATGACATCAGCGCTCTTCATGCCTTTTGCAAAAGGAGTATATTTTTTGGGATCGAAAGTCTCTGTATGGCACATGCCGCCTGCCATCCACAGAAGGATTACGGCATCTGCGGTTCCAGTAGACAAACTTACCGCCGGCTCGGTGTGACAGGAAAGGAACGAAGAGGCTCCGATCGAAGTGCCTAAAGCCGCCAATGAAGCTTGCTGCATTTTCTGCAAAAATTCCCGTCTGCTCTCTTGCTTTGATTTCATGCCTAGATAAATTGAAATTCAGGTGTGAGCAGCAATGACCAGATCAGGTCTGCTACCGCCTCTTGGTCCATGCCGTTCTTTGCGATCTTCATAACAGCACGTCTCTCCCTCCAAGTCGGATCTCGAAGCAATATGCTGCGATACACGCCCTCAATTATTGCTCGGTCACTCCCTGCATCAAGGCTCATTCTTGCAGCACCATTGTTGATGCTCTGATGAAAGAAATCGCTGTTGGTCAAGGTCAGGGTCTGCAACAGACTGGCCTCGTCATCGCGCTGTGTTGTCACATTTTCTCGCACCGGACGGCCGAGACTTTTGGAGAGTGGATCCAGGCTCACCAATGCTGCTCTGGCGTATGGAGGAACTTCTCGGTCGGAAAAATTAAACGCAAGAGGCCGCCCCCAGTGACTGCTTCGCAATCTTCCATATGCATGTGCAGCAGTCCACGAGGTGTCTACGTAATCATTTTCTTGCCAAACGGTGCCTTGCACCGAGTCGGTACTCAGCCAGGATCGATCCGATTCAATGAAATGATGGCGTCCATCAGCGTAGCGAAGCTTCAAAGTCAACAGGAACCCAGCGGGATTCGGAATCGACCCTGCATTCTCAACGCTGGCCGCAAAGACATGTTCCTGCCCCGACGACAGCGATTCGGTGAGGTCGACTTTGGTCACCTCATGCCAGATGTTGCTTTTGGCAATCTCCTTTCCATCCAGAAAGAGCGTATAGGCATGATCGGCCGTCACCAGCAAATGTGCATCAATTAAGGTACCAGCAGGCAAGTTCATCTGCTTGCGCAGGTAGCGCACCCCGGGTTTGGGCAAAACCGTGCGGTCAAATTCTACTTCTCGATGCCAAATCCAGAGGGGTTTAATGGTATCGGTTTCCTCCGAAAATGCCACTCCATGGTAAATGGGATCCACCACCATGCTGACGGCGTCGAGCATCTGTTCTGCCTTTAATCTACGCGGCAAGGGGCCTTCGAATTGATCGGAATCCTCAGCTTGCTCTTTGACGGGTCTCGTCTCCAGTTGATAGGCCCTCGATGTCATGATGGTCCTAATCAACTCCCGTATGTCAGTATTTTCCTCGATAAAATGCGAAGCCAGCCAATC
>JAHQVP010000150.1 GCA_019634275.1 Saprospiraceae bacterium
CCATCGCCTCTGGGCTAGAGCAATGGGTTTCATATTCTTGGTGCCTTTCATTTTATTTCTATGGAAGGGTGCCCTCACGAAAAGACTTGTAAGACGATTGTTGGTTACGGTATTGTTAGCTGGCTTAGCGGGTATCTTCGGTTGGATAATGGTTGCGAGCGGCCTGGTTAATCGACCTTGGGTGAATGCATACAAACTAACGATCCATCTTGGAATTGCCTTAATACTCTACAGCTATCATTTTCAGACAGTATTGTTGACCAGAGGATTCAATGATGGTGGTTTATATCCAAAGGTGAGGAGAGCGATAGGCTTTTTTTTGAGTTTGCTTGCGTTGCAGATCTTCTTTGGAGGATTGATGAGTGGAATGAAAGCTGCATTGGTTTTTCCCACGTTTCCAGATATGCATGGAAGTTTTATTCCAAATGTACTGTTGGATTTAGGTAACTGGTCTGTGGATAATGTTGTGCATTATGATAAAAGTGCCTTTATGCCTGCATTGATCCAAGTAACCCATAGATCTCTAGCTTATTTGCTGGTAATCAGTCAATTGTACATTATTTGGAAGTACCAAAAGGCTCTATTTAGTGGCGCATATAAGAAGCTATCCACATTGTGGATAATTTTGTTGATTACGCAAGTGGTGCTTGGAGTTTCTGTCCTATTGGGCTCTGTAGGTACTATTCCGATCTATTCAGGAGTAGCGCATCAGGCTTTCGCTATCCTTTTGTTGTCTGCGACAATCGCTTTGAGGTATAGGCTAAGAGATTCCAGGGAGTGAATCTCCTGACAAAAGGAATCGCGAGGTAGGCACATTTCGATACCTTTGCAGCTCAATAGTATGGAACATGACAGAGTTTGAGACCATTGAAGAGGATGGATTTGTGTATTTGGACATGGGACCAAGGACGGATGAACCTCTTTTATTGCTTCATGGATTGTTTGGTACGGCTTCGAACTTTGATGGGGTTATTCGCCATTTTTCGAAGAGCATGCGCGTAATTTTACCAGTACTGCCCATATTCGAAATGCCCATGAGGAAGCTTTCAGTGGGAGGACTAGTTGACTACGTCTGCGATTTTATTGGTCATAAAGGCCTGAAAAAGATGCATGTCTTAGGAAATTCACTTGGTGGCCACATCGCACTTCTTTTGACATTGAGGATGCAGGAAAAAATTAGCTCTTTGACATTAACGGGAAGCTCCGGATTATTTGAGGATTCTCTTGGCACAGGCTTTCCAAGACGTGAAGACTACGAGTACATTAAGAATAAGATCCGATTAACATTCTATGATCCAGGCATTGCCACGAAAGAAATGGTCGATGAGGTATTTGGAATTGTTAATAATCGACTGAAGGCCCTAAGAATTGTAAAGATTGCCAAGTCAGCTATACGTCACAATGTAGGTGATCGTTTGGATCAAATCGATACAGAGACATTGTTGGTTTGGGGCAATCAGGATACCATTACTCCTCCATTTGTCGGCGAGAAGTTTAAGGAGCTGCTTAAGAATTCGAGACTGGTATTTCTAGATAAGTGCGGTCATGCACCAATGCTAGAACTTCCCGGTGCATACAATGAGATTCAGGAAGACTTTTTTAAAGAGCTAAGCCAACCGAAACAGTTGACTTAGCTAAGTTTGATTCTGTAATGCTAAGAGCCTTTTGCTTTCGCTCTTTTCGCACGTTGCATTCCATTTTCGGTCGCCGCTCTTTGTTGCTTAAATAGATCAAAGCGACTGATTTCTGGCCGTGGTGGATAATGGTTGTCGCTTCTGTCCACATCTGCTGTTTCAAGGAAAGGATCCAGCGTAATGGACTTTACAGTTTTCTGTTTTACAAAGACCTTGGAAACCTTCTGATTCTCCAACTTCCAGATTTCTGCAGGAATCCGTTCAACTTCTTTTGATCCGTCTTCGTATTCAAATTCAAGAATGATTGGCATAGGAATGCCTCCTTTGTTCTCGAAACTGATTTGGTAGTAGTTTTGATCGTCCTTGAGCATGGCTTTTTCTTCTTCAGAGAGTGTGCTCATGTACTGTTGGTAGCGCTGTCGGTCGATCGCATCAGCAGTTAAGGGATCATGCTGGCTGTAGAAATCGAGAATGGAAGGATCCTTATCCGCAAGTCTTTCAATATTTTCGTTTCGAATGGTGCCTATATCTCGAGGACCATCGTCTCGGTTTCTGCGGGCTAGATCTTTTTCTACATCTGGATTGCCGGTGCTTAACTTATTGTGTTTGACCTCAGTCATCGCAATGTCAACATGATCATTGGTATAGAACCAGCTGCGCCAAAACCAATCAAGATCCACGCCGGAGGCATCCTCAAGTGTTCTGAAAAGATCTGCGGGGTAAGGTTGTTTGAATTTCCACCGTTCACAATATTCCTTAAACGCCATGTCAAAAAGCTCTCTGCCCATGATGGTTTCCCTAAGGATGTTGAGTGCTGTGGCTGGTTTGGCATAGGCGTTTGCTCCGAATTGATATATGGACTCGGAGTTGGTCATAATAGGACTAATTCGTGACTTATCTCCACCCATGTAGCTGGTAATTTTATCAGCAGGGCCACGCCTCGAGGGATAGTTGCGCTCCCAATGTTGTTCAGTAAGGTATTGAACAAAGGTGTTGAGGCCTTCATCCATCCACGTCCATTGGCGTTCATCTGAATTGATGATCATGGGAAACCAATTATGTCCGACTTCATGAATGATTACACCGATGTGGCCATATTTGACCCGCTCAGCGTATGTTCCGTCCGAGGCACAGCGACCATAGTTGAAACAGATCATGGGGTATTCCATGCCCATACTACCATCTATAGACCAAGCTACCGGATATGGGTAGTCGATGGTGTAATGAGAATACCACTTGACGGTATGCGCTACGGCTTTGGTAGAATACTTGCTCCATAGGCAATCGCCTTCTTTTACCCACATGGACTGGGCCATGACCGTGGAACCATCATCCATGGGTACCCCCATGGCATCCCAGATAAACCTTCTTGAACTGGCGAATGCGAAATCCCGTACGTTTTTAGCATGAAACGTCCAGGTCTTTGTCTTTGTAGATCTGGTCTTAATGCGTTCTTCGGCCTCGTCATAGCTAGCAATGGTGATGGGCTGAATGTGTTCCTTGGCGGCTTCTTCTAAGCGGTCTCGTTGCGCTTTAGTAAGCACTTGCTTGGGATTCATCAGCTCACCGGTTGAAGCCACGAGGTGATCAGCTGGTACGGTTATGTCTACCTCATAATCTCCAAAAACCAGGGTAAATTCACCTCTTCCTAGGAACTGCTTGTTCTGCCAACCCTCTAAGTCATTATAGGCACACATTCGCGGGAACCACTGTGCAATTACATAAACATTATTGTCATCGGGTTGAAAATTTTCATAGCCGGAACGTCCTCCTATTTCTCTTGTGTTGTTGATATTGTACCACCACTTCACCTGGAACGTAAAAGATTCGCCGGGTTGTAGGGGATTAGGTGGATCCACCCGCATCATGGTCTTATTGATTACATGCTTCAAGTCATTTCCCGTGGCATCTTTAACAGCTTCGATCTTGAATCCGCCGTCAAAATCGGGCTCCAGCCGTTGAAGTTGGCGAGAAGATGCTCGTTCTGAAAGGCTAGAATTCCCAATTTTGTGTGTATCGGAGTCCTTGGATCGTACATTTTGATCCAGTTGCATCCAGAGGTAATTCAAAACATCAGGGGAATTGTTGGTGTATGTGATGGTTTCGTGTCCATGCAGTTGCCGCTCAGCATCTTTGAGCTCGATGGAGATTTTGTAGTCAGCCTTTTGCTGCCAGTATGCATGTCCTGGCGCACCGGATGCATTCCGGTAACTATTTGGTGTGGGGAGTTCTTGTTTTAGCTGACGAAATAGATTCGTATTTGTGTTTTCCTGAGAATACAAGAGAGTGCAGGAAAGGAAAGAAAGAAGCAAAAGTGATAGTCGCATAGTCAAAAATAGAATTTGACTCCAAAAGTACTGATTTAGCTTTCAGGAAAGCAAGCGCTGAGTAAGCAGGCAAGAATACGAAGGATTGTTCCACGTGGAACGACTAAAAGAGGTAGGAGTTATCTGCTCATCAGATGTGCCTTGAAAGCAGTGTAGTCAGCAGGTATTGACACCGCGTTTTTAGGCAAATCTTGGAGACGTTGCAGCCTAATTGGTATATCTAAATGAATGCCCAGGGCGTCTTGTACGACATCAATAAATTTTGAGGGGTGGGCTGTTTCGAGAAAGATTAACATCTCGCCGGTATTATAGATGCCCTCATACTCTTTAGCTCCCAATGCCCCAATGGCACCATGTGGATCGCAGATGTATCCAAAGTCTCGGTAGAGAAGCTGCATCTCCGAAAGCGTTTCGCTATCAGAATAGGAATACCCCACGACATCATCTCGCATTGCGTTCCACGTGGAACCATACAAGTGTTGCATCCTGGCAAAATTTGATGGATTGCCGACATCCATGGCGTTTGATAGGGTAGTAACAGATTGTTTAGGATGGAATTCGCCTGTATTCAAGTACTTGGGAACAACGTCATTTCGATTGCTTGCGGCAACAAAATGTTTCACCGGAAGGCCCATTCTTTTGGCTAAAAGACCGGCGGTGAGATTGCCGTAGTTGCCACTGGGAACAACAAACACTGGATTGTCCCCTTTCATTTGTGCATAGGCTCCGAAGTAGTAAAAAGACTGTGGAATCAACCGTGCTATGTTTATGGAATTTGCCGATGATAAATTATACCGCCTTTTGAGATCGGGATCTTGAAATGCAGTCTTGACCATGGCCTGACAATCGTCGAAAGAACCTTCGACTTCACATGCTGAGATGTTGTCGCCCCAGGTAGTCAATTGACGCTCCTGCAATTCACTCACACGACCAGAAGGGTATAAAATCACAACCTCAACGCCTGGGACACCGTGAAAACCTGCAGCTACCGCACCACCAGTATCCCCACTGGTGGCAACAAGGATGGTTACCAGATCATCGGCATCGCGATTAAAGTAACCGATGAGCTCAGCCATAAACCGAGCCCCAAAATCCTTGAATGCGAGCGATGGGCCATGAAACAACTCCAAGACAGATAGGGTGGGCGTCAACTCCACCAACGGGGCCGGAAAATTGATGGCACGCTCTACAATGGGAATTAGTTCGGATTCGGGAAGGACTCCATCTAACAATCGGGAAGCAACCTGGATAGAAACGTCTGCCAGAGGTTGACCCTTCATTCCTCTAATGTCACTGGGTTCGAACAGTGGTAACTGCGTAGGAACGTACAACCCACCATCCTCTGGAAGAGAGTGAAGAACAGCCTCTTGCAGAGACACGATTTGAGATGAATTGCTGTTGGTGCTGACGAGCTGCATAGTTAACAAATGTAAGCCCCCTCCTGATTGATGGTGGAAAGATATGCTGTTGCTTCGATGCCTTTCTGATGAAATATCGTACTCATTTTCGCTGCAGCGTTTTCAGCAAGTAAGGTGTTGTTAAAAAGAGCAAATATGGAGGGTCCCGCTCCAGAAATGCTGCACCCAAGCGCTCCCTCCTGAATCGCAGCAGTCTTCACCTCTCCGAAGTGAGGTATAAGTTTCATTCGTTGTGGTTCAATGATTAGATCCTGCAAGGAGGCACCAATCAACTCAAAATCACTCTGCATCATACCTAAAATGAGTCCTCCCAGATTCGCCGCTTGCTTGCTATGCAGTTCTAGCGAGACTGTTGGTTGGATGATTTCTCTGGCAGACCTGGTCAGCACTTCTATTTTTGGATGTACAACAAGGGCCACTAGCCCCTTTGGCAGAGGAACGCGAACCCAACGAAGGGAGGCAGTATCCTGAATCAAGATGAGGCCCCCTAGTAAAGCGGGGGCAACATTGTCGGCATGATAAGCCCCATCAGCACTTTGTTCACCCAGTACCGCAAAAGGAAGGAGCTCTGATTTGGTATAAGGGGCACCTAAGAGTTTATTTACGGCCACAACTGCGGCGACAGCACTGGCTGCTGAAGAACCCAATCCACTGCCAAAGGGCATCTTCTTCTGGATTTCTAGGTCAATCGAGGTCGATGACTCTCCTAAATGATCAAGAAGGGCTTGTACCGCAACAGTAGCTGTGTTTTTGCGAACATCTCTGGGGAGTTTGCCTTGATCCCCTGTAATCTTTGTAATTCGAAGGCCGTCACTGTGATCTGCGTGGCGGGCCACCACAAAATCCCCAGGATTCTTAAGCGCAAACCCTAATATGTCGAAACCACAAGCGACGTTGGCCACTGATGCAGGCGCAAAAGCCTTGATCCCTGGATTTGTCATAGCAAATTACCAATGTGTATGATTTCTGAAAATACGCCCGCTGCGGTCACTTCCGCACCCGCCCCAGGACCTTGTACAACAAGGGGCCTGGTAGCATAGCGCTCGGTGGTAAATACGATCATATTATCGCTACCACTTAGGAAGTAGAAAGGGGAGTCTTTCCCAACCTCTTCCAGACGGATACTGGCGTTGCCGTGTTCGAGCTTTGCGATCATACGCAGCCTTTTTTCCCTCTTTTCTGCTGTTGAGCGCAAGGCTTCAAAGTGCACATCGGCATTTTTCAGTGCACGATCAAGAGGTTTACCCAAATCTGCTTTTTGACAATCAACCGGTAGGATGTTCTCTACATCTATATCGTCTGGTTCCATGGCGAATCCGGCCTCACGAGCCAAAATGAGAATTTTACGCTTCACGTCGACCCCATTGAGATCTATTCTGGGATCTGGTTCTGTGTAGCCGAGTTCTCCAGCCGTTTTAACCGCTACACTAAACGGTGTCTCGTTGTCAAAATGGTTGAATATGTAGGACAAGGAACCGGATAAGACCCCTTCGATCTTGGTGATTTTATCTCCACTGTCAACCAGGTTTCTCAATGTCGAAATGACAGGAAGACCAGCGCCAACGTTCGTCTCATAACCGAAGTACACGTTATTGCGCTCCGCTTTTGATAAAAGGTCTAAATACTGCTCAAAGTTAGAAGAGGTCGCTACTTTATTAGGAGTAGAAATCGAAATGCTTGCGTCCAAAATACGACGATACTGATCTGGAATAAGCAGGTCGGCAGTGTTGTCAATGAAGATGGAGTTGGACATATTCATCTCAATCATGTAGTTGACAAATGCTTCAATATCTGTTTTCTCCCCCTTGTTCAGTCGATTTTTCCATCGACTGAGCCCGATTCCACGATAGTCAAATAGCATGTGGGAAGTATTTGCTAGGGCCACTACCCTGATTTCAAGCGATCTCTTCTCAATCAGAAATTTGGTCTGGCGAGACAATTGCTTGAGTAAGGTGCTCCCAATCAAGCCTACTCCAACCATAAATACATGGAGAACCTTTGTAGGAGACAAGAAGAATGCCTCATGCAGCACATTTAGGGCTTTGGTTTCGTGTACGCGATTGATGATAATAGATATGTTCAGTTCCGAAGAACCTTGGGCAATGGCGACAACATTGATGCCATTATTGCCAAGCGCGGTCAACATTTTTCCAGCGACTCCTGGAGTCATCCGCATATTCTCCCCAATGATGGCTACAGAACTCAGGTCTGTCTCCACTCGCAGAGGATCCACGCTCTTGGATTTCATCTCGAAGGCAAACTCTTCGTCGATAGCCTTGACAGCACGCTTTGTAGCACGTGGTTGGATGGCTAAACTGATCGAATTTTCTGAAGATCCCTGGGTGATCATGATGATGTTTATCTCTTCTCGAGCAAGGCAGGAGAAAAGCCGGGCGGCTACTCCTGGAACACCAAATAAACCACTTCCCTGTAGGGTCAATAAACTAATGGCGCTGATGGAACTAATGCCTTTAACTGCCTTGCTGTCCTCGGAAGAATGTGCCGAAATCAATGTACCAGGATGCTCGGGTTGGAAAGTATTCTTGATGTGGATAGGAATCCCCTTTTCTTGAGCAGGACGCATCGTGGGAGGAAAAATCACTTTTGCTCCGAAGTGCGACATTTCGACGGCCTCTGCGTACGTCATCATGGGTATGGTCATCGCCTCTTGCACCTGACGAGGGTCTGAGGTTAAGACCCCATTTACGTCGGTCCATATTTCGATGGCTTCGGACCCTAAGGCAGATCCAATGATGGAGCAGGTGTAATCTGACCCTCCACGTCCCAGTGTTGTGGTGAGGCCTCCTCGGTCAGCACTGATAAATCCCGTAACCACCTGCAGCGCTTTGGCCGATTTAAAGTGAGTGGTGATGTTTTTTCGAGTTCTCCTAAAGTCTACCTGTGCAGATCCAAAACGTTTGTTGGTGATGATGATTTTACGTGCATCTAAATATTCGGCATGCACTTTAATGTACTTCAAGTATGTCGTCACGATGATAGCACAGTAACGTTCTCCAAAGCTCAAAACATAGTCCATGGTTCGTGGACTAGCTTCCCGTACCAAAAAGATGCCTCTCAGTAGGCCTTCTAGGGTTTCGTCTAGTTTGGAAAGCTTCTTTTGCAAGTCTTTAGCCAGCTTATTCGGCAGAAGGTCCTTGGCAAGCTGATGGTGGTGAACCTTAAGGCGATCGAACAATGTCTGATATGAGTCTTTTCCCTGTGATGCTCGTCTCGCCATTTCAGATAAATGATCCGTAGACTTACCAGATGCTGAGACCACTACCGCCCTATATTGGTTTTTCTTTACACCAATAGAGACAACCCGACCCACTTGCCTAATGCTCTCCTCACTAGCAAGACTGGACCCACCGAACTTTACAACACGCATAAACAACTGTTAATCAACAAGTTAGTTAATATTTTAACTGCGGTTAAATTGCAGCAAGCCGCAAAGATAAGACATGACTAGCCCATTTAAACCAATTTGCAGTGAATGAGACCTATTCGGGATTTCTCGATGGATGCTTTGCGAGACATTGATCTTCTAAGGCACGCATCTTTTTCTTTTCCTCAGGCCCTTTGTCACCATGTCCACAGAGGTGCAGCAGCCCATGAACGATAACCCTAAGCAATTCCTGTTTAGGAGAGCAGTCGTAGAGTACCGCATTTTCGCGAATGCGATCAAAACTGATATAAGCTTCTCCGTTGATGGTGTTTTCCGACTCACTTGAACGATAGTCAAATGTAATGATGTCGGTAAGTTCGTCGTGATTGAGGTATTGTTGATTAAGGTCGAGTAGATACTGATCATCGCAGATTACCACGCTGTACTGCGCCAAAGCAAGACCCTCCATTCTTGAACAGATTGCAAGCCACTCTTTTACCTCAGCAATGTTGAGATCAAAGGGGACTTGTATGGAGTGGAAGGTAATCTGAATGACTGATGCTGCAGAATCAGACATCAAAGTTGATGATTACCGTACGACCGTTATTCACAAAACGAACACGATCAGATAATTGCCGAATAAGGAAGACACCACGACCACCGCAACATTCAATGTTTTCAATGCGCGTAGGATCTGGAAGATTATTATGGTCAAACCCTTTGCCTTCATCAGATACTTCGAATGTCAGTCCTTCTTTCTTTTGATATCGATGATTGATCAGGACGTTTTTGCCTTTTATCTCCTCATTGCCATGGATAATGGCATTGTTGACGGCTTCTGTCAAACTGATCAGAATATCAGGATATCGATCTTGGGCTATTCCATATTGCTCGGTAACCCTTTGGACGAAGTACTCCAGTTTGCAAATGCTTTCTTGGCAAGAAGAAAGTTTCAACATTCTAGTTTCCTTTTAACGAGTTATAGTATTGTTCTACAAGGGCTTTATAGTAGGGCCTCAAAGCAGGAGAGATCGTACGAAATGGATCAATCTGTGCTTCACGCTCCTTAATATACGCTTCTACTTCAGGAGGCAATTTTCGTTCCAATTCTTCACTTGATTTAGCTTCGCGCTTTTCGTCAAATTCTTGTTCTCTTTCTGCCTTTTCATGTTCCAGTAGACGCGTAAGAATATCCTCCTGTCTCTTCAGCATCTCATTGGTTAACCGTTTGTTGACCAGATCAGTTTCAATCTTGTCCATTTGTTCTAGAATTTCTTCCAGCTCTTTGGATCCTTTGCCCTGTTGCTGTTTGGCATTCTGAATGTCTCGTAGCGCTTTTCTTAGGGCAGCCTGCTTAGCAGCCATTTGAGCGAACTCTTTACTGGAACCCTTCCCTTCTTTCATTTCTCCTTCGCCCTGCCCCTCTTTCATCTTTTGCATCTGCTGGTTAAGACTCTTCTGACCTTCTGAAATCTTATCCGATGGTTTTTGCCCGGGCTTTTGTCCGGGTTTTTGTCCCGGTTTAGTGCACATTTGACTACCAGACATCATGCCCGACATTTGCTGTTGCATCTGATTCATAGACTCGCTAAACATAAGCGCAAGATCGTTGACGTTTTTCATGGTTCTTTGCTGATGGTTTGACGCATCGCCCTTCTTACGATCTTCCAGTAATTTAAGCCCATCCTTGAGGTGCGTCTTTACCTCGGCCGTTTTTTCGAGCACAAACGACTCTATTTCATATACACGCTGACTAAGTGCTTGCAAGCTGTCTTCGATTAAACTAAAATCATCTTTTAGCTTGTATTGGTGCTGAACCAGCTCAGTATACCGTGGCGTAGATACGCTGGTCTTGTTTATGCTGCCCATTAAGTCTTCTTGGTCAAAGGATAGTGCAACAAGGTTTTCAAGCAGCTGCCTCATTGCCTTCATGTCTTCTTCCATTTGCTCCATATCCGACTGTTGCATCTGCTGTTCCATTTGCTCAGCCATCTCTTGCATTTGCTCACCTGCCTGTTTTTGTGGTTGACTTGCATCTTGAGGTTGTCCCTGCTCAAGCTGCTCCATGCTTTTGTCCAGGTTTTCCTGGATGTCATCCATTTCTTCTGAGGGGCTCTCTAGTTCATTGGGATTGGAGAGCTCTTCATTGCGCTCCATCAATTCTTCCATCTCCTCCTTAATCTCTTCGAAGGCGTCCTGAATTTCTTGCTGTTCTTGCGTTAGTTGTTCTTGCTCTTCTTGTGTCTCTGCTTGCTGAGATTCTTCACTAAGTTCCATTTCTTGTTCTCCCAGCTCTTTTAGCTTTTCAAGCTCTTGCTTTAGATCACGCTCAAACTCAAGCTGCTCGAACAGCTCCTCTAAACGGTCCAGTTCCATTTCGAGTTGCTCCTCACTCATTTCCATATCCTCCATCATTTGGAGGGCATTCTCCTTGTTGAGCTCTTCCATGAGCTCGCGGATTTTTTCCATTAACTCTTTGGTCTCCTCATCGGCCAACTCTTCGAACATTTCCTGGAGCTTTTCCTGTTTTTCGAGA
Organism: Saprospiraceae bacterium; assembly: GCA_019634275.1. Lineage (GTDB taxonomy): Bacteria > Bacteroidota > Bacteroidia > Chitinophagales > Saprospiraceae > CAJQNM01. Next base: position 11,301 of record JAHQVP010000150.1, read on the forward strand.
ATGTCTTCGCTGACCTGTTCAAATTCTTCCTGGTTTTTTAAGTTCTCCTCAAATTTTTCTTTTGCTTCCTCAATCTCTTTTTCAAGGTCTTCCTGGCGAGATAGAAGGTCTTCTAACTCCTTCTTCATTTGCCAATCAACACTTTTTTCTTGAAGCATTTTTTCCCGCAGGGATTTAAATTCCTTCTTGATCTCTGCAGATTCTTTCCGTGCCTCCCGAAGGTTTTTCTTTATATCTTCCTCATTGTCGTCTTCAGCTTGTGCAAATTCTTCAATGGTGGGCTTATTGAAAGTGGTGAGCGTCGACTTAGTGCTCTTTGATCCATTTACGCCATCATTGTCAAAGACTTCAAAATAGTATGTTACTTCATCACCCGGCGCAAGTTCAAGGTCTGCAAGGTCGAATACGTGATCGAAGGAATTGCGCGAGGCGGACGGTGTCGCCAGATCAGTTGTAGTCAATGCCGTTTTCTCCTCACCGGAATTGGTGATGCGATAATTAAAGGTCAAGCGCGTCAAACCATAGTCATCTGAAGCGTCTCCCACGGAATAGATTAGTGTTTGTTGAAGGCTATCTACAAATTGCTTGACAGCAATACTCGGATATAAGTCTGGTACCACGGCGATCGTATAGCCCACAGAGTCGGCATTGGGAAGTTCTTGGTTGCCAAACCGGATCAAATACGGTGTATTGCGATAGATGCGGGAGGAGTAGGTAAAGTCATTCGTGCCAATGCGATCAGCAGATATCGCATCCTTGTCACCCAAAGCAAAGGAAATTTCTTCTGTGTGAATGGCCTCCATGATCCAATCGATCTTGGTGCCTTGAGGCACAACCAAGTCACCAATATTTTCTAGAACCTCATCCTTCCTGCCTGTATATCCAGGATAATCCAGTTCAGTAACCAAGTCCAGTATGTTTGGTTTTCGTAGGATGTCAAGTTCGTAAGGCGATGAAGAAATCCCCGCTGCTGTGAGTTGGAACTGTAGATCTTCCTGCACATTGTTGAAGGTGTACTGATATTTACCGGGAGATTGCTTGCTAAGACGGTATTGAAAGCCGTTAATCTCTATAAATGCTTGATCAGGTAGGGCCTCGCCTTCTATGGCCACGTCAAGAACGAAGTCATCATATTGAGGGACCTGGAGTGAGGAGTTGAGTACCGCGAAACCAAAAGGAGCTTCCCGCTCAAATTCCACGTTGTTTTTAATAATGCGAGATGTAGAGTCCTTGATCACACTAGGTGCACCTACCAGTAGTCCCAGTAGGATCAGCAGAGGCGGGAGTGCATATGGCAAGTAACGCTTGTTCTTACGTAAATCAATGGCATGTTGAAATGGTACCGGTGTGATAGCCGATGTCTTTTTATCGATGCTGGCCATCAACAAGGCTTGATCTGGGCTGGCCTCACTTTGCCTTTTCAGCTGGAGAACATTTAGAAGCTTGTCCTGAACATTTTCAAAATGATCGCCAATGATGTCGGCCGCCTTTTCATGGGATATTACCTTCCCCAATCTGAAATAGTGCATCAAAGGGGTGAAAATCCATTGCCACAAGGCTACGGCCGAGATTCCGACAAAGCCAAAGAACATGGCCTTGCGAACACCTTTTCCAAAGTAAAAGAAGTGTTCTGCCAGTGCAAAAATGAGAAAGGAGAGAACGATCAGTCCCAGGCTATAAAGAGAACCTCGGACCAATTTATTGAGATAAAATTTCCTAATGAACCGATCAAGTTTTTCGATCAGAAGCTGATACGTGCTCGCCATTCGCTGCTGTTTAATTTCTTAGGTGTGCGCCAAAAACGTTCAAAATAAGTTGTTTGTAGCTACAAATCAACACCTTAGGAAGAAAAGAGGTTCGAAAAGTCAGGGCGAATACCCCTTTTGGGAGCGCCATCGAAAGCGGAGGTTCCACTTGGGGAAGCCACATCAAGCAGTAGCCATCACATAGTCATGTCTGAAATAGCCTTGCCAACTACGAACCCATCAAGCTCTCGTAGATGGAAAGAACCTGTTGGTTGGTCTCCTTAGCCAGCACCTCGTCGATCATTTCTTTCAACGCGCTGGATTCAAGGCCTGGGATTTGGTCTGCTTGCTGAAAAAAGGCGATAAGGGTGCGCATGGCCGATATACGCGTATATGGATTGGCCGATTTCGCCGTAGCGACGTTGGTACATTTCTGAAGCCATTCTTTCAGCTGGTCCACCGACATTCTTGCCATCAAGGCCTGCAGGTTTCCGTAGAAACCAAGGGCTTGCAAGCCAGAAATCCCAAACATGTGCTCTTCAAAATAGTCGAGATTTTGAAGGTCGCCCAATTGTCGATAAATTCCTGAAATGGCCGCCACTATATCGGGTTGATCCTCCTTTTTGAGGGCATCAATCTTTTCTAAACAGAGATTTTGGTCAATCTGAAAGAGACCAGCAATTGAGGCCCCGACCACGGGGTAGGGATCATAATCATTTATGCCGTCTGCCATCAATTCTTTAGAGGCTTTGGGAGCAATTAGGGATAGAACCATCAAGGCATCTGCGCGCACTTGACTATGAGGATCACGGACGGCCATCCCTTGCAACAAGTCTACAGGTGTCCCGGGCAGATCCCAATTGGTATAGTTTAGAGCCTTGCGACGTATAGACCAGAATGGGTCGCTCATGGCAAGACGCAACAGGGAAAGAGAGGTAGAATCTTCAAGTCCGGCAATCCTCTCGACAATAGCATCCCTTAGAGCATAGGGAGTCGAATGATGGTAGAGCAGAGCGGCAGACTGGGCATCCAATTCGGATTCTATCTCAGCAAGAATGTCTTCTCCAGGATCTGGTATCACCGCTATGGGCGCATCGTCAAGGATGAGTTCTACTTCTTGTGAGCGTTCACTCAGCAACAAAGAATGGGTTTGACTGCTGCCATCGGCAAATACCGTCAGTACCTCCAAAGGCAAACGATATATTGGCAAATTGTTCTGTACATCCTGCACCTGGTCAAATTGAAGTGACAAAACATTTCGTGAGGCGATCCACTCGGAATCAAATACAATCTCTGGATGACCACCAGAGAGGAACCATTGATTGAAGAACCAACTCATGTCCTCACCACTTATCTTCTCGACCGCAAGCCTAAGATGATGGACCTCTACGGCTTGAAATGCATTCTCCTTAAGGTATTCCTCCCAGCTCTCGAAAAAAAGCTCATCACCAAGGTACTTTCTGAGCATGTGTAGGACGAGGCCCCCCTTATTGTAGCTGTGGGAATCAAACATGTCTTCCTTGTCCCCATACTGAAAATCAATCAACGGGTGTCTTTTCGTCTCCGCTTCATACAAGTAGCCATCCATCTCTTCCAATCGGTGATGTTCTGCCCGGTCCAAACCGTACTTGTGTTCGAACCAGAGGTATTCTCCGTAGTTGGCAAATCCCTCGTTGAGCGTCAAGTTGGACCAACTTTCACAGGTGACTAAATTCCCAAACCAGTGGTGGATCAGTTCATGAGCAACGATGTAGTCGTTGTCGTCGTCAATCAATTCTCTTTTATGCTTTTGCACTTGATCTCCATAGATAACAGCCGTAGTGTTCTCCATTGCTCCCGATACGTAGTCGCGCACTACGATCTGACTATACTTGTTCCAAGGGTAGGGAGTATTGGTAAGGCGACTGAAAAACGCGATCATCTCTGGAGTGTGGGCAAAGATGGCGGAGGCATCACGCTCATATTCAGGTTCCACATAGTATTGAACAGGGACTGTCGAGGTCGAGTCATCCACCACGGCAAATTCTCCAATGCCTAGCATTACTAGGTATGGTGCGTGAGGTTGATTCATCGTCCAGACGTCACGCCGCATGCCTTCGCCCACCATAGTAGAAGCTACAAGTTCACCATTGGACAATGTGGTAAATCTATCTTCGACTGTGAGGGCAATAGTGTGCGTCTGTCGCTCATTTGGCTTATCGATTGTGGGAAACCAGTTGGAGTTAAATTCGGTCTCTCCTTGTGTCCAGATTTGTTGTGGTTTTGATGCTTCGTTTCCATCGGCATTAATAAAGAAAAGACCTTGATCAGACGTAATCGCCGCACTTGCCGAGGATCCTAGAGTCGGAGATGCAGTATAGTCGACTTCAATGGAAATGGTGTCCCCCTCAGAAACTACACGAGGCAATTCGATCAATATATGGCCGCCTTGATAGGTGTAGTTGTAGGGAGATCCACTTAGACCATCACGGATGTGGTGGATGACAAAATTCTTTGCATCTAGGCGCACCGAGGAGACGTCAAGGTTATATGGAGTCAAGCTTAAAACAGCACGCCCCAGTACTTGCTCCTTAGCCCAATCAAACGACAATTCGAGATCCGTATGCAATAAGTCGACTGTGCGTTTGTGGGTGGCTCGATAGACAGGCAATGAATCGGCAATGCTCGCTTCCTTTTCCAAAGAAGGAGCCGTGACCACCAGGGTGTCAAGATTGCGAATTTCCAGTGGCTCTTCTGCAGGTGCTTGCATCACTGCTTTTGGACCAGAGCACCCTAACCACCCCCATAGAGCGCAAGTTATAACCAAATACCTTCTCATACTGCTACATCATATTCTCGCAATGCATCATTCAGCGACACCTTTTTATTTGTACTCTCTTTGCGCCGTCCAATAATTAAGGCACACGGTACCTGATAGTCCCCAGCGGGAAATGATTTGGTATATGCTCCCGGAATCACTACACTACGCGGGGGCACATGCCCTCGATAGGTGATCGGTTCTTCTTGTGTCACATCGATGATTCGACAGGACTTGGTCAAGACAACATTTGCCCCAAGTACGGCCTCCTTTCCGACCCGCACCCCCTCGACCAAGATGCACCGTGAACCGATAAAACAACCATCTTCGACAATGGTCGGAGTAGCCTGAAGCGGTTCTAGTACGCCTCCGATCCCTACACCGCCACTAAGGTGAACATTTCGACCTATCTGTGCACAAGATCCGACAGTGGCCCAGGTGTCAACCATCGTGCCCGATCCCACCCAGGCCCCTAAATTGACATAACTGGGCATCATAATGACCCCTTTTTCCAAGAAGGAACCATGCCTGGCAATGGCATGAGGAACAACCCGCACACCCAATTCAGCGTAGGACGATTTTAGAGGGATTTTGTCGTGAAACTCAAAGGGGCCCACTTCTATAGTTTCCATTTGTTGGATCGGAAAGTACAACACCACCGCTTGCTTTATCCATTGGTTGACGATCCAATCCTCGCCCTGGGGCTCTGCTACGCGCACCACTCCCCGATCCAATAACGAAATCACCTCGCGTACGGCAGCTCGGGTGTCTTCCTTTTCAAGTAAAGTCCTGTCATTCCAAGCCGCTACGATTTTATCCTGAAGTTCTTTCATCGTCCTATTTATTGGGTCAGCCATCAAACTTAGTACAAAAATCCCGTTGCCAGCATCTGCCCCGAAAAACCAACTAGGACGCCGGCCACCACTTGCCTAAACGAGTGCGCTTTTAGGTACAAACGAGACGATCCAATGATCCCTGCCAAGAGAACAAATGCAACCAAGATTATGAAAAGGTGCACACGGATATTGCCGATGGCTAGCATGGGGGTATTCGTATTTAACAAGATCAATACGAACACTAATCCGACCAGTCCGCCAGCACCGACACCATGCAAAGAGATCTTATCAAATAAGGAGGCCAAAAAGCTAAGGCTCAGTGCGATCGATGCTCCCAACACAAATGCCGTGAACGATTCGTCCACCGCCGGGTTCTTCCGAATATTGGCAAAGAACCAGAAGTACAGGACTAAGCAAATGATCAAAGGCCCCCACCGCTCTTGTCGAGTGGGCATTTCTAGAGATGAGATCATGCCTAGTCCACGCATCATTAGAATGGCCAAACTGGGAAAGAAAAACGTGTAAATAAAACAGATGATCAGGAGCCTGTCAGCGCCCCATAGGGAATGGACGCTAAACCCATGAGGGTAGACACATAAAAGGAGTACGAGGCCATACGACATCATCAAGAGAGGATGGAAAAGAAACGAAACAATATGTGCTGCGGCTCGCATTTAAGATACCTTGATGATGGTGACTTCTACTCTTCTGTTGCGCGCCCGCAGCGATTCGTTTGAATTGTCGGTGAGGGGCCTACTAGGACCATAGCCCTTTGTTTTAATCCGATGCGCCTGGATCCCACTTTTGACCAGGTATCGTTTAATTGCGCGGCTTCGATTTTGAGAAAGTTGAAATAGGGAATATTGATCTCCAACATTGTCCGTGTGACCACCGATTTCAATTTCGATTCGATTGTGGTGGCGCAAAAGGTCCACCAACCGATCAAGCTCACCATAAGATGGACTCAGAATGCGATCTTTACCACGCATAAAGTAGATAGGAGCCAGACTTATTTTTGTTCCGGCCGCTATGGGGTCGAGGGCAATTTCCACCTGCGGTTCAGGAAGCTTACTTGCCAATATCGCCCCGGGATCTACCACTATTTCACGGGCAAAGAACTGTGACTTTTCTCCCTGGAAGTACCATTTGAGCGGGCTGTCGAACTCCATAAGAAATCCTCTTGGGGAGGTCTTTACCGTCTTGCGATTCTGCCGGCTGCTGTCGCTGTAGGTGACGTTTGCCTCGATGGCCTCACCTGTTTGGGAGTTCACTACGTAACATCTTATGGATCGATTTGCTCTTCTTGCCAAGACCCTGGGCGCTTTGGGCGCAGCAAACTTTACCCGGAAAATATCGCTAGATCCATCCCGGGTAGAACTGAAATACAGCAAACCCGTTCTCCTGTTTAGGAAAGGCTGGGCATCATCGGATGATGAATTTACAGGGCTCTCTAATCGTTGGGGCAATGACCAATTCGTCCACGAGTCGTCTAGACGATCACTCTTGTAGATGTCGGTATTTCGACCATCTCGTGCTGAAGCAAATAGAACAAAACGTTTGTCATCCGAAATGAAAGGGGTGATGTCTCGGGCAGAGCTGTTTATTACAGAGCCCATGTGTCGGGGAGCACTCCACAGCGTTTGATGGATTCTAAAGGAGACAAATAGGTCTTGCTCGCCCATGCTGTACGCATTTTCAATGCTGAGTACCATCACTTCGTTGTCCCTGCTCAGGGAAAGGTTGACCCCGGGGTCCAAAGACTCATAATCGTATATGTATAGGGGCTTTGGAAAAGTCCAATCGTCTCCATCTCGAGAGACGAAAGAAAACCCCTTGTACATGCTGCCGTCTTCATAAAACTGATTGATCACGACAACCTTGTCAGAAGTCTTCGTAATGGCACAAACACTGTTAGGAAGAGCATTGTTAAGAGGGTGCTTGGGGTGTTCGATTGTAGTGAAGTCCGTCCCATCCGCATGAGCAATCCAAACATCCTGGTTAAACTCAGAGTGATGAGGGCTTTGGAGATTAGAGGAGCCCAACGCACTAAACATTTCTTGCAATTCGCGGCGGTATTCCCGATATGGAACATCGAGCAAGTCCCCTCCATCGACGATAAGTGATTTGTCGAAACCCGGGTGCCCTACCCTGGTGAAATAAAGTGTCTTCCCATCTTCGCTTACAATGGGATTGGTTTCGTCATAGACCGTGTTGATAAACCCGGGTAGCTTTTGGAGTTCTAGCTTTGGGGTCAGATAGAATCCGGCAAAGAGAAGACCACAAGCACACACTAAGCCCAAGCGCAACGTAAGAACAGAACTCAAAACCCTTATTCGCATAGATCTCTACCGTCAAAGCATGCCCGAAAACCGTGAGTGAGAAGTGGTGCAAAAATATAAATACATTGGGGAGACCCTAAATTAAAACAGGATGGACGCACCCGAATACGGATGCTTAAGCGTTAATGTATGCACATGGTACGGGGAGTTGCGATTTTGAGTATGGTTTTTTGGAGCTTTTGCTGTCTTCTAGCACAAGAAGAACCCGAGATTCTAGAAAACCTCGAGATCAACGGCCAAATTGTAACGGCCATCATTACAGAGGACGACACTCTCTATATTGCAGAGCTAGAGAATGTGAGCGTCACATCTCCCCGGCAGTTTAGCAATCGTAAAGAATACTTGACCTACATGCGGTATCGCCGCTATGCCAATGAGGTATATCCGTATGCCGTGGAGGCGATTAAGACGTTTCGCGATTTAGAAGAAAACACAGTTGGAATGAAGCGAGCTAAGCGCCGCCGCTATGCACGAAAACTACAGAAAGAGTTGAAGCAGAATTTTGAGGATCCGCTACGAAAACTTACCAAAACACAGGGTAGGATACTGGTCCATATGATTGAAAAGGAACTGGAGACTCCGATGTACTATCTCATCAAAAGCCTAAGAGGAGGACTTTCCGCCCGATATTGGGACACCTCAGGGCGCTTATTTGGATACCATTTAAGACGAGGCTACATTCGTGGTGAAGATCCTATTATGGACATGGTATTGGATGATTTCAATATCTCATACGAATTCTAAATCATGACGGAAGCAGCAGCCTCAGATCAATCGCTGGAAGGACGGGTAGCATGGGCAAGCCCCTCCAATATTGCATTGATCAAGTATTGGGGCAAACACGGTGTTCAACTTCCAAGGAATCCTTCTGTTAGTCTTACACTATCTCAATGTGCCACAACTACCGAGATTATTTATAAGCCTTCAGCAGGAGACCTTTCCTTTGATTTTGAGTTCGAGGGACGCCCTCATCCCGCTTTCGAAGCGCGAGTAGGCACATATTTATCTGCTATGACGGCGGAGATTCCCATGCTGGATCGACTCCACCTTTCCATTCGATCCAGCAATTCGTTTCCACATTCGTCGGGAATCGCCTCTTCGGCCTCCGCATTTAGTGCCTTGGCCTTGTGTCTCTGTTCCATCGACCATGCCATTAACCATAATTTATCGGAGGATCAAACGTATCGACGGAAAGCCAGCCGCTTAGCCCGACTTGGCTCTGGGAGTGCGGCACGATCCATCTATGCGCATGCTGCACTATGGGGTAAAAGCGGAACAATAGAAGGTTCATCAGATGACTATGCCGTTGCTGTGGGCCAGGACATTGATAAGGTTTTCACCACATATCGTGATGCCATCCTGATTGTAGACCAGGGAGCTAAATCTACCTCCAGCTCTGCGGGGCACCAGTTGATGAATGAGCATCCCTATGCAAACGAAAGGTACAACCAGGCTCGCTTGCACATGTCTCAGATAATGGAGGCAATGCGAACGGGCGATTTAAAGCGATTTGTAGAACTCGTTGAAATTGAAGCCATGCAGTTGCATGCGATGATGATGTGCTCGCGACCATATTATTTATTGCTGTCCCCCAACAGCATTAAGATCATCAATCTCATTCGAGAATTTCGAAAATCCACCCAAATTCCAGTCTGTTTTACCATCGATGCCGGACCCAACATTCACCTTTTGTACCCAGCGGACGATCAAGCTCCTGTCCAAGTTTTCATAAAGGATGTATTGGTCCCTTATTGCCAAGCGGGTATGTGGATTGATGACTTTGTTGGACTAGGTCCACAACAACAAGAATGATGATGAGATTTACTTTAATGCCTGTCTTGCTATTGATGATCTACACCGCTTGTGCACAACCGGGATCTTCTCAAATGGTGGATAACCCAGATTTTGACAAGACCATCCGTAGCTACCTTTCCTTTAGCGTACCCGTGATTACGTGCAAGGACCTTGCCTCTATTAAGGGGGACGTAACCTTGCTTGATGCCCGAGAATTAGAAGAGTATACCATCAGTCATATCCCAGGGGCGGCACATGTGGGATTCAATGATTTTCAAGATTCAGCGGTTAAAGATATCCCACGTGATCAGCCGATCGTGGTGTACTGTAGCATTGGATACCGCAGCGAAAAAATTGGAGAGAAGTTACAGGCCATGGGCTTTAGCAATGTTCAAAATTTGTACGGCAGCATTTTCGAATGGGTCAATCAAGGACACCCAGTCGTCGCCAGGGATCAGGAAACAATGGATCTTCATACGTATAATAAGAAGTGGGGTAAGTGGGTGGAAAATCCAAACATCACCAAAAGGACCAAATAGAAAAAGGCACCAAACGTCTGCCTGGTGCCTTCTATTTTCAAATGGAATTTATTATTCCTTACATGCCCAACCGGGCCTTTACTTTGGCAGTGATGTCCATGGTCTCATCCGCATACAAGAGGACACCAGAACTTGAATCTATCACATAAGACAATCCATCCTCCTTGGCAATTTCTTCGATGAATCCATTGACTTTGTCAAGAATGGGCTGCAGCAACGTCTGTTGTTTTTCCGCAAGTTGAGTCTGCATGTCTTGTTCATACTGCTGAATCTTCTTTTCTTCTTCTTGCAGTTTTGCGCCTTCGTCCTGCAACATTTTTGGTGACAACTCACCTTGTTGCTCTTTGCGCTGCAGTTCCTGATACTTCTTTTGGAATTCTTCCACCATACTTTGGCCTTTCTTCTGCAGTTGTGTCTGCAAAGCTTCCAAATTTGCATTGGCCTGCTTCACTTCTGGAATCTCCTGCAGGAGCGCTACTGAGTTGACATACCCGATCTTTGTCTGTGCCGAAGCCAGGACAAAGGTGCCAGCCAATAGGGCGATGGTTACAATGTATTTTAAGTGCCTGTTCATTACTCTTCCGTTAAATTTTCAAAATGGGTTGCAAAAATAATATTTCTCGATTGCTATTCTATGGTACAATCGGCTTATGATTTGACAAGTCGGAGGATGTCCTCCGTTTTATCATAGCGTTCGTTTGTAAATAAAATGCCTGAGGATCCACCCTTGTCTATGATGATGTCGTATCCACGATCGTTGGCATAGTCTTGAATGAGACTATAGACTTGTTCTTGAATGGGTGAGACCAACGACTGTCTCTTTTGAAACAATTCTCCATCTGGACCAAACTTCGCCTTCTGCATGTCGCGCACTTCGCGCTCTTTGGCCATAATCTCATCTTCCTTCTGCTTCTTCATCTCTTCGCTCAACAAGACCAGTTCGGCTTGATACTTGTTGTACATGCTGGTAATTTTATCGTGTTCCATGGCAATTTCTTGCTGCCACGTTTTGGCGATGTCATCCAGTTCTTGTTGTGCTTTTTGATAGGTGTCCATGTTGTCGAGAACTTGGGCAATATCAACGATGGCAATCTTTTGAGCAGAGAGCGTAAGGCTAAGACCCAATGCCAGCGTGGTAAGTATAGTTTTCATGTCAATAAAATTTTTCCTTGTCAATTTAGAGATGAGACCTGCCCAAATTTACGGTTTAGCCTCACCTTTCGAATATTAGACTTTGAGGCGTACGTCCTTGTTACATCGAAATCCCATTCTTTTTCACGACACTTGTTTTGTAATTAGCTGTAAATCAGTCAGATACGATCAAATTTGAGCAAGAATCGCTTGCTTCTTTAACGGCAGTTTAACGCAAAGCTTAATAAAATTAACGAAGGCGGTCCTTCCGTAGTGTTGAGTCTATGTATTGCTAAGATGGATCTTTAGGCTGCTTGACCCAGACGTCCATCTGGGGGAAAGGGACAGAGATTTGGGCATTTTGAAAAGCCCCACTTATTTCGAACCGAAGGTCACTCTTGACATCATCCACATTCATTATCGCGTCCGACCAAAAGAACAACTCAAAAATCAAGGCTGAATCACCGAAGTCCGTAAATCGTACAAAGGGATTGGGGTGCCTAAGAATGAGAGGGTGACTTCCTGCTGATTTAACCAGAATGCGCTCCACTACTTTTGGATCTGAATCGTATGATACACCAACCTTAACTGAAAATCGGGCTTGCTTTTGAGAGTGTGTCCAATTGACCACATTAGATGAGATCAATTTTGAGTTAGGTACAATCGCAATCGTGTCCCGAGGCGTGTGCATAAGCGAGGTTCGCAATCCGATTTTCTTTATCACACCGAGACCCTCAGACAATTCGATAACATCGCCTACCTCTACCGTTCTCTCAAAAAGCAGGATGATTCCGGAGATCAGGTCTTTAAATATTTCTTGTAGACCCAGACCAATGCCAACAAGTAGGGCAGCAATCCCACCCCACAGTACAGTCATCTCGATACCAAGATTGTCTATGGCAAGAAAGACGCCGATGACATAAATAAAGTAGGTGATCAATTGATTCACTGCATATCGCCGGCCGGGATCAATGTTGCGTCTCTGGTAGTATGAGTACAATACCAACTGGGTAAAAATCCAAGCAATGAGTCTTGCCAGCAGCAAGATGAGCAAGACGGAAAGAATGCTGGTGAGTCGAAAGTTATAGGAGCCGTTTTCACTATTGATAATGAAGAGGGAATAATTCAGATCGAATCCACGTAGCAGGACGATGCCCACAATTACATATAAAATGTACTGGACAATGCGGCTTGCTTTAGACTCAGTATCGCCTACCCTGTCTACTGGTCGCAAGGGATTGAGGTCGTTGCGGCGCAAATAATAGCGATGCAACAGCACCTTAGCGATGTACCAGTCCAGGAAGCGAGCGATGAGCAAGACGCTCAGGCCAAGAAATATGCTGGAAAGACGAATAGTAAACTCGTTGTCTTGAAATAGCAATTGATCAAGATGCAGGGAGCGTAAGGCAAATACGATCAGCGTAAGGATGAGGAGCCAGATAAACCACCGTCTTATAATGCGTTGTCTCCCTTCTGGCACTTCTTCCTTATTAAATAATGCCGGAAGTAAGTAACGTGCAATGACATGATACAGGGAAAAGGCAATAACCCAGGATACTAAGACTACTCCTAAATCGAGGACAGTAATCTGCTGATCAAAGATGGTGATGAGCACCCGACTTGACTGCGCTGCGAACATATAGGGGCCTATTGCTAGTGGTAAGATAGGGACAATCAGATAGCTGAGCCACAATGCACCACTGGATTTTAGTCCTCAACGAACTGTAATATTGACTAAGGCGCAGGAATTCGAATCTCAACAATGCACTTGTCCTCAAAATAGTCTTGCTCCAATTGTGCTGCCAGCTCATGCACCACTATCTCAGTTGATCCTTTTATTCTGCGAAGTTCTTTTGAAAAGTCTCCCCCTTTGAAGAACATCATGACAGTACCATCATGGCAAAGCGGTCTTGACCATTTGACCAATTTGTCCAGACCAGCGACAGCTCGAGCCGTGATCAAATCGTAAGTCCGGGTCAGTGCCTCAGCACGAATCGCCTGAGGATGGACGTTGTGCAATGCCAACTCAGTTACCATGTCCTGCACGGCCTCTATTTTTCGTTGTCGCCCGTCGATACAATCAAAATCAACCTCTGGATGTAAAATGGCTAGCGGCAAGGTGGGAAAACCACCACCGGTACCAATGTCAAGGACAGAAGATCCTGCATGCAGGGGAAGAATTTTGCTCAAAACCAAGCTGTGCAAAACATGTCTTTCCCACAGATGGGCCAGGTCATTTTTGGAGACCAAATTTATTCTTTCGGACTTGACCAGCTGCAATCTCACAAGGTTAGCAAGCCCTTCCACTTGCTCTTCTGATAAGTTGAAGTCTGTGCGAATCGTTTCCAATAGTGCTACCATGTTTGTTTCGATCTGGAAGTAAGCAACAATGCTACCAAGGGATAGTAAAAGAGGTAAAATAAATCGAGCAAAGGAATCCATGGCAACAGTGACGAACCATGCAATGGCACTGCAAACCGGTGCATCCCCCAATAGAGTACGATCAAGCGCAGGAAGTATAGTGAAAATGCAGCGCCGCACTGAGAAAGAAAAATCAGCAATAGGACTCCGGACAGGTGCATCCAATGACTTGCAGAGAGCATCAATAGGTACCACTGATCCCGAAAGTCATACTCATGCGATGTGGCCAAATGCCTTCGGCGCTGATCCCAGACTTCTTTCCAAGTCGATGGCGAAGGACTATATGTGACGGCCATGGGATCTAGACAAATGCTGATTGCCCCGCGCTTTTTGATCTCATTAATGGCCAGATCATCATCGCCCCCTAGATGTTTGCGATCGTCTTTTTTCAGGGCACCTCTCATTTCGTCGGTCTCTACAAGTAGATTTCTGCCAACGGCCATGTAAGGTTTTCCTTTCACCGTACGGTAAGCATAACCGAGCGCGATGAGGAGTGCATCGTACGCTGCGAACCGGCCTGCTCCGGTAGATCCTCCACGCAGAGGGGAGATGCCAATGCACGCGAGAGCATGCGGCTCCAGGCAGCCGAACATGAGATTGGACCATTGGTCGCTGCGAGGAGTACAATCGGCATCCGTAAGCAACACGTATTTCGTGGAGATTTGATCTAAACCAAATTGAAGGGCCTCTTTTTTGCCACTAAAAGTGCGGGGAATGCTCCATCGAATCAGTTGATCAAAGCGATTGGCGAGCACGTCAAGAAAATGCGCAGTCCCATCTTCAGATCCGTGATCCACTACATGAACGGGCCCCTCGAACTGGGTCAGAATGCCTTCCAAGTTTTGACGTAGGGCATTTTCCATATTGTGAGAACAGATAAGAATGGAGAGTCCTCCAATGTCCGCTGGGGCCGAGGCAGTAAGACGTGCCTTGGTTATGCTTGTCATCCACCATACTAGCTGGACTAAGGTTGCCATGCAGGTGACAATTAGAACGGTTATAGTCAAAGCCATTGATAGAAAGCCGGTATTTTTACGTTCATATTCGGATGGTGTGGCTTCAATGTAGATATAAAATTTTCATTGCTGCAGCAGTAATGTTGTTGGGCACTGATCTCGCATGGGGACAAAGACTTTCCTTAGGCAAAGGAGATACCTATATACATGGGATCAACATTCCCTGGCGCTTCTATGGCAATGACTTTGGGAGCACCGGCCAACGTGGTTATGATCCGATATTTTATGATCGACTTTTTGAACGAGTGGCAAACGCCGGACTAAACACCGTGCGCATGTGGATCCACTGCGACGGCAGGAATACCCCCAGAAGACATTCTGAGAATTCCATGGCTCCGCCGACACCTCAATTCCTGGAAGATCTCGAATCATTTATTGACTTGGCCTCAGATCATGGCCTTTTGGTCCTTCCAGTATTATGGACTTTCGAGATGGTGGATGGTCGGGTGCGTCAAGTCCTTTCAGATGACGAATTGCAACAATCGTACCTCGATTCATTTTTGAAACCTATGATTGTGAGGTTGGCTGACAAGTGCAATATTCTGGCATGGGAGATTATCAATGAACCAGAGTGGGCAATGGACATTCCTTTTGCAGGCACCACGAGAAGAACCGTCGAGCCCCATTTGATGCAGCGATTCGTAGCCAATGTGGCACATGTCATACATGCCCATAGTGATCATTGGACCACCGTAGGAAGTGCGGGCATTCGGTTCTCAACCGAGGCGTTTCCCTTGACCACAAACTACTGGTCCGATCAAGCTCTGTTAAGACAAGGGGCCACCTGCAAGAGTCCGATTTTGGATTTCTATTCCATCCATTACTATAAATGGAATTTCGAAGCCCTATCTCCATTTGGACACCGAGCCAAAGAACTGCAGCTGGATAAGCCCATTCTAATCAGCGAATTCGGATTAACAGATGAACACACTGGAACCCTATTGAGTAAGGCACTGATCAATGGATATGCAGGTACCATGCCTTGGTCTATGATGGCGGGTGACAGTGAAGGTTCCTGGCAAGATTACGAACAAGCTTTGCAGGACTTTGCTCACGAGAAGAAAGTGCTGGTGGAAATGCCTGAACCGTGTCTCAATGGGAAGAAGACCCCCCTGGGGCAGTGCCATATCTTTCCCAACCCTGCAATGGACCACTTGTCAATAGAGAGTCAAATACATTCCCAAGTGGAAGTGACCTTGATCGATCTACTTGGCCGAACAGTATTGTCGCGACTTGTGCAGAGCGACGGGACTGATGCTTTGGATCTGGCGGGTATTGCTTCAGGCACGTACCTCGTACGTTTGGTTGCTCCCGCAGAGCGAAGTCATAGTGTTGGACATCAGACCCTGATTATCCTTGATAGATAAGATTAGTAGGGGAGTGAGGTATTGGGATTAAACCCAAAGTGCGCGTCAAGTCCGCCCCCGATTTCGGGAAAATGCTTCATAAAGGCAGACCTAAATTGGAAATAGTAGGTTAGCATTAATGCATGCAGATCAATCTCCTCCAAAGGAAGTCCAAGATGTGCAGTAAGGCGATCTACAGCAAAACCACTAACCCTTGATAAAGCGTCATGATCATGAGCTTTCTGGCCCATCTCAGGGAGCCCCACCAGTTTGGCAAATTCGTACAAGATGAGGTTGGGGTACTCTTGTGGCTTATGATAGCCCTCCACTGCATGAGTTGCGCTAAAGATGGCGATGCCATCATGTCTGTGCAGTTCTGATGCATGCAGATGTTTGGGATAACGTGGCGAAGGGAAAGGATGTCGGTAAACGGCAATTTTGCCAATATCAGCAATGGCTGTTGCACTCTGATGATCTATCGCATGCAAGAGGGCCATGTGGGCACATACTGCAGCCTTAAATTCTTCCGCGATTTCACTGAACCCCTGTGGCAAAAATTCGACGTGTTGCAAGTAGAGGTCCAGTTCTTTGTGCAGAGAACCTCTCTGCTCCGCATTAAGCAACGGATAGCCAGGAAGGAATCGCTCCAAAAACACAATCATGCCGGAAGGAAGTCGCTGGGGGTTCCGCTCTCTCCACCGACGATCCAGCTCAGGATGTACCATATACAACATAGCCAGAAGCAACACAGGCACAACCAGCCAGATGGAATGCTGGGGATGATCGAAAACATAGACATGAATCCCCAGGGCAGCCAGTAGGAGGATCAGCGGTAAGGCAATTCTTTTCGAAAGTGTCATATCAAGGTACACCAGCTCTTTGTCCGAGCGCAGGTCTTTTTTTAACCATATGCTGGGTGCATCAAAAATAAGCATTAAATTTGCCGTCCCTCAGTTACGAGGTGGAGGTACCTTAGCTCAGTTGGTAGAGCAATGGACTGAAAATCCATGTGTCCCTGGTTCGATTCCTGGAGGTACCACACAATGACCTTCTCATGTTTTACGTGAGAAGGTCTTTTGTTTTCGACTATACTTCAATGGATTCCCTCTCTTTGACAATTCATCGACTGTAGCGGCCTATCAACATATTTAAAAAAACTATATTTATAGAATGGTCCTCAAGTCAGTAGTCATCGATACTTCGTTCGGAAAATTGGCCCTCTCGTTTACCGCACAAGGATTGAGTGCCATCTCCTTTGTGGACACGGAATCAGAAGTGTCAGAACCCTTACCACCTGCGGCACGACAGGTGCAACAACAATTGGAAGAATTCTTTGCGGGCAGCAGGACGTCCTTTGATATTGTCATCGATTTTTCAGCGATGCCACAGTTTCAGGCGGATGTGCTTAAACTCGTTCGATCCATCCCTTACGGCAAGACACGGTCTTACGAACAAATTGCCATCCACCTAGGAAATGCCAAGGCTGCGCGGGCTGTGGGTCAAGCCAACGGAAACAACCCGATTCCGATCGTCATCCCATGTCATCGTGTGATTGGAAAGGGCGGAAAACTGACGGGCTATGCCTATGGCCTCGACGTTAAGAAAAAATTGTTGCGGATAGAAAATCCAGCAGCCTACCGGCCACAGATAGAACTCTTTTCTGCCTAGTTATAGGTGAAGGGCGCCACCAGGTCAAAGGCAGGAATATCAACCTCAATCTGCTGATCAGTGCCCACAATCAACATTTCGTAAGTGCCGTACATGCGGCCGATAGCAGTACTGAGTGGACACCAAGACCCGTATTGGTGCATATGCCCTGGCTGGATGTAAGGCTGCTGCCCCACTACGCCATCTCCGGAGACCATCTTGCGTGTTCCATTCGAACTAAAGATGATCCAATTGCGACGTAGGAGCTGTACGGGTTTGTCACTAAGGTTTTCGATTTCAATTTGATAGGAGAACAAGTACTTGTTCTCTATAGGGTTAGAGTGCTGGGCTTGAAAAGCAGCCACCACTGAAATTTTAATGCCGTGTGTGATCTGGGTATTCACTCTTCTTCTGTAACAGATTTTATGCCAAGAAACTCTTCCACCATGAGCTCTGCCTCCTGGAGGGCGACGGCAAGCAGATCATTAATAAGGATTCGATCAAATTTGTCTTCATAGGTCATCTCTTCCTTCATCCTGGCAATTCTCCGTTCTAAGCTTGCGTCGGTGTCTGTAGCCCTGGCCTTTAGTCTTTTGACCAAAGTGGTAAAGGAAGGAGGGCGAATAAAGACGACCATACATTGATCGCCATAGAATGATTTGATGGCAGTAGCTCCCCGTACATCGATATCAAAAATAACGTGTTTGCCAGTGTCTAGGATATCAGCAACTTCTGATTTAAGGGTTCCGTAATATTGACCCTCATAGACTTCTTCCCATTCAAGGAATTCCTTATTGTGCACCTTTTCTAGGAAGGCTTCGGTAGAAAGAAAGTGGTAGTCTCTGCCGTCGACTTCGTGTTCACGAGCTGGTCGATTAGTAGCTGATACCGAAAAAGAAAGAGCGCTAAACTCCTTAATGAGGTGCCGGACGATTGTGGTCTTGCCTGCGCCTGATGGAGCAGTGAATACGATTAGCCTTGTTCTCGTTTCGCCCTGCATCATAGCACGTTCGCTAGTTGTTCCTTGATCTTTTCAAGATCATCCTTCATGAGGACAACAAGTTTTTGAAGGTCGGTCGAGTAGGCTTTGGCGCCTAGGGTATTGATTTCGCGGCCCATTTCTTGGCCGATGAAATTGAGTTTTCGCCCTTTCTGTTCGGTTTGATCTCCAAGCACCTCTAAGAAGTAATCACAGTGTTGACGCAGACGAACTTTTTCTTCCGAAATGTCAATTTTCTCCAGATAAAACATCACTTCCTGCTCAAAACGATTTTCGTCGACATTCTCCTTCTTCATGTATTCCTGCAGGTTTCTAGACATGCGGGAGCGTATCGCACTCACTCGCTGGCGCTCGAAAGGATCTACCTTGACCAAATGCTCAGATATCGAACCCACATAAGAGCGCAGCGCTTGCTCGATTGAGTTGCCCTCCTCTCTCCGGTGTTTTAACACCTGCTCCAGGGCCTCGTCCACCACAGCTTCAAAGGTTGTCCTTTCTTCCTCGGTCAAGGCAGCCTCATCCGACGACACCAATTCAGGCATACGTACAATGGAACCCAAAAGATCGGGAGCATCAATGGCCATTTCATCGGTTAAGCCTTTAAGTTGTTTGTAGTAGGACTTGAATCGGGCACGATTGATCTTGTAGGTGTCGGTGCCAAGCTCATTCTCAAACGCCACCGTGGTTTCGACCTTGCCCCTGGACAAACGCTCCTGGATTTGTTTCCTGAGCCAAATTTCGTGGCCATTGAGGGTGCTGGGCATTTTAATGCGCAAATCGATAAACTTGCTATTGAGCGTCTTGATCTCCACAACGAGGTGTCGATCATCTAATGGGGCCGACGCCCGTCCATAGCTTGTCATCGATAAAAGCATAGTGTCTTTTTGCCAAAGATAGAGTTTGTACCTAATCTCACGCCTCGAGCCACACCCCCGTCCTTCAATGAAGGCGCAAGAAACTGATAATCAAGGATCTGAATTTCGAAAATGGCCTAAAAAAGGAGGGATCTAATTTTTTTTTCTCAAATTAATTGCGACATTTGCCTCGCTTCAAAATCAGGCTTTAAATCTTTTATAACTATCTATAAACCAAAGGATAATGAGAAAAGCGGACCTGGTAAGTTCGATCTCGGAAAAAACTGGGGTTCCGAAGGTTGATGTACTTGTCACACTCGAGTATTTCTTTACAGAAGTAAAGGATTCACTAGCCGAGGGCGAGAACGTCTACATCCGAGGCTTTGGTTCTTTTGTAATCAAACGAAGAGCGAAAAAGATAGGGCGACACATCAAGAAGAACATAGCAATCGAGATTCCAGAGCACTATATACCCTCGTTTAAGCCGGC
Source organism: Saprospiraceae bacterium (assembly GCA_019634275.1). GTDB lineage: Bacteria > Bacteroidota > Bacteroidia > Chitinophagales > Saprospiraceae > CAJQNM01. The sequence continues at coordinate 31,255 of JAHQVP010000150.1, forward strand.
CAAGATCTTTGTTGATCAGGTTAAGCAAAATGTAAACGAGTTACCCAACGACGAATCCTAGTCTATGAATCGACAGCAGCAGGTCGTGCTTTTATCGGCAGGACTTCTTTTTCTGGTGCTGTATTTGGGATTCGATATCAAATCACCCCAACAACTTGATTTGATTGAAACAAGAGCCAAAACAGGTTTATCGCTTGACGTTGGTTCTATTGTAGAAAAGGCCGGGGAAAGCCTCGGATCTGAAAAGTCTGCCGAACTTGCTTCTCTGGAAGTTAGATACCAGCAAGCAAGTGAATCAGAGCAGACGGAAATATTGAAAGAAATATCAGGTTTTTGGTTCCGTCAAAAAGAGTACTACTTGGCGGGAGCCTTTGCAAAGCAAGCGGCTGAGAAAGAAGAAAATGATCAGGCTTGGAGCATAGCGGGGACTACCTTTATGAGTGGACTTCAAACAGGCCCGGAAGAACAGCAGCGGGCTTGTGGACAACAAGCTGCATTTTGCCTCGAGCAAGCGATAAGCTTAGCACCGGATGACATAAATCACCGCGTCAATCAGGCATTGATTTATGTCCGACAGCCACCCCAGGAAAATCCTATGAAAGGGATTCAAATGCTTTTGAGATTGAATGAAAAACAGCCAGAAAATGTGGTGGTCCTCTTCAATCTGGCTAAACTGGCAGTGGAAACAGGACAATGGGATCGAGCAAAAGAAAGACTCGAATCTGCCGTTGCAATGGAACCTGAAAACAAAAGAGTTGTTTGTTTACTAGCAGACGTGCTTGCACAGATGCAAGACCCCAATTGGCAAGCAACCAGAGAGAAATGTGATTTACTAACTGAATAAGCATTAAAAGATGCCTTGCGGTAAAAAAAGAAAAAGACACAAAATTGCGACTCATAAGCGCAAAAAGCGTTTGAGGAAAAACAGACATAAGAAGAAGAACAGGTAAACTGTACCCCTTTTATTTTATAGGACAGGTACCTGTTTATTGTTTTTAGGCTTGCTGTGCCGTCTATCCTTGCATGCCAACCGATCGCACATTTAGACATCCCGTAATTGCTAGTTGCAATTAGCTAGATGCAAAGGATATCTTAGATAGGACAGCTTTAGAAGCCCTGGATCGAGTTCTTCGTTCCAAGCGATATGTCTCATTTGGAGGCTATTATTCTCCGTCATCTGGCAATGCAGGTACCACAGTAGTTATACAGTGGATAAAGAATTAATCATTAATTCCACTCCTACAGAAGTTGAAATTGCTCTATCAGAAGACTCTAAACTCGTAGAGCTTCATACGCAAAAGACAAATTCTAAGTTTTCAGTAGGAGATATTTTCTTAGGGCAAATCAAGAAATTGATGCCTGGACTCAATGCGGCTTTCGTAGACATTGGGCATTCTAAAGATGCCTTTTTGCACTATACTGATCTCGGACCAAAGCTGCCCTCCTTGCAGAAGTTTACCAAGCGAGCCATAAGCGGCGGCAGCACTGATCATGGTCTCGGAGACTTTGATCTAAGGGACGAAATCGTCAAGACGGGAAAGATTGATCAAGTACTCAGTAAAAAGCAGAGCATTCTTGTACAGATCCTCAAGGAACCGATCTCAACAAAGGGTCCAAGGCTAAGTTGTGAAATCACTTTGCCAGGAAGATTTTTGGTGTTGACGCCTTTTTCAACGATTGTCTCCGTCTCTAAGAAAGTGGGTTCAAGTGAGGAGCGCAAAAGGCTTAAGCGACTGATCGAAAGTATTCGCCCCAAAAATTTTGGTGTCATTGTAAGAACTGCGGCAGAGGGAAAAAATGCGGCTACTTTGCACGAAGAATTGCGGGATCTGGAGGAGAAGTGGAAAAGAATCCATTCTCAGTTACAGAAGAGCGAACCGCCCATGAAACTCCTGAGTGAGTTGGACAAGACCTCCAGCATGTTGCGTGATATGTTGACGGATGACTTCAATAACATCGTGGTCAATGACCGTGATATGTATGAGTCCATCCAACAGTATCTGGCTTCCAATGTACCGGAAAAGAAGAAGATCGTGCACCTGCACCGATCCAGGCGCCCTCTGTTTGACAGCCATGGCATCACACGACAAATAAAGGCATCGTTTGGTAAAACCTATACAATGCCCAGTGGGGCATACATCGTGATCGAACATACGGAAGCGATGCACGTCATCGATGTCAATAGTGGTCCCAAGATGGCCCGTCGCAAGCAAGATGAAGCGGTGCTGAACGTTAACCTCGAGACAGCAGAGGAGATCGCCCGGCAACTGCGCCTACGTGACATCGGCGGCTTGATCATCGTTGACTTTATTGACATGAAGTCATCAGAACACAAGCGCTTGCTGGTGCATAAGATGCGAGAGTTTATGCGCAATGACCGAGCGCAACACACGGTATTGCCCTTGTCCAAATTCGGCCTCATGCAAATCACGAGACAACGTGTGAGACCCGAAGTGAAAATCAATACTGCCGAAGCTTGCCCCACCTGTAATGGCTCTGGAAAGATTAACGCGACCATCCTGATTCCTGATTTGATAGAGAGAGATTTGGAATATGTTTTGCAAAATCGGCCAAACGTCAAAATTTCTCTTCAAGTCCACCCCTATATTCATTCCTACCTAACGCGAGACTGGCGCAAGGTGCAGCGTGGCTGGTATCGGCAATACCGCAAATGGATTCGCATTTATCCAAACAACGACTTCTTTATCAATGCCTACAAATTTTTTGACGGCAGAGAGGACGAGATCAGACTTAACTAAATGCGACGCGTCCTTGTAGCACCGCTCAATTGGGGGCTGGGTCATGCTACCAGGTGCATTCCTTTGATTCGACACATGATCACACAGGGTCATGAAGTCGTTCTTGCCTCAGACGGACGTGCCGGAGCATTATTGCAGCAGGAATTTCCCGAATGTCCCTACTATGAACTTCCAGGCTACGATGTGACCTATCCTCAAGAGCACATGCTGCTCTATTGGTTAAGGAGGATCCCTCACTTATATCAGCGTATTCAGGCAGAAAATGATGCACTGCAGGAGATTGCATCCGTTGCAAAAATTGACCGCGTTATCTCTGATAACCGATATGGAATCTGGCACCGATCCATTCGATCTATCATTTTGACTCATCAACTGACCATCCCGATTCCCAGAATGAGATCCTTTACTGCCCCAGTGCTCGCAAGGCTGATAAACAAGTTTCAGACATGTTGGGTCCCCGACGCTGCTCCACCTCATGACCTTACCGGCACCCTGTCAGCGAATAGATTTATAAAGATCCCAGTACAAAGGATTGGTAGACTCAGTAGATTCAAGTGTCATGCCCGTAAGGAAGACATATACTGTACAGCAGTTGTTTCCGGCCCCGAGCCCGATCGGAGCCGATTTGAGCAACTCCTGAGACAGCACCTGCAGTCACTGAGCGCACCGACGTATCTGGTCAGCGGTCGCATCTCTGGTGGACGGAACAGCTCGAATAGCCAAAGTCAATTGACTACGCTCCATTCGCCAACTGCTGATGAGTTGGAGTCGATACTCAGCCGGTCAAAATTTGTCGTCTGTCGCTCGGGTTATTCTTCGATTATGGACCTTCTTGCCTTAACAAAACCTGCCATTTTGGTGCCGACACCTCGTCAACCAGAGCAATTATACCTGGCAGCACAACTGAAGCATCATCAGTTGTTCGACATTCAAAGCGAAGAGACACTCAACCTCAAGACTTTTAAAATGGAGGGGAGAATAATTGAACCCGACAAGGAAGTACTGGACTTCAAGCCCCATTTGAGTGCATTCCTAGACTGACTTAGTTGCGATTGAACTTGGTCATGGTGTGGTCTGGCCCAATGGCGACAAAGGATAGTGCAATCTCGACAGCCTTTGCAATAACTCCATCAAGGTCCTGTCGCTGTGCAGCATTCCATTTTCCGAGAACATAGTTTACTTGTTGTCCGGGTTTAAAATCGCGACCAATGCCAATACGGAGTCGGGCATAGTCAGTGCCCTGCAGCATGTTTTGTATGTCTCTCAAACCATTGTGCCCCCCATCTTTGCCTTTCTTGGTGAGTTTGGTCTTACCATATGGCAACTGGAGTTCATCCACGATGACAAGCAGGTTGGAACGCGGAATCTTAAGCTTCTGTAGCCAATGGCGCACAGCCTTTCCACTCCGATTCATGTAGGTGGATGGCTTAAGCACATAGATCCGCCTACCACGGTGTTTTATGAGGGCGAGATCTCCGAGAGATTCATGATCAAAGGACGCCGATCCTTCTCTGGCCAATGCATCTGCCACATCAAAGCCTATGTTGTGACGAGTGTTTTCATACTCAATCCCCATATTCCCCAGACCTACGAGAAGGTATTTCATAGCGGGGTCAAAAGTATCCGATTTTGGACGAAAAAATCGAGAAAGTAGACGTTGCAGAAACATGGGTCGAATGTACAAATCGAATATGATCTGCGGCGAAGGGCTATTTTTACAAGATGGTGGCTCGTCTTACCGATGCATTTGGATTTGTGCGGAACCTTTCGCCCTTCAAGCTGTGGAATGCACTTTTGCTCTATTGTTCTTTTCATTGGAGTCGGTTTCGGAAAAAACCGAATCAGTGGGGCTTACCCTTTACGATCTCCTTCGAACCCACAACCGCATGCAACCTCCGCTGCCCGGAATGTCCGAGTGGACTTAGATCCTTTACCCGTGCGACAGGAAATCTAAAGGAGGATTTTTTTAGGAAGACCATCGATGACAATCATCG
>JAHQVP010000151.1 GCA_019634275.1 Saprospiraceae bacterium
CGAACGGGCGCTGCCCTGAGCGAAGCCACGCCCTGAGCAGCGCCGAAGGGTCGAACGGGCGCTGCCCTGAGCGAAGCCGAAGGGGCGGAGGCAGCTTACCTGAGCGATTCAGAAGTGAGTGCTCGAGTAGACGAGGATACAGCAGGAGGCGAGGATCCGCCGAGCTGGGACAAGTGATTATATTTAATTCAATCGGTGAATTAAGTTCATGGGAGGTGCTCCGGAAGCGACTGGAGCACCCTTTTTATTACTTGGTTCTTGAGAGGAAGTGAGGCTTCAGATTCTTCGCAGCATATGGGGTGGTATGCCCGTTCTACACAATGATGAATCTCAAGAATACCAAATGCTCGTCCACTCGATTTCGTGCAGCACATGCGTTCTTATTTTCGATTCTTTTCATGCTTGCCTTTTCAGCGAGTGCTTGTCAAAAGGAGCCTTCTGAGGAACAGGAGCTCCCTGAAACACCCGAAGCAGAAGCAGACTTTCATGTCCTATTTGTAGGGAATAGCCTTACTTACTACAACAGCTTACCAAACCTGGTAAAAGAAGAAGCGGCTGCGAAAGGCAAGAATATTGCGGTAGAAACGCTCGCCAATGCCAATTACGGCTTGGAAGATCATTGGAATGACGGCATTGTCAAACGCTTGATTAAATCGGGTACCTATGATTACGTCGTGATTCAACAGGGACCGTCGTCTCAGCCGTATGGACGACAATCTTTGCTGGAGTATGGAGGACTCATTAAAGCACTGTGCGAGCAGCATGACACTAAAATGGCCTTCTTTATGGTTTGGCCATCACGTCAGTACTATAACACCTTCAGCGGTGTCATTCGCAACTATACCGAGGCTGCCCAGACAACCAATTCGATCCTATGTCCGGTGGGATCAGAATGGAAGGCGTACTTCGATTCTACCAATGACTTTAGTTATTACGGTCCGGATCAGTTCCATCCTTCTCGTGAGGGCAGTCTTGTGGCGGCAAGGATTATCTACCGCAGCTTGTTCAACGATTAATTAATCTTCGAGAAGGTCCCAGTATTCCAGAGCTCTCCTGGTATGAGGGATGCAAATGGATCCTCCGACCACGTTTGCTACCGAAAAGACCTCTAGGATTTGATCCTTGTTAACGCCTTCTTCATGGCATCTTCCGAGATGGTATTTGATGCAATCATCGCATCTCAGCACCATCGAGGCGACCAATCCCAGCAGCTCCTTGGTTTTAGTATCCAGTGCTCCATTCTGATAGGTTTGATTGTCAAGGCTAAAAAAACGCTTGAGCACCTTGTTGTCCGCTCCCAAAATGCGCTCATTCATCTGGGTTCGATAGCGATTAAATTCTTCGATTTGATTCATAATTGGCGATTTGATCTATTTGATGGGCATTTCACGCTCTAGTGCAGGAGGAGCAATACCAAGTTAAGTTTGGACAAGGCGTCCGATTCATCGCTGATTTTACCTGCTTCATCCGATAATGGCAATATTATTCGTTAAAATTTGAAGCCTTTGCAACTTTTCTTCAAAATCTTACGTCTGTCCTAATGTAATTCAGTTGCAAGATTACAATCCCGAATAACCATCTGACGAGATCAGATAAAATTAATAAACTATGAAAGCAGTCCTGTCATGGTCGCTTATGGCCATTTTTTTGTCCAGTGCCAGTCTCTCCTACGCAGGAGATACCCCAAGCAGAGCGCTGTTGATTTCAAAGTTAAAAGATAAGGTTTCCAAGCTCATTGATTCAAGAGAGCTTAAGACCATTTCGTGTGATGCCGAAACAGTCCGCATCGAATTTAAAATTGATGATGAGGGACGTATTCAAGTCAGAGAAACAAGTACGGAGAATGCAGCTTTGGAGCACTACATCTTTGCGCGTCTCGACGAGCAGCATCACCACCAAAGATTATCCGGGGAGAAATTTGTCATTGACATTGACTTTAAAGCTTCCCGTTAAGAATTATAGTTGAGGTAGAGCTTTTTCATACAGCGATGGAATAAACGTATTCTATCGCTGTTTTTTTTTGCCCCATTGAAAAAAGGTCCTCCCGTAAACTTCGAAAAGCGAGGCGCTCAACGGACTATACCGTTCCCCGATTACGCTGTCGCCACAAGGAGATGATCAGACGAAACGGTAATAAAATCGAAGAGATGATGCTGCCAGTGGCAAAAAATATCATTTCGGAGCGAATGTACTTTTCCAGCTGTAGTTCCTTGGATTTATCCAGATGATCCAGGAAACTTGAGAGCGTGTAATCATCCATGTAAGCAAGAAAGGAATTAAACGAATTGACCAGGTTAAATACCAGGGGAATGCAAAGAAAAACCAATACCGCCTTTAACCATTGAATGCGTCCCCAAACACTATATTTTAAGGTAAACAGGATTCTGGCTACCGTGATGAAGGTGAAAATGAAAATGGCGTTGGAAATCTCAAATGGATAGTCTGGTACATGCGATCGGATGGGTAAGAGCACGAGCACCACAGCAACTGCAGCAAGCAGGATCCAGATAATTTCGAAAGCGAGTTTTTGTTTTTGCAAATCAGATCTATATCAATTCTCTTAAGCGTAGGGATTTTTTCAATCGCTCCCCGTTTCTGGAAATCACCAATTTGATGCGTTTGCCTGCTTTGCTTGAGAGTTTGGAATTTATTCCAGCCAATGTATAAAAGGTTGTGGGTATGCCTTGCACGCTTTTGATCAAATCCCCTTGCTTAAGTCCGACATCAGCGGCCGGCGAATTTGGAACTACCCGTTGCACGATGAAATTATTCAGCTCTGCACCAGCTGCTACTATCACCAGTCCGCTTTTGTCATAGCGGAATTTTCGACGGAATTTTCTGTTCGGTTTGAAGTAGGCCTTGTTTCTGCTATAATCGATGTATAAATTATATCGGCTCAACATGGAGTTGCCGATCAATCCGTTGCGTTTGGTTCGAGAAAAGAAGGCGCTGTCGATCTCAAAGTCCTGAAAACTGGCTACCAGATTGTCAAATCGGTGATTGACAAAATCGACGTATTCGACCCGACCAATATACCCCTGCAGAAATCCACCAAGTCCCATGCCTAGATTTCCGAGGATCGTATTTTCTGGTACGGCGAGATCGGGGTGCGTGTTGATGTAAAGCAAAAGTGGGAGTGAAGCTCCTGTGTCCATCAGTAACTTCAGCTTTAGTTCCGTCCCGTTGACACTCGAGGGCAGCGTGATGTATGGTTTACTTTGTTGCACTTCGATCGGAAATTCCAGGTACCGACTTCCTGGTCCTTTAAATCGATTCGGGGCTATGAAAGATATCTTGTCCTTTTTATTGTTAATGTGCAGGACCAAGTGTCGAAACAGGTTAGCCCCTAGAATTCCATCAATGTTTATGCCTGTAAACTCTTCAAGCTGCAGGTAGTCTGTTTCCATCACCAGAACATCACTGGTAAACTTAACATGGTCCTGGATGGTCATTTCGACAGCCCGAGCGATGTAGGCATATATCTGACCCGCCATATCGGCTCCGTACAATGGAATTTTGCGGTCATATTGGACCCCTAGCAGATCGGCGTACTCTTTCTTAAATAATATAGTGTGCTCTGATCCAGTATCGAAGATGAAGTTGAGGGGCAGGACATTGGCGAAGCGAACTTGGACGAGGATAAAGTCGTGCTCCGAATTAAACTCAATTGTCAGCGTTTTTGAGCGATTGACCTCATAAAAGAATTGACCTTTGACCGGCTGACTAAGGAGCAGGAGTAAGGAGAGATACACTACCGAACTTGGTGCTATTGACCACATCCAAGAAATAAAACGCTTTTCTTGGCGCTTTCGTTGAATCTTTCTCCGAAGAAGTACCGGAGAATTATTGGGCTGGTATTTTGACAACAAACAGATTCCGAAAAATACTGTGTTGTTGCCTAAATCGAAAAAGCCAGTAAAGCATTGCTTCACTGGCTTTTATCGTTCGGGATAAGATATGATTACTTGCTTGTCACGAAGACATCAACACGTCGATTTTGCAGTCGTCCTTCTTCGGTGTCATTGCTTGCTACAGGCTCATTTTGGCCCTTGCCCTGAGCTTCTACGCGATCATTTGCGACTCCCAATTCGTTGAGTGCACGCTTGACAGACAACGCTCGCTGTTGCGAAAGATTCATGTTGGCATTGGCATCACCCGTATTGTCCGTGTGGCCTTCTACTCGAATTTTCACATTGGGATAGGACTTCATGATGGAAGCAAGATTTTGCAGCTGTGTCATAGACTCTTCAGTAAGATTGGCTGAGCCCGTTGCAAAATTAACACCATCAAAAGTGAATCGAGTAGCAGCGTCTCCGTCTCCTCCTGCTAAGAACTTGGCCATGCGATCGGTGAAGGATCCGGCTGCTGCAGAGATTTCAGCACCACCCGGGAGTGAAATCGAGGAGATGGCATCTCCAACAGCATTAACTGCATTGCCAGCGGCATCGACGGCAGCACCTGCCGCATCGCCAACTTTGCCAGCTACGTCGCCTGCCATGTCACCTGCCTTATCTGCCAGTTGCTCGGTCTGATCGAGTACTGATCCAGCAGCATCTCCAACTTGGCCTCCGCATCCCTTCATAAACCATAGCAATCCTAATGCGGCCGCTGCCAGGATCAACCAGGGCAATATCTTCGAAAATAGATTAGATCCGGCTGCAGCTCCGGCCTTGACGGTATCCGCTCCGGCCTTGGCCGCAGTACCCGCTGCTGCAGTGGTGGCTCCAACTGCTGCTTTACCCGTATCCACAACTTTCTGACCTGCTCCGGTCACAGAATTGGCAATGGCACCTAGCGCTCCCAGACCCATCTTGTCAAATAGACCGGCAGGAGCTGCTTTTTGCACATGTTCCTTTTGAGAACCCAACAAGTTGCTCAATCCTACAGCATCCAAAGCCTTGTTCTTGACATAACGACCCACGACACCCATCAAGAGTGGTGCTACCATTTTCATCAATGAGCTCGAAGAACCACTGCCGATGCCAGATCGCTTCGTGATCAGGTCCAATACGGAACCCAACATGCTGCTATTATTGCCAAAGAGGAAATCTAGAATGCCTCCGCCGGCGCTCAGAAGTCCATTCGTTTGAGCTCCGCCTCCGAACAATCCTCCTAATGAATCCAGAATGCCTCCGTCAATGTTAGAATTTTGCATGAAATCTAAGATTCCTTGCGCACCCTGCGCATCAGATCCTTTTTTCATTAGTCCTCCCAGTATGGCAGGTAACATCGCGCCTACGGCAGAAGATGTGTTTTCAGCAGATTCTCCCAAGAATCCGCTTGCTTGGTTTACGAGTTGGTCGCCTACGGCGTCTTTTACCATCTCCATTAGGTTAATTCCCATGATTTTTTGTTTTGCTTAGAATAATAAATGTCAGAAAATGCAATGATGTGCAATTCGTAGTCGCCTGTTTGACGGCAACTTGATCAAAAGTCACATTTTATCCTGATATCGATGGACTTTTTCGGTTCCAAACACTTGAAAGAACAAAGCCCGAAATGATGTCCCATATCCCCCACCAGGCTGCAACGAGTGCCATGCCTCCAAGGCCTTCAAAGTAGTTGAAAATTAAAATCAGGCCCAGCCCGCCGTTTTGAATTCCAGTCTCAAGAGCGATCGCCCTGCGGTCCCCTTCAGCAGTTCGAAATGCCCTGGCCCAGTGGTATCCGAGCAGGTATGCAAGTCCATTGTGACACAATACCAAAATGAAGATCCTATCTAGGTGATTGAGCACGATGTCCATATTGTCTTTTACCGCAAATACGATGATGCCGATCAGCAAGATCAGAGAAAGTACCTTCATGGGCTTTTCAATCGCGGCTTGAATTTTGGGCAGTTTGTGGTTGATGTACATTCCCACACCAATGGGGATCAAAATCAATTGCAGCATGATGCTCAACATCTTTGCGAACTCCACATGAATGGATTGATCCAGATCGGCAGGCTTTCCAATCAAACTGCTCCAGAGGTAAAAGCTTATGGGCGTGAGTACCACGGCGGCGATGGTCACAATAGAAGTTAGTGTGATGCTTAGCGCAGTGTTGCCTTTTGATCGATGGACAAAATAGTTGGATATGTTGCCACCTGGACAGCAAGCAATCAGGATCATGCCTAAGGCAACGGAGAATGGCGGGGAGAATACCCAGATCAATATGATCGTCAATATGGGAAGCAGCAGCAATTGTGACGACAGTCCAATGCCCACCAAACGCTTGTGCCGACCTATGTATTTAAAGTCATCCAGGCGTAGATTGAGGGCAACTCCAAACATCAGCAAACCAAGGACCAGATTCATTAGGACCATCTGATCGCCATCAAAATTTATTACTACCTTATCGATATCCTCCATACCTTATCGCCTTCTGATCCCATTATGAAGATTCTCCTAGCTCCCGACTCTTTTAAAGGTTCTTTGTCGAGCCTTCGAGTAGCGCAGATCATGAAATCAGCCATTGTCGAAGTCATGCCCGATGCTAACGTAACTCTTTTTCCGCTAGCGGATGGGGGAGAGGGCAGCCTTGAGGCATTGCATGAGGCCTGTGGAGGCACTAAAGTCTCTGTCGATTCGGTAGATCCGTTAGGACGCAGCTTTCAGGGCCATTATCTGCTTGGCCCGGATGGTACTGCGCTTGTCGAGCTTGCTGTATCTTCTGGACTTACCATTTTGAAAGACCTTGATCGAGATCCGGGCAAGACCTCTTCACTGGGAACAGGATTGGAGGTTCTGCACGCGATCGAGTCAGGAGCGCATTCCATAATCTTGTGTGTGGGAGGTTCCGCTACCAATGATGCGGGATTGGGAATTGCACATGCCCTGGGGTTTCGGTTTCTTGATGCCGCAGGGAACTCGCTGCAACCCGTCGGGGCCAACCTCAGTAAAATCACTGGGATCAGAAAGCCTCATTTGCCTAAGGTTACATGGAAGATACTTTGTGATGTAGACAATCCTTTTTATGGTCCAGCTGGAGCGGTGCATACGTATGCGGCGCAGAAGGGCGCCTCACGCGAGGATGTAACAATGCTTGAATCCGGTATGCGCCATTTTGCTTC
>JAHQVP010000152.1 GCA_019634275.1 Saprospiraceae bacterium
AGTAAAGGAATTAGGAAGGGTAACGATGGTCTCACCATCCACCAGGGTTGCCGTACCACGGAGGTAGCTGGCTACTTCCGGACCATGTAAAATCCCCATGGATTGGGTATCGGCAGTGGACCGACTGGTATTACGGGTTCGTAGTCGAATGTCGTCTACCAGAACTACGCCTTTTCCGTCATTGTCAATGTACATCTCGGCTCTTGCTAAACCATTTTGATCAAACACGCGGACTGATCCTAAGTTAGAACCACTGCTTGGTCCAACAGTCACATTGGCCTGGCCGTTATTGCCAAATAGCACCTGGTAAGCTGCATTGTTTCCGGCAACAAATCCCATTTGATGTCCCACGGCACCGCGATCGCTCATCAACTCGAAAAAGCCATGTCCATTGAAATCATGCGTCAATCTTCCCGTTTGGAAGGAGGTATTGGGATTACTTATTGAAAATCCCTGCTCATTAATCAGCGATTCAAATATGGGCAGGCCTCCTCCGTCAATGCTTCGAAAACCAAGTCCCGCCTCAGAGAGGTGCATAGATTCATTGCCCCAACTTACCAAGTCATTGGTTATTTCAAGCGATTTTCCAGTACCGCCGTCAAAGTGAATGTTGTCAGGTTGGATATGGGTTGCTATTCCTTCACCATCGCGTGCACCGACCCAAAGATCATCTGCAATGTTGGCCTTCGTCGCTGAAAAATCTGTGCTGGTCAGTGCATTGGTTTCCACTGAAGCTTGGGCTACCATCCCAACCAATTGAGGAGGGACACTCAAGGTTAGTACAGGTGACCATAGCTCCAAAGCAGAGGTTGAGATCATGTGGCTATCGATTTCTATGCCAGTACCAGCCACATATCGCAAACCCGCTTCTCCTGGATCACCCTTGGGGCCGGTTTCTCCCATATCGCCTTTAGGGCCAGCGTCTCCTTGGGGGCCTTCATTGCCGGGAACTCCGGCAGGGCCTTCATCCCCCTTTGGTCCTTGATCACCACGGGGACCTTTGATGGAGCCGACGTCATTAAAGACAGTTCCATCCCAGACGTGCCCATGGCCGTCATCCTGACTGATAAAAAGATCACCAATGTTTCCCTGGTAGTCGGAAGCCAGATCGGCAGCAGTAACTACCGAACCAACAATGACGACACCAGCGCCTACCTCCCCCTGTGGTCCTTGCGGTCCGGTTTCACCGGGATCTCCCTTGGGTCCTGCGGCACCTGTTTCCCCTTGTTCGCCTTGGGGGCCGGTTTCTCCTTGTTCTCCTTGTTCCCCTTTGAGATCAGTAAAGTCACCATAGACTCCAGGAGATTGTTCAAACCGTATGGAGGTGCCTTGCCATTCATGCATGGGGATAGCTCCGCTGGAGCCGGAAGAGAGTGCATAGAGGGCAATGGGAACTGCCAAAAACTGTAAGGTAGAAATGTGCTCGTAAATGTTCAATCCACTTACGTCCATATCCACTTTCAAGTAATATGGACCTGCATCCCAGGTTATGTCATCGAAGGTCCCATTGAGGGCATTGCCCGTACCGATATTAAGTTCTACCATTCCCAGGTCGCTGGTGACCACTGCATGGGTCTCTGCATAAAGTATACTCCCAGATTCTGCACCCTGAAGGATGGAGAAGCGAATGCCAATATTTTGGTCGGTCAACGGAGTCCCGTCTGCATCACGTGCTACTGCCTGATAGTGGAAGGGTAAATTTTGTGCAGAGAGAGAAATGGTGAAAAATAGTGCGAGTACTAATCCGTAAATTTTCATTTGGTTATTTGTTTATCAATCTAATCAAAGTATGGTCGTGGCACGATGCCCGTTCGGTTTGCCCATTTTTGCCAAGCTTGAGCCATCTCGTACACTCGGGTAGGGTCTTTGGCGGCCATGTTGTGTTGTTCACTGCGATCAGCAGTAAGATTATAGAGTTCCCAGAGAGACAGGTCCAGCGTATCTGTGCGATCCCAAATGAAAGAATTGAAATCCGCTGGAGAAACCAGTTTCCAGTCCCCGGATCGCACCGCTCGGTTGCCTTCATGTTCCCAAAAGATGGTCCTCTCTGGAAGCGCTGCTCCCCCAAAAGTTGACCGCAAGCTTACCCCCTCCATGGGATGGATGGAAGATCCTGCATGATGCTCTGGGTAGTCTGCATTTGAGACGTCAACGCAAGTGGCCATGATGTCGATCAAGTGACTGGGTGCTTTACACAGCGAGCCTGGAAGGTCGATTCCAGCGGGCCAATGCGCAATGAGAGGCGTAGCAATGCCTCCTTCATGCACCCAATGTTTATACATGCCAAAAGGCGTATTGCTGGCATGGGCCCAGTATTTCCCATAGGCGTGATATGTGTTTGCAGGACCGGCTGCGACTGTAGTATCCATTACGTGTATGGGTTCGCCTGTTCGGGTAAAGAGAGGCACCATTCGCGTCTGCCATTCCTCCTCACCGAGCGGGACATCCGCCGGACCAGCTGACCGGCTTATCCAATCAAGTTCTTCAGCACATGCCCCATTGTCCTGCAGAAAAAAGATCAACGTATTATCCGACAATCCATGATTGTCGAGCGTGTTCGTGAGGGCTCCAATGCCCTGATCCATGCGATCGATCATGGCCGCATATACTTCCATATTACGTGCGTGCCACTTGCGATTTACCGAATCATCTTCCCAATTTGGAATACGCTGGTCGCGTGGGGCGAGGGGGGTGCCACCTGGGATGATGCCCAATTCAGAGAGTTTTTCCAAGCGTGACTGCCGAAGATCGTCCCATCCTCCCGCATACTTCCCGCTGTACTTCGCGATGTCCTCCGGTGGAGCTTGTAAAGGCCAATGAGCAGCTACATGAGATACGTAGAGAAAAAACGGTTTCGAATCATCGTGCTCCTCGATGCAGCGTACGGCAAAATCAGAAATGGCATCGGTGTAGTAAAAATCTTGAGTGGGTGCAATGAAACTGTCTTGATAGGCCAGCGAAGAAGGGTCGTATAGACTTCCTGCTCCTTTGATGGTCCCAAAAAATCGATCGAAACCACGGTTAGTCGGCCAGTTATGCCTAGGATGATCGCGGACGCGGTCCTCCAAATAGGGGGTGACATGCCACTTGCCAGACATATAGGTAGCATAGCCAGCTCCCTTTAAAACTTCTGCGATGGTTACGGCCTGGCGACTGAGATCGCCGTGAAACGCGGGAGTGCCTCGGTCATTCATCATGTGGCCGACCCCCGCTTGCTGGGGATACAATCCAGTCAAAAGTGATGCTCGAGTCGGGCAACACCGTGCACTATTGTAGAAATGAGCATAGCGAATGCCGTTGGAGGCAAGTCCATCCAAATTGGGGGTCAGGACCTCACCTCCAAAACACCCTATGTCGGAGTATCCCATGTCATCGCCCATGATGAGGACGATGTTGGGTGGGTTATGTTGAGGCGCACACCCTGATAAAAGGATGCACGTTAACCCGATGCCAAGAACTAGTTTTCTCATTTTGTCGAAACCCTGAAGCGTTCGGCAACAAGAAGCGAACTGTGGAAAATCGGGAATTTTTAAAGATTCTACTGCATCTTGGCATGGATATTCTCTACGTCACTGTTTGCACACGCCTTTCATCAAGAATCGTGGAGAGTACCAAACTGAGGATGCAGAAACCCGTAAACAGTACAAACCCTTCTTGGAGGGTCGTGTACTCATAGGTTGAGATCATGTTTACCGTTTCGTTGGCGCGTTCGAGTTGACGAAGTTGGCTATTGATGATGCCTCTGAATCCGATATAGGACATGAAAATCGCTACCACAAAGACATCAGCCATTGACCATTTTCCTGACTTTAGCACCAGAAAACGCACAAGGCGATTTTTTGAAAGCAGTGTAGGACGACTGACTACCGCGGTGGAGGCAAGCATTTTGGTCAATGGAAAGATCACGGAGAAGAGTAAGATCAAAAATCCCACTCCGACTGTTTCAAATTTATCTTGCTCCAACAGCAGCCTTACCACATCCAGGATGCTTTTGCTTTGGAAAAACAAGACTTGGTCTTTAAAACTTACCTCCTCTCCCATCAGGTTGAAACCGAGTGAGGATATGCGAGCGTCGATGTCGATCATGGGCAAAGAGAGTCCGCCATAGAGCACAAGGAGACATCCCAATATCATGAGCACGTGAACCAATCCCCAGACCCGAAGTCTCTTTATAACCACGGCCAGGAAAAAGAGCAGTGCGATCGCCAGGATCGCAAACGATCCCCAGCGCGAGGCTTGTTGCTCCAAGGTCGCAAGCTGTGAGCGCATGGCATGTCCGCAATCTTCTCGGTCCACGCAGCCATATTTGAGCATGGCAGCATCCAGGACGGCCGTATCTTCGTCCCCTGCTTCCATTTGTAGAAGCTCCTCGATTTTTTCTCGAATGTAGTCCTTGAGTTCCTTTCGGTTTTCTTCGTTGTCAATCTCTTCCAGAATTTGAACGGACCAGATCGGAACTTGTGCTTTGAATTTGTCAACATCAAAGGCAACGTTATAGGCCATCGATTTGACCATTTTTTCCAACACCGAGCCCTGGCCCTCCTCTTTTTTTAAGAACTTCTGAAGTTCGTCGATCAGTTTGTACAGTGCGGATTCAATTTGGGCCTTTAATTTGCCTTCATTGGCAGGATTGATGTCAAACTCATCAATCTTGTTGGAGATGATCACAGAAACCTGCCGTTTCCACTCATGTACATTGAGCACGCCATAACGGGCGTCTTGCAAGACGGCGAGATCGTACTTTATTTCCTGGGAAGCATCTACCGATTCATGGAGTCGCCAGAGACCGTATCCACTTGCCACCAAGAGCAGGGTGAGGAGAAATGCCAGCGCATAGTGGAAGGTCGTATGATTACTCATGCGGTCAAGTTAAGCTTTAGTGATAAGAATCGGAATCGCCGAAGCTTAGGTCTCACTGCATGACTCTCAATTCGTGTATACAAGGTTTTCTCTTTTAATGTAAGCGAACATCAGCGTGAGCTTCGTGACAAGCCAGGCTGATGTTCGTGATTATCCTCTATACACGCAAAACCTCAATTGCGATCCCGCAAGCGGCCCGAACCCGTTTCGCGAAGGTCAATCTCGGGAAATCCCCGATAGTTGACATCTCCACTTCCGGATAGCCTGGCTTTTAGTGTATTTTCTGCTCTCACTTCCGCATCTCCTGATGCGGAAGAGCGTATGATCATGTCGTTTACCTCCACAGCATACGCCTTAAGGTCGCCTGATCCTGAGATGTCGATGTCAGCAAAATCTGCCGTCCCGCCAAGATCGATGTCTCCCGAGGCATCCATCTGAATATTGAGCTCCTGGGTGACTAAGTCCTCTACTTCGATGTTGCCACTCCCGTCAGCTTCGATGTACAACTCTTCTGCGATGGTCAAAAACTCTGTGACTTCGATGTCCCCACTTCCATCCAACTCTAGGTCCAGTCGATCTACTTCCATGGATTCCACTCGTATGTCACCTGATGCCGTATTGCGAATGCTGTTAAGGGCCGGAGTAGTGATGTAAATGGTTAATCTCAGGTTGCGATAGGACCCTCTTA